>NZ_CP054021.1:654375-981562 GCF_005862305.2 Rhizobium indicum | reverse complement strand
CGATTCACGAAACGGCATTCGGGCTGGTTTGGGTATCGACTATTGGATGTGAAGCTTGCGCCACACTGTTTCCAGGACTTTCGCTGGTCAGCCTGGAGGGATTGCAGGAGCTCGACCTATCCGAGGTCAGTTTTCTCTAGCCAGCTTTGCTCGCTCAGCCGCTTCTGCTGCCAGTATCGCAAAGACTTGCGATACTACGTTTGGGATTACCTCGGTTTATACGCCGGTTTTATAGACACCATCATTTGATACGGTAGCCATATCTCCGAACAAGAACCCAGGCAGGTTGTTGCCATAGAGCTCGGCCAACCGCTTGATTAGAAGATAGCTTCCCAGACGCTCCTGGCAAAATGAGATCGCACGTTTCTGCACGGGATCTTCGGCTTGAAACGGTTGATATCGTTTCGCAAATTCAAGAGACGGCGCCACAAGGCGCACAAAAGTATCCAGCCACCAGTCCGTCGGATATGTGCCGAGCTCAATACCTCCAGGAACGAGAGTGCCGGAATTAAAAAAATGCAAAGCTTCGGCTTGCGTTAAAGTATTTGCTTCGACTGAAAACGCCGTATATCTGAAAAAGTCAACAATATTGTGGCAGCCTGCATAGTGATACGATATGTTATGTAGATTCAATGGACGAGGCAGAAAGAAACCCTCTGAAAAAATCGCCGGATTTTCTGGTCTTGTGATTTCTACTTCTTCTGAAGTTGCTATATTCATGCCGGGATATTCGGGATACGGCGTTCCGATTTTTAGTCTTGTTAAAAATTTACGATACTGCCAGATGGTAATGTTGCGAGGTTTTACAGTTTCTTCAGAAACGACTTTTGCGACGACTAGCGTTCCCAGCGATCCTGACAATTTCGCGTGAAGCACCTCCGGCTCGCTGAAAAAATCATAACCGGCAATAACATCCATTCCCTTGTTTTCCAAAGGAGGTTTAGAATTGAGCCATATGATTTTCGCGCCCTCGGGAGGAGGATAGCTCGGCAAATCCTTATGGCAAACAATGAAAATGGTCATATTTGTGATCAGCCTCTTATGGATGGGGAGTTTCTGCCGGCTGTAATTACCACGCAGCTCGCCCGTCAATGCCTACTTGTGCCAAGGTAGCGGACGTCAGTATTTCTAAGCGTTTCTGCCTCTTGTCAGGTGACGACTCTAAAGCGCGTTCCTTGCGCGTAGCAGGTGCGAAGTCCGGACCCATCCGGGGATGAAGTCGGGTGCCGCAAGCTGAGGTCGTCGATATCCTTTTGCTTAAACTTGCTGTTGCTGTTGGCGATATCGGCAAATGTCAGCAAGCCCGCAATGGCGCGCGCCATGTTGCCCGCTTGGTGGAATTCCCTACCGCGAAAACTGAATGATCTCGCCGTTGTACTGCGTGCGCGCCGTCTCGCGGAAGCCGAGCTTGGCTGCGACCCGCAGCGAGGCCTGGTTCTCGGGGCTGATGATGCAGCTCATCGATTTTCCCGGGAAGTGCGTTTCCGCCCAGCCGATCAGGACGGTCAGCGCCTCGGTGGCATAACCGCGGCCATGTGCTGAAGGCATCAGCGCCCAGCCGAGCTCCATCGTCCCCTCGATCGACGGTTCCATCTCGCGGCGGGCTTCGAGGAAACCTGCTTCGCCGATGAAGCGGCCGCTCTCCTTTTCTACGATCGAGAGAAAGCCGAAGCCCATATGGTGCCACATGCCGGCAACGCGCAGCATGCGGCTCCAGCTCTGCTCGCGCGTCGATGGCGCGCCGGTGATGAAGCGCACGACATCCTCGTCCGCCCACAGCGCCGCATGCGCGTCGAAATCGTCGAGGCGGTGAGGGCGAAGCGTCAGACGCGCCGTTTCGAGGGTCGGAATATCGATCACGATGGGTCCTTGTGAAAAAACACGTCCTCAGGCGCCGGGCTCGCCGTCCCAATAGTCGAGGTCGCCTTCCGGCCGCCCGATGTGGCGGAAGCGCCTGGCTTCTGTACCGTCTCTATTCGTCTTGGCAAGGAACTTTCCGGAATCGGGATATTCGACGATCTCGGTCTTCGCCATGGTCGAGATGCCGAGATAGACGAGTGTGGCCGTGCCGGTGTTGATGATCTGGTGCGCCGTTTCCGGTCCGCCCGCCGGCGCGCCGAGCACGTCGCCCGCCTTGATCGCATGGCGCGCATCGCCGAAGCGGTATTCGCCGGCGCCTGCGATCACATAGAAAAGCTCGTCTTCGACATGGTGATTGTGGAAGGGGCAGCTCGATTTGCCGGGCGGTACCTCGTTGTAGCTGACGCCCAGACCGGCCAGGCCGAGAAGCGCGCCGAAAGAGGTGTCGGTGCTCTCATAGAGCTCGCCCTGTGTCCAGTGGTCGAGCTTGAGATCGGCGGTATTGATCACCGCTTTTGCTTCCGTCGTCATGATGGTCCTCCTGTTGCAGGAGGAGAAACTATCATCGCGCCGGAAAATTCAATGCTTATCTCGGAAATCCCCGGCATGGGCGGAGAGGAGCCCGCCGCCCATGCTTTGAGCGCCGAGCGTGCAATACGCTAAGACGCTCTATCGCTTCCAATCCCACGCATAGCCCAAAAATCGATCCGATTTTCGGGGTATGCGCTGGAGCCGTCAACGAACGTAGAAGGTGAAGCTCCCATCGGCCGCCTGCTCGGCATTGACGACATTGCGAATATTGACACCCTCATTGTTGAGCCGGTGGGCAAGCGACTTGTTGGCGTCGATCGAGGCCTGGATGCCGCGGATAGCCTGGCCGGAGCGTTGCGGTGCGGAGTGTGGGCCGCTCGTCTCGTCGTCGAAGTTGCGCCAGTTGTAAACCTCCTGGACATTGAAGTCATTGCCCTGGTAGCTCCTGAGCGTCTGCTCGATGCCTTGAGGGGTGTTCATCCCAAGGCTTTCGGCCCGGCTGACGCCGGCAAAGGCGAGGGAGGAGAGGGTTGCAGCGATAGTGATGGTGAGAACGCGGTGCATGATTTGTATCCTTTCATCTGCTTAGACGGTCGGCTGTCGTTGCAGGGGATCGTCTGCGTCACGACATGGAATTGGCGTTCTCCCATTCGCGATTCAATGGGTTAAGCCACTGAAAATCCATTAAGAATTGTTCATGAAAACTGCCTTCGAATTGCCGCTTTCCAGGCGTCCGGGAAAGCTGATTTCAGAGGCCTGCCCAGCCGTGCATACAGGGCGCGGCTATCCCCTTGCAGATATTTCCTCTTTCCCATTGCGGCATCGGGCGAAATTGCTTGCCATTCGGACGAAGGCATGTTTTGACCGCGGGCTGCCGAGCGGGTAAATGTCCCGCCAACCGAAGGTGAACCATGTCGAGAGAGACCGCTCCCCATATTTTGATCGTTGAGGCCCGCTTCTACGACGACATGGCCGACGCCCTGCTCGAAGGCGCGACCTTCGCATTGACGGAGGCCGGCGCCACCTTCGAGGTCGTCACCGTTCCCGGCGCACTGGAAATTCCGGCGGCGATTGCCATGTCGCTCGATGGAGACGACAATGGCGGAACGCATTATGACGGCTATGTCGCCCTTGGCATGGTCATTCGCGGCGAGACCTATCACTTCGATATCGTGTCGAACGAATCCTCGCGTGCCTTGATGGATCTTGCGGTCAGCGAGTCCCTTGCCATCGGCAATGGCATCCTGACCGTCGAAAACGACGAGCAGGCTTGGGCGCGCGTGCGCCGCTCGGAAAAGGACAAGGGCGGATTTGCCGCTCGTGCAGCTCTGACCATGATCGAGCTGAAGCAGAAACTGGGTGCATAACGAATGAACGACGACAAGACGGAACGGCCGGTCAAGACTGCGAACCAGCGGGGCGCTGCCCGTCTTGCTGCCGTTCAGGCACTGTATCAGATGGATGTCGGCGGCACGGGCGTTCTGGAGATCGTGGCTGAATACGAGGCGCACCGTCTTGGTCAGGAAATCGATGGCGAGACTTATCTGAAAGCCGATGCCGCCTGGTTCCGTTCCATCGTCTCCGGTGTCGTGCGCGATCAGGTCCGCCTCGATCCGCTGATTGCCGCAGCTCTGCAGGATGATTGGGCCTTGTCGCGCCTCGACAGCACAGTGCGCGCCATCCTGCGCGCCGGCGTTTTCGAGATCACCGACCGCAAGGACGTTCCGGTGGCGGTCATCGTCACCGAATATGTCGAGATCGCCCAGGCGTTCTTCGATGACGACGAGCCGAAGCTCGTCAACGCCGTGCTCGACCGCATCGCAAAGCAGGTTCGCGGCGAGGCGAAGAAATAAGTCTTTAGCCGCCAAACAATCCCCCTACGTCTTTCTTCGTACCGCAATGGTTTTCGCCCGTTGCGGTCTTGACGCCACGTGATCGACCAAGCAATCTCCGCACCGCTTAGCTGTGGCATTTCTGTGGAGAGGAAGGCGATTCGGCGGCGTATTTGCCGGAGAAGGAGTGAGCTCCGGCCTATGGGAGGAAAGAGCGAAATGACGATTCTTTTATGCGTAATCGCATGCGGTCTGCTCTCGGTGGTTTATGCCGCCTGGGCAACCCGGTCGGTGCTTGCCGCCGATCAGGGCAACAGCCGCATGCAGGAGATCGCGGGCTATATCCGCGAGGGTGCGCAAGCCTATCTGACGCGCCAGTACAGAACCATTGCCATTGTCGGCGTTGTTGTTTTCATTTTAGCCTGGCTGCTTCTTTCCGGCGAGGCCGCGATCGGCTTTCTGATTGGCGCCGTACTATCAGGTGCTGCTGGTTTCATCGGCATGCACGTCTCCGTCCGCGCCAATGTGCGCACCGCTCAGGCGGCTTCCGTCAGCCTTTCCGCCGGCCTCGACATCGCCTTCAAGTCGGGTGCGATCACCGGCATGCTGGTGGCTGGCCTGGCGCTGCTCGGCGTCTCCATCTATTATACGATCTTGACCGTCGGGCTCGGCCATGAGAGCGGCTCGCGCGAAGTCATCGATGCGCTGGTGGCGCTCGGCTTCGGCGCGTCACTGATCTCGATATTCGCCCGTCTTGGCGGCGGCATCTTCACCAAGGGCGCCGATGTCGGCGGCGATCTCGTCGGCAAGGTGGAAGCCGGCATTCCCGAAGACGATCCGCGCAACCCGGCAACGATCGCCGATAATGTCGGCGACAATGTCGGCGACTGCGCCGGTATGGCGGCCGACCTTTTCGAGACCTATGCGGTCTCGGTCGTCGCCACCATGGTTCTCGCCGCGATCTTCTTTGCCGGCGCGCCGATCCTCCAGTCTGCGATGGTCTATCCGCTGGCAATCTGCGGTGCCTGCATCATCACCTCGATCATCGGCACCTTCTTCGTCAAGCTCGGCTCGAACGGCTCGATCATGGGCGCTCTCTACAAGGGCCTCATCGTCACCGGCCTGCTGTCGATCGTCGGTCTTGGCGCTGCCACCTCGCTCACCATCGGCTGGGGATCGATCGGCTCCGTCGGAGGCGCCGACATATCAGGCGCGAACCTCTTCTTCTGCGGCATCATCGGCCTCGTCGTCACCGCACTGATCGTCGTGATCACTGAATATTATACCGGCACGGGCAAGCGCCCGGTCGTTTCGATCGCTCAGGCCTCTGTCACCGGTCACGGCACCAACGTCATCCAGGGCCTGGCCGTTTCACTGGAATCGACGGCACTGCCGGCGATCGTCATCGTTGGCGGCATTCTCGCCACCTACCAGCTCGGCGGCCTGTTCGGCACCGGCATTGCCGTCACGGCCATGCTCGGCATCGCCGGAATGATCGTCGCGCTCGACGCGTTCGGACCGGTGACGGACAATGCCGGCGGTATCGCCGAAATGGCGCATCTGCCGCCGGAGGTGCGCAAATCCACCGATGCGCTCGATGCCGTCGGCAATACGACCAAGGCCGTGACCAAGGGCTACGCCATCGGTTCTGCCGGTCTCGGCGCACTGGTTCTCTTCGCTGCCTACTCCTACGACCTCAAATATTTTGCGGCGAATGGCGACAAGTTCCCTTATTTCGCCGGTATCGGCGAAATTTCCTTCGATCTTTCCAACCCTTATGTAGTGGCGGGATTGATCTTCGGAGGTCTCATTCCCTACCTCTTCGGCGGCATCGCGATGACCGCCGTCGGCCGTGCGGCCGGCGCGATCGTCGAGGAAGTCCGCCGTCAGTTCAAGGAAAAGCCCGGCATCATGCAGGGCACGGAAAAGCCGGATTACGGCAGGGCGGTCGACCTTCTGACCAAGGCCGCCATCCGCGAGATGATCGTGCCGTCGCTGCTGCCGGTGCTGGCGCCGATCGTCGTCTATTTCGGCGTGCTTCTCATCTCCGGCTCCAAGGCCTCCGCCTTTGCCGCCCTCGGCGCATCGCTGCTCGGCGTCATCATCAACGGCCTCTTCGTCGCCATCTCGATGACATCGGGCGGTGGCGCATGGGACAATGCCAAGAAGAGCTTCGAGGACGGTTTTGTCGACAAGGACGGCGTGCGTCACATGAAGGGTTCGGATGCGCACAAGGCCTCCGTCACCGGCGATACCGTCGGCGATCCCTACAAGGATACCGCCGGCCCCGCCGTCAACCCGGCGATCAAGATCACCAATATCGTCGCACTTCTGCTGCTGGCCGTTCTCGCCGGATAAACAACGGCGCCGGCTTGGCACACTTCAAGCTGACGCAGCGATCATTAAAAAACCCGCCGGAGCGATCCGGCGGGTTCCTCGTATAAGGCGTGTCCGATCAGCGCAGGCTGCTTGGGTTCTGCGGCGTGCCGCCGGCGCCGCCGCCGAACAGGCTGCGGGCAGCACTCGCGGCGCTGCCGCCGGAAAGCATCTGTTGCAGGAAGGTGAGTTCCTTGCCGCCGGTCGGCGTGACGCGTCCGATCGTGTCGAACACCTTGCCGTCCTGCAGCGCATAGTTGGCGCGGCGGCTGACGACGCCGTCCTTGTCGAAATAGATCGCCAGAACGCTCTGATCGACGACCTTCAGTTTCTGGAAGGCGACCGCACGCGTGCGCCGCTGCGAGATGTAATAGAAGACTTCGCCGTCGAAGGTCGCCGTCGTCGACGGGGTGCCGAGCGAAAGCAGCACCTGCTCGCGGCTGGAGCCTTCCGGAACAAGGTTCAGCGACTGCTGGTCGGCGACGTAGCCGCCGTTGAGAACGGTGCTGGTCTGGCAACCGGAGAGAGCGGTAGTGGAGGCAATTATGAGGGCAATGGCCGCACTGCTGAAGAATTTCATGTCAGACTTGAAATACCGTTTCTTCAACGACATCTACTCCCTGTGAGTGTCGATAGCAGCCATTCTGGGCCTTGCACGCTTTCCTCCTGCAAAACCATTGTGGCCATTCCGGGTCGAATTTCCCGAATTCGCTTCGCTGACGCATCGAAGGCGTCGTCCCGAAACTGGCCATGATCGGCATTGCAATTCGCGCCTGCTTCGGTAAACCAGCTTTCGAAATCATGCAACAAGGCCATACGCCAGCCGGCATGAAGAATGAGGCATTTCCGGAAAAAACAATGATCCTCGGGCTCTTCCGCAAGAAAAACAACAATCAGGCGATCGTCGACAGGCAATATGCGGCGTTGGCGGCGGCTGCGCGCATGCCGGAACTCTACGAGCGGCTCAATGTGCCGGATACGGTCATGGGCCGTTTCGAGATGCTCTCGATCGCCATGATTCTGTTTTTTCGCCGCACCCGTGCTTCCGCCACCAGCGGCCAGGAAATCGCCCAGGAGATCGTCGACGCTTTCTTCCAGGATATCGACTATTCGATCCGTGAACTCGGCATCGGCGACAACAGCGTGCCGAAGCGGATGAAAAAGCTCGCCGGTATGTTTTACGGCCGGCTCGAAGCCTATTCGAAGGCGATGGACACAGGCGATGCCGAAGCCCTGGCTCATGCCCTTCAGCGCAATATTTACCCCGAAACCGCGACGCCGGCCGATATGTCTGGTCTCGCCGGATGGATGATGGCCGCAGAATCGCATCTGTCCGCCGTTGCCGAAGAGCTGATCGCCACCGGTTCGGCAACGCTCCCGCCGGTCGCCTGCCCACCGGTCATCTGAAGGAGGAAACGATGCAGAATGATCGGGACGATGTTCCCTTCTCCTATCAAGTCAAGGTCGGCCACATCTCGGCCAACCCCGTCGAGGTCCATGTCGAGGCCGACGCCAGCGAACTGAAGGCGTTGGCTCGGACCTGGAACGTCGTCTCCGTCGATGATCTCAGCGCCGATCTGCAGATTGCCCGCTGGAAGCGCGACGGCGTGCGCATCAAGGGCCGCGTGCAGGCGAAGATCGTCCAGTCCTGCGTCGTGACGCTGGAACCGGTCGAATCCGCCATCGACGAGAGCTTCGAGCAGATCTTCGTGCCGGAAGGCTCCAAGCTTGCCCGCCAGGCCGGCAACGACGCCGGCGAGATGCTGCTCGATCCCGACGGTCCTGATCTGCCCGAGAACTTTGTCGGCGATACGATCGACGCCGGCGAGGTGGTTGCCGAATTCGCCGCTCTGGCGATCGATCCCTATCCGCGCAAGCAGGGTATCGAATTCTCAGGCCATGTCGAAGACAGCGGCGAGGACGACAAAAAGCCCTCCGCTTTCGCAGCCCTCAAGGACTGGAAAAAGGACTGAAGCCCCTCTGGCATTTGACACAATTCAGTTGTAAGCGACGCCAAAACCGGTATTTTGGCCGAAATTTCGCCCTCGGCGAAAAGAAGGATCAGGGACGCGTGATCAGAATATCTCTCGACCTCATGGGTGGCGACTTTGGTCCCCAGGTTGTCATCCCCGGCGCCGCCAAGGCGTTGGATCGGCATCCGGATATTTCCTTCGTTCTCTACGGTCTCAAGGAACAGTGCGATCCGGTTCTCGCCAAGTTTCCGAAGCTCAGGGAAAAATCGATCTTTCACGACTGCGAGCTTGCCGTCGCCATGGATGAGAAGCCGAGCCAGGCGCTACGCCGTGGCCGCTACATCTCCACCATGTGGCGCTCGATCGCGGCGGTGAAGACGGGTGACGCCGATGTCGCGGTCTCGGCCGGCAATACCGGCGCGCTGATGGCGATGGCGAAATTCTGTCTGCGGACCATGGCCAATATCGAGCGTCCGGCGATCGCCGCGATCTGGCCGACGCTGAAGGGTGAAAGCATCGTGCTCGATGTCGGGGCAACGATCGGCGCCGATGCGCAGCAGCTGATGGATTTTGCCCTGATGGGCGGCGCCATGGCGCGCGCGCTTTTCGAGGTCGAACGTCCGACGGTCGGCCTTCTCAACGTCGGCGTCGAGGAGATGAAAGGCCAGGAGGAGGTCAAGGAGGCGGGCCGTCTGTTGCGCGAGGCGAACATCGATTCGCTCGAATATTCCGGCTTCGTCGAGGGCAACGACCTTGGCAAGGGCACGGTCGACGTCGTTGTCACCGAGGGATTTTCCGGCAATATCGCGCTCAAGACCGCCGAAGGCACCGCCAAGCAGATCGGCGAATATCTGCGTGCCGCCATGTCGCGCACGCTGCTCGCCCGTATCGGCTACCTCTTCGCCAAAAGCGCCTTCGACATGCTTCGCGAGAAGCTCGATCCGAGCAAGGTCAATGGCGGCGTGTTTCTCGGCCTGAACGGCATCGTCATCAAGAGCCATGGCGGGGCGAATGCCGAAGGCATCGCAGCCGCAATCGAGGTCGGCTACGACATGGCCAAGAACGGCCTCAATCAGAAAATAGAAAACGATCTTAAGAAATATCATGCCAAGCGGCTGCCCCCGATGGGCCCGGAAGCAGCATGAGCGATGGGGTTCAATCAAAGATGATCCGTTCAGTGGTTCGCGGGTTCGGAGCCGCACTTCCGAAGCGCGTGATGACCAATCGTGACATGGAGGCCATCGTCGACACATCAGACGAATGGATCGTCCAGCGCACCGGTATCCGCCAGCGTTATGTCGCCGGTGATGATGAAACGACGGCGTCGCTGGGCGAGGCGGCCGCGCGCGCAGCGCTTGCCAATGGCGGCCTGACGCCTGCCGATATCGATCTTGTCATCTGTGCCACCTCGACGCCTGACAACACGTTTCCGGCGACGTCGGTCAACATCCAGAACCGGCTCGGCATGAGCCACGGCTTCGCCTTCGAC
The DNA here is from genome assembly GCF_005862305.2 of Rhizobium indicum. Lineage (NCBI taxonomy): Bacteria > Pseudomonadati > Pseudomonadota > Alphaproteobacteria > Hyphomicrobiales > Rhizobiaceae > Rhizobium > Rhizobium indicum. Next base: position 971,501 of record NZ_CP054021.1, on the reverse strand, counting down.
GTCCAGGCTGTCTGCACCGGTTTCGTCTATGCGGTGACCACCGCGGATGCCTATATCCGCGGCGGGCTTGCCAAGCGCGTTCTCGTCATCGGCGCCGAAACTTTTTCGCGCATTCTCGACTGGAACGACCGCACCACCTGCGTGCTTTTCGGCGACGGCGCCGGCGCGATCATACTTGAAGCGACCGAAGGCGAGGGCACCACTGCCGATCGCGGCGTGCTGACCGCACATCTGCGTTCCGACGGCTCGCACAAGGAAAAGCTTTATGTCGATGGCGGGCCGTCGACGACGGGCACTGTCGGCAAGCTGCGCATGGAAGGCCGCGAGGTCTTCAAATATGCCGTCGGCATGATCACCGATGTCATTCAGGCGGCTTTCGATTCGACCGGTACTACAGCCGATGACCTCGACTGGCTGGTACCGCACCAGGCCAATCGCCGCATCATCGACGGTTCGGCGAAGAAGCTGAACATCGATGCCGCGAAGGTCGTCATCACCGTCGACCTGCACGGCAATACGTCGGCCGCCTCGATCCCGTTGGCGCTTGCGACCGCTGCCGGCGACGGCCGCATCAAGAAGGGCGACCTGGTGATGCTCGAAGCGATGGGTGGCGGCTTTACCTGGGGTGCGGTTCTGCTGCGCTGGTAGGCACGAATCCTAAAAAACTGGCGGCGAACAAGAGCTTGACCGTAAGGCGCAAGACAAATACTCTTCGTGCGATTTCACAAAATATTTTGTATGGGCGGGGAAACCATGACCGGAAAAACAGTGACGCGAGCAGACCTGGCGGAATCCGTTTTCCGAAAGGTTGGGCTTTCCCGGACCGAATCTGCGGAACTGGTCGAAACCGTCATCGACGAGATCTGCAACGCCATCGTGCGTGGCGAAACCGTCAAGCTTTCCTCCTTCGCCACCTTCCAGGTGCGCGACAAGAACGAGCGGATCGGCCGCAACCCGAAGACCGGCGAGGAGGTTCCGATTTCCCCCCGCCGGGTCATGACCTTCAAGGCGTCGAACGTGTTGAAGACACGCATCCTCAAGTCGCATGTCGCTCGCAAGATCAAGCTGAAGCCGCTGAATCCGGCTCCCTGATAATCGGCTTCCCGTTTCGGAAACGGCTTTTTTTCTCCTTCGCGCTCTCCATCCTTGTGTGCAACGTCAAGACATGACTTGAATTGTCGGCGCCAAACCGTTGAAATATGATGAGTCGCCGTAGGATCGAGCCGCGAGGTCGCGTAGCAGTATGACGTTGGACAAGAGCCCCGATGCCTTTCGCACCATCAGCGAAGTCGCAGACGATCTTGATCTGCCGCAGCATGTGCTGCGCTTCTGGGAGACGCGTTTTCCCCAGATAAAGCCGATGAAGCGCGGCGGCGGCCGTCGCTACTATCGGCCGGAGGATGTGGATCTCCTCAAGGGAATCCGGCATTTGCTCTATGATCATGGCTATACGATCAAGGGTGTGCAGAAACTTCTGAAGACCAACGGCAACAAGTTCGTCATATCGGTCGGTCATGGCGATCTCGCCAGCGTCGAGGCGCTCGCGTCGGGCGTGCAGGACATGGGTGCCGGGGAACCGCGCGTCGGCATGGCCGATGAAGACCAGATCGTCGGCCGCGCCAAGCCGCCGATCACCCGCCGGTTCTTCAATTTTGTCGCCGGAGACGACGAGCAGGAAGTCTCGATCGGCAAATCGAGCGTTGGCAAGGAAGACAGGGCGCTGCTGCAGGAGGCGCTCTACGACCTCCTGGAATGCAAGCGTCTGCTCGATCAGGTGCGCTGAATAGGAAAGTCAGGCTTCGGTAAGCCGCTTCATCGCCTGTTCGAGTTCGCTGAGTTGGAAGGGTTTTTGCAGCACGGGCAGCGTGCTTGGGCTGCTGCCATCAGGCGGCGTGCCGTATCCCGTCGCATAGAGATAGGGTTTTCCGCGTTCGTCGAGCAGCTTTGCGACCGGCAGCGAACTCTGCCCGGCAAGCGAGACGTCGAGTATGGCCGCGTCGAACTCCGTATCCCTGGCGGCTTTCAGCGCCCGTTCCAGGTCGGGCGCGCTGGCGCAGACCCGGTAGCCCAGATCGGCGAGCATGTCCTCGAGCAGCATGGCAATCAGTGCGTCGTCTTCGACGATGAATATGTCTTTCATGATCCGGTTCACCCATTGCCCCCTTGCTAAAGCATGTCGCGCAAAAGTGTGCAGCGGTTTTGCGATAACGACATGCGTAAAAACAAAGACCTAAAGCGCAAGGAGCGAATCCGAAAGATGCGACACGCTTTAGGCATGGAGGTTTATGTGGACTGCTTGCACGGCTCGTCAAGACGTCATGGCCGGCAGTGCGAGAAACAGCATATTGCCGGTTGAAATTCGATGTGCAAAAGCTGGAATGCCGTCTTTGCAACGGCTCCTGCATAATTCCTTAAATCGGAATCGATTTATGGACAAAATTATGCAGCAATTCAAAGTGTTGCAGCGTCTTTTGCCGCTCTCGAAAAGACGCGTGGCGCTGTAAAAAGGGGTGTCGAATGGATTTGCTGAGTGCCACGGATTGGCTGCGTCACAGGCCGGGTTATACATATCCGCTGGCCATTGCCTTCGTTGGCCTGACGTTTCTTCTGAGGCTTGCCGCCAGCGACACTCTCTCCGGATTTCCCTTCCTGAGCTTCCTTCCGGCGATATTGCTCGCGAGTTTCATAGGCGGCGCCGGGCCGGGCTTTGTCGCGACCTTGGTTGCCGGTTTCATTGTCCAACAGTTTTTCGTCGAGCCGCACAATGTTTTCTGGCCGGCCACCGCCGGTCAATGGGTCGGCCTTTCCACCTATCTCATCAATGCCGTGATCATCGTCGGGCTGATGGAGATGATCATCATCGCCCATGGCAGGCAGAGCCGCCTTCGCAACGAGCTCAACAGCTTCAACACACGCCTCGAACAGACAGTGGCCCAGCGCACTGCCGAACTCAGGCACGAGATGGAAGAGAATGCCGCCGCTCAGGCGCAGGTCCGCCAGTTGCAGAAGATGGAGACGATCGGCCAACTGACCGGCGGTGTCGCCCATGATTTCAACAATATGCTGGCGATCATCATCGGCAACCTCGATCTCGCCCAGCGGCGCCTGACCGGCAGCGAGGATCCTCGCCTGCTATACTCCATCCAGAACGCCAGAGATGGTGCGCAGAGAGCGGCGGTGCTGACTGCGCGTCTTCTCGCCTTCTCGCGCCAGCAGCCGCTCGCCCCGGAGGTGATCGACCTCAACAAGCTGGTCGGCGGTATGTCGGAGCTGCTGCGGCGCACGCTCGGCGAGCACATCCGGATCGAGACCGTGCTTGCCGGCGGTCTCTGGCCGAGCTTTGCCGATTTGAGCCAGCTCGAGAATGCCATCCTGAACCTTGCCGTCAACGCTCGCGATGCCATGCCGGGCGGTGGAAATCTGACGATCGAGACCGCCAATACCGAACTCGACGAGCGATATTCGCGCATGCATTCGGAGGTCGAGGCAGGCCAATATGTGATGATCAGCATCACCGACACCGGCACCGGCATGTCGCCGGAGGTGATCGACCGCGCCTTCGATCCGTTCTACACGACCAAGGGACCCGGCAAAGGCACCGGTCTCGGCCTCAGCCAGGTCTATGGCTACATCAAGCAGAGCGGCGGCCACATCAAGATCTATTCAGAGATCGACAGGGGCACGACGTTGAAGATCTATCTTCCCCGTCATGTCGGTACGGCGGATGCCCGGTTGAACGTCGCTGGCGCCCAGCCGCTCCCTCAGGGCAGCGTCAAAGATACGATCCTGGTGGTGGAGGACGATGAGAACGTCCGCACCATGACTGCCGAAAGCCTGCATGAACTCGGCTACACAGTATTGCAGGCGGCTAGCGGCATGGAGGCGCTTATGCTTCTGGAGCAGAATGCGGCAGTCGACCTGATCTTCACCGATATCGTCATGCCGCAGATGAGCGGACGCCAGCTTGCCGATATCGTCCAGGAAAAATGGCCGGCGATCCGGATCCTCTATACGACGGGCTACACCCGCAACGCCATCGTCCATAATGGTGTGCTCGATCACGGCGTTTCCCTGCTTGCCAAGCCCTTCAGCCTGGAGCAGCTCGCTCACAAGATCCGCGAACTTCTGAATGTCGCGGTGAGGGTGGGAGACGAGCGGACGTGAAGCCGGGATACAGCCGCACGTCCGCAATTCTCTATCCGCGTTATTCCAGGACCTGGATTATGCGATGGGTTTTCGGTTCGACGATCACGCGCCGCTCATTGACGACCGTATAGCCGTAGCCGTCGATATCAGGCACGGTATGCACTTCGACGGTATCGGGCAGCGTCGCGCCGACCGCGATATCGCCATCATAGACGACGGAAGGTGTGTTTTGCTCCATCACATAGGTGCGCACCTCGCCGGGCAATACGACGGAGCCGGTCGGTGCGGGATCGGTGATGATGACAGTGCTCTGCGCGAAGGCGGCGGAGCTGATGGTCAGCATGGCGGCCGCAGCCAGCATGGTCTTGCGCATGGGATTTCTCCTTTTCCAACCTGAGACATCAAGGCAACGCTGGCCATGCGGCATAGTTCCCCGCGGGCTTTTCGCGACAGCAGTAACAGACGCAATGAGAGCATTTAAGTTGTTACTAAATTAATTTTTGCATCATACGGTTGAGCTGTCTCAACAGCGCTCGAAAAGAGTCCAGATGGTGATGTTAGAGCTCGCTTGTTTACTTTTCGCTAACCATGTTGGACGTTTATTCTGAACGGACGACCAACCGGTCGTTGATTCGACGATCCGTCGCGTTTCGGCTTGCGAATGGATCTCTAGAAAGACGATTGCGGCGGCTCGATACATGCGCTTGCGAAAGACGATATTGCTGGTGGCCGTGGCGGGCATGATGGCCGGCTGCACATCGACAGGCGGTGTGCGCCAGCCTTCCGCGCCGGAAACCGTGGCACCTGAAAAGGCGCTGGTCCTGCCGCCGCCGGGCGGCCCGTCGATCGTCAGCGTCGTCGAGCGCAAACGTGGCAACGGCGTCGAGCAGACGATCTCGCTGTTTACCTCATCCTCCGTGCCCGGTCAGAATTCGCTGAAGGTCCAATTCTTCGGCGGTTCCGGAGCCAATCCCGGCGCTGGCAATGCCGGCTTCAGCATGATCAACGAGAGCGGTATTGCCCGCGAGGTGGCCCGTTCGACCCCGGGCGTGCCGATGGCGACCTCGGCGACCTTCCTGCAGAACGCCTATGGCCCCTTCGGCTATGCCTCCGGCCGCAGCCGTGCCGGCGACACCTGCCTCTATGCCTGGCAGCAGATCCGCTCGAGCACCAACGCCAATACCCAGGCGCGTAATTTCGGCATGATCCAGCTGCGTCTGCGCCTTTGCGATGCGAGAGCGAGCGAGCGCCAGCTGCTTGGCATCGTCTATGGCTACACCGTCACCGGCACCTTCGACGGCGAGATCTGGAACCCTTACGGCAATCCGCCGCCCGCCGATGCTGCACTCGGGCGCACCGGTGTGCCGATCTATCCCGACGAGGGCGGTTACCGCGCCAGCCCGATGCCGATCGGCTACGAGCCGGCGCCTGCCATTGTCAGCCGGCCGCGGGCCGCTGCCGTTCGCAGCGCCTCGGCCGCGCAACCGGCTCAAGGTGTGGCAGCGGTGCCGGCACCCATCGGCCCGCGCGTGCCGCTGCCGGGTGAGGCGCCACAGACGAGCGCAAGGCCGGCTGTGGCCGCTGCGCCAATCGAACAATCGGTAAGGGCGATCGGCGTCACCGTGCCTTCGCCGGACTGCATAGGCGACGCGGCCATGACGGCCGCCTGCCGACGATAATGAGCATGCCCGCGGGCGCCAGATGGTGCCCCGGTTAAGCAATTTCGAAGGAACGTCGATGCGCAAAGCCCGCAGTGTCATCATATGGGCCGTGGTTTCGCTCTGCATGATCGTGCTGATCACGCTGCCGGTCAACCTGCAGACCCAGCTCATCACCAGCATCACGGTCGTGACTGTGATGGCGCTGATCAAGATTCTGAAGGGCGAGGGGACCTGGCGCCTGGTGGCGCTCGCCTTCGGCACGTCGATCGTGCTGCGCTATGTTTACTGGCGCACCACCAATACGCTGCCGCCTCTGAATCAGTTGGAAAACTTCATTCCCGGCCTGCTGCTCTATCTTGCCGAAATGTATAGCGTCGCGATGCTGGCGCTCAGCCTGTTCATCGTCGCCACACCGTTGCCGTCGCGCCCCTCGCGTGCCGCCAATCCCGGGCGCCTTCCTCATGTCGATGTCTTCGTCCCATCCTACAACGAGGATGCCGGCCTGCTGGGAAACACGCTGGCCGCCGCCAAGGCCATGGATTATCCGGCCGAGAAGCTGCATGTCTGGCTGCTCGACGACGGCGGCACCTTGCAGAAGCGCAATTCCGGCAAGCTGCTCGAAGCCCAGGCGGCGGCTGCCCGCCATATCGAGCTGAAGCAGCTCTGCGACGATCTCGATGTCCACTACCTCACGCGCGACCGCAACGAGCACGCCAAGGCCGGCAATCTCAACAACGGCATGAAACATTCGACCGGCGAACTCATCGCCGTCTTCGATGCCGACCACGCGCCGGCCCGCGATTTCCTGCTGGAGACCGTCGGTTACTTCGAAGACGATCCGAAGCTCTTCCTCGTCCAGACGCCGCATTTCTTCATCAATCCCGATCCGCTGGAGCGCAACCTGCGCACCTTCGACAAGATGCCGAGCGAGAACGAGATGTTCTACGGCATCATCCAGCGCGGCCTCGATAAATGGAACGCCGCCTTCTTCTGCGGCTCGGCCGCAGTTTTGAGCCGCAAGGCGCTCGAATCGCAGAACGGCTTTTCCGGCATCAGCATCACCGAGGATTGCGAGACGGCGCTGGCGCTCCACGGCAGCGGCTGGAACAGCATCTATGTCGACAAGCCGCTGATCGCCGGCCTGCAGCCAGCCACTTTCGCAAGCTTCATCGGCCAGCGCAGCCGCTGGGCGCAGGGCATGATGCAGATCCTGCGCTTCCGCTTTCCGCTTCTCAAGCGCGGCCTGACGATCCCGCAGCGCTTTTGCTACATGTCCTCCACGCTTTTCTGGCTCTTCCCATTCCCGCGCACGATCTTCCTGTTTGCGCCGCTCTTCTACCTGTTCTTCGATCTGGAAATCTTCACCGCCTCGGGCGGTGAGTTCCTCGCTTATACGCTGGCCTATATGCTGGTGAATCTGATGATGCAGAACTACCTCTACGGGTCGTTCCGCTGGCCCTGGATTTCCGAGCTCTACGAATATGTCCAGACCGTGCATCTGCTGCCGGCCGTCGTCTCCGTCATGCTCAATCCGAGGAAACCGACCTTCAAGGTCACCGCCAAGGACGAATCGATCGCCGTCAGCCGTCTGTCGGAAATCAGCCGTCCGTTCTTCGTCATCTTTGCAGTGCAGATCGTCGCGCTCATCATCACCATCTACAAGATCTATGCAGAGCCCTATAAGGCCGACGTCACGCTCGTCGTCGGCGGATGGAATGTCATCAACCTGATCATGGCCGGTTGCGCGCTGGGCGTCGTGTCGGAGCGCGGCGAGCGCGCCTTGTCCCGCCGCGTCCGCGTCAACCGGCGCTGCGAATTCGGCGTCAGCGGCAAGTGGTACGCGGCCTCGATCGAGGACGTTTCCGTCCACGGTGCGAGGCTTCACATCTTCAACAAGCAGCTCGACGAGATGCTGGTTGGCGCACTCGGAGAGATCCGCTTCCGGCCCTATAGCGGCGCGGAACTGGAAACCCTGCCGCTCATCGTCCGCAACATCGAGCCGTCGGGCGACATCAGCAATGTCGGCTGCCAGTACGTGCCGAAAAGCGCGCTCGACCATCGCCTGATCGCCGACCTGATGTTTGCCAATTCCGATCAGTGGACAGAGTTCCAGGCCTCGCGCCGTCGCAATCCGGGCCTGATCCGCGGCACCATCTGGTTCCTCGGCCTGTCGCTCTACCAGACGAGCCGCGGCCTCATTTACTTCTTCCGCAGCATGCGGCCGGAGAGGGAAGCCCAGCAGAAGGCGGCAAAGGTCAACGCCGGATGAGAAAGATCGTCGCTGCCTCGCTTCTCCTGTTGAATGCCTCCGCCTTCGCCCAGGCGCAGACGGCGCCCTTCGACATGTCCGGCGAGCGGCCGCCCGGGGCATCCGTTACCCCGAGGTTGACACCACCGACGCCGCCGACAGCCCCTGCGCCGGCTCCCATCACGCCTCCGGTTTCCGTCAAACCCGCACCTGCAGCTCCGGCTGCTCCTGTTCCTCCGACGATCGCCGTCCAGCCGCAACCGGCGGCGCCCGCGCTCCAGCCAGCCGCGGCGGCAAATACCGCTGCGCCGCCGCGCTCCGGCGATGTCCGTCGCTATGTCGTGCCCTTTTCGAAACTTGGTCTCGGCGGCGAATACGATCGCCGGTCATGGTCGGTCTATCTGACGCCGGAACAGGCGGCGGCCAAGGCAAGCTTTACCTTCGCCTACCAGAATGCGATCGTCGTCGCGCCTGAGGCCTCGGCGCTGACCGTCTATCTCAACAACCGCCCGATCGGCCAGCAGCGTGTCGGCTCGCCGGATGGCCCATCGACCGTCACCTTCGAGGTTCCGTCCGGTTTGCTGCAGCCCGGCGCCAATCTTGTCACCTTTGAAGCCAACCAGCGCCACCGCACCGATTGCAGCATCCAGTCCACTTATGAGCTGTGGTCGAACATTGATCCGGCCGGAACCTATCTGAGCTTTGCCGGCAGCGATGCCGCGCAGCTGTCGAGCGCCGATGCAATCCGCGCCATCGGCGTTGACGGCGCTGGCAAGACCGAGTTCGACATCGTCGTCCCGGCGCTGGAGCAGCCGGGAACCACCAAGCCGCTGTTGCGACTGGCGCAGGGCCTGTCGGTGCTGAGCAGTATGCCGAACCAGATCTTTGCCTTCAGCACCACCTCGCTTCCGGCCGTCAGGCCCGGCAAGCTCAGCGTGCTCGTCGGTACCGCAGCGGAATTGCGGCCGCTCTTTCCCGGCCTGCCGCCCGGTGCCGAAAGCGCGGCATTCGCCGCTTTCGCCACCGATCCGCGCAGCGGCTCGCCGGTGCTTCTGATCAGCGGCCCCTCCTGGCAGGCGGTCTCCTCGGCGATCGATACCATCGTCTCGCCGACAGACCGGTCCTCAGATATCCGCCGCGACGTGTTGACCACCGAGCGCTGGAGCGCGCCGAACGCGCCGCTGGTCTTTTCCGATACCAACATCGCCTTGTCTCAACTCGGCGTGAAGACCACCGAATTCTCCGGCCGGCGGCTGCGGACCAGTTTCAATATCGCCGTGCCGGCCGATTTTTATGCCAATGCCTATGGCGAGGCGAAGGTGCTGCTCGACGCCGCCTATACCGATAACGTGATGCCCGGCAGCCACATCGATATCTACGTCAACGACAACATCGCCTCCACCGTGCCGATCACCACGACATCAGGCGGCATTCTCCGTCATCTGCCGATCCGCGTGACGATGCGGCACTTCAAGCCCGGTCTCAATTCGGTGGCGATCGAGGCGATCCTGATGACCAAGGATGATGCGGCTTGCGCGCCGGGCGCGACCGCCGGCGCGACCCCGCGCTTTGCCCTGTTCGATACGTCCGAATTGCAGATTCCGGATTTCGCCCGCGTCGGTCAGCGTCCGAACCTGGCCGCAATGGCCGGCACCGCCTATCCCTATGGCCGGGCCACGGAGCCGACGCCGCTCTTCATCGACCGCGTCGATGCCGATACGCTTTCAGCCGCCGCCACGCTGCTCGGCCAGATGGCGATCACCGCCGGCCATCCGATCGACGTCGAAACCGTCGCCTCGCCGAATATGATCGGCGATCGCGATGCCATCTTCATCGGCTCCGTCTCGCAGATGCCGGCAACCGCGTTGACGCAGACCAATATCGCCACGGCGAGCCAGGCCTCGTGGCGTCCCGTTGCGGATACGCAGGCGGGCGTCGTCGATACCGGTACGGCCTTCGAGGAGTGGAATTCCAAGGTCAGCGGCGGTGTCTTGCGCAACCGGATCACTGCCTTCCGCGAGTGGGTGTCGCGCAATTTCGATATCTCCCGCAGTTCGCTGCAATTCGTGCCCGGCGCGGAGGAGGTTTTCACGCCGTCCAATGTCGACACGATCTTGGTTGCCCAGGGCTCCAGCCCTGCGGGAGCCGGTGCATGGACGGTGGTGACGGCGCCGTCGGCAAAGGATTTGCGCGAAGGGCTGGAGGTTCTGACCGCGCAGCTGAACTGGCCACAGATATCAGGCCACATCACCACCTATTCGAGCAAGACAGGCAAGATCGAGACCGTGCCCGTCACCCGTTTCGATTTTGTGCCGTCCACACCCTGGTCGATCTCCAATTACCGCCTGATCGCCGCCAACTGGCTGTCGACGAATATCCTCTCCTATGCCTCCCTGCTGGTCGTCTTCGTGCTGCTGATCGGGGTCACCACGTCAAGCATGCTCAGAAGACTGGGTCGGTCGAAATGAGGCGGTGGCGCGCACTCCTGCTTGCGGCATCGGTCGCGCTCGCTCCCGGGGGAGCGCCCGCCGTTGCGCAGCAGCCGATGATCAATGCCGGCGCATGGAGTGCCTACAAGGCGAAGTTTCTCGATGGGACCGGCCGCATCATCGATAACGGCAACGGCAATATCAGCCACAGCGAAGGGCAGGGCTATGGCATGCTGCTCGCCTATCTCGCAGCCAGCCCCGCCGACTTCGAACAGATCTGGTATTTTACCCGCACCGAGCTGCTGCTGCGCGACGATGGCCTGGCCGTCTGGAAGTGGGATCCGAACGGCAAGCCGCACGTCACGGACACCAACAACGCCTCGGATGGCGACATGCTGATCGCCTATGCGCTGGCGCTTGCCGGCACGGCGTGGAAACGCAACGACTATATCCTCGCCGCCTCCCGCATGGCGCAGGCGCTGCTTGCCGAAACCGTTGTGCACTCGGCCGGCCACACGCTCCTGTTGCCAGGGAGCCAGGGTTTTGCCGCTGGCGACCGTGAGGACGGTCCCGTCGTCAACCCGTCCTACTGGATTTATGAGGCGATCCCGGTGATGGCTGCGCTCGCTCCGTCGGATGCCTGGCAAAAACTGTCGGACGATGGCCTAACGCTGTTGAAGACGATGCAGTTCGGCCCGCGCAAGCTTCCCGCCGAATGGGTGAGTCTTAGCGGCCAGCCGCAGCCGGCGCAGGGTTTCGACGCCGAGTTTGCCTACAACGCCATCCGTATCCCGCTCTATCTCGCTCGTGGCGGCGTCACCGACAAGGCGCTGTTGACCCGCCTGCAACAAGGGATGTCGCAAGACGGTGTTCCCGCCACCATCGATCTGACCACCGGCCGGCCGAAGACTGTGTTGCAGGATCCCGGTTATCGAATTGTCAACGATGTTGTGGCCTGTGTTGTCGATGGGACCAAGCTGCCGGGCTCGGCCCTGCAATTTGCGCCCGCACTCTATTATCCGTCCACGCTCCAGCTGCTGGGGCTGGCCTATATCGGGGAGAAGCATCCGGAGTGTCTGTGAAGTCTTCTCTCGTGGCGGTTTCAGCGGCAGTCGTGGTGGCGACCCTCGTCACCGGGCTGAAAGATCGCGCCGCTCTGCAGGAAAAGTTCGGCCTTGGGGCCGCCGGCAAGCCGGCGCCGGAGCTGATGATGATGGGCCGCATCAAGCCGGCCGATGCTCCTACCGGCAATCCCGAATTCAATGCGCAACTCGTCGCCGACAAGATAGAGGCGATCACTTCCCCGCCGCCGCCAACACCGGACACGTCCGAGCCGGATGCCGCTGCATCGCAGCCTGCAGCACCGCAGCTTGCGGCACCTCAGACGGCTGCTCCGCCGGCTCAGACGGTCGCTCAGCCGGCACCAGTCACACCCCCCATCGTTTCCGAGCCGCCGGCACCACAACAGGCGGCCGCGGCGCCGCAGCCTGCCGTCGATGAAAGTGCGCTTCGTTATTTCGCCCGCCGCGGCGACAAGGTGCGCCTGCAGGCCGAGATCTCCCGCCTTCAGGCGCTCTATCCTAACTGGGTTCCCCCGGCCGATCCGCTCGCCGTGCCGCAGAATGGCGACAAGCAGCTCGAGGCCATGTGGCAGCTCTATTCCGATGGCCGCTATGCGGAACTGCGCAAGGTTGTCGCCGACCGCCAGGCAGCCGATGCCGGATGGCAGCCGCCGGCCGATCTGCTCGACCGGCTTGACGTCGCCGAGGGCCGTGCCCGCCTCGTCAATGCTTCGGACCTCAAGCAATATGCGACTGTGGTCGATATCGCTGCTGCAACACCGAGCCTGCTGACCTGCAGCGAGGTCGATGTTCTCTGGCGCGTCGCCGAAGCCTTCATCCAGACGGAGAGGGCGCAGCGCGGCCAGGACGCCTACACTTATATCCTGAAGAACTGCACCAATCCGGCCGAGCGGCAGGCGACGGTCGAGAAGGCTTCGACGCTGCTTGCCTACCAGCCGATGCAGGCGCTGCTCGCGCTGGAAAGGCCTGCCGCAGACGGCAGCAAGGAATTCGACGCGATCCGCGACAACCTCGCCCGACGCTTCATGGCCGAGGGCGATGACGATCCGAATCTCGCCATCGCGCCAGATTATCTCGCCCGCCTCGAAAAACTCGCCGAGACGGAAGGGCTTGCCTCCGATGCGCTGCTGCTCGGCTGGTACCAGCTTCGCCGCAACAATGATGCCGATGCCGAGAAATGGTTCCGCGCCGCCCGAGCCAAGCAAGATTCGGCGGCCGCCTCGCAGGGGCTGGCGCTGGCGCTGATCGCCCGCAAGGCGCCTGAGGAAGCCGAAGAGGTGATGTTTCGCTGGCGCACAGATTCCGAGGATGCGACATCAACCTATCTCGCCGCCACCGCCAACCTGATGGCGCTGCAGCCGCCGGCCGATCTGGCCGAAGACGTACTGCATCGCATCGCTGGCGAGGTCATCGCCCGGAAATATGTGCCGACGGCGCAGCAATTCGGCTGGTATGCCCGCTCCCTCAACCAGTTCCAGACCGCCGCGCGCTGGTTCGAGACGGCGCTTGCCTGGAAACCCGACGACGAACCGTCCGCCTATGGCCTTGTCATCACCCGCGAGCAACTGAGCGACCGCAAGGGCGTGCTCGACCTCCAGCGCGCCTGGGCCGGCCGGTCGAGCCGAATCACCAATCTCGAAGACACGTCCTCCCTGATACCGAATGCCGTTACGCCGCCGCCGGAGAAGGGGGCGCTTGCCGCACAGCAACCGGCGGCTCAGCCGACGCAGCGTCCCCCGGCCGAGCCGCTTCCGGCAGAACGCCGCGTGACCCTGCAGCCGGGTGCGGAAGTGGTCGTTCGTGCGGCGAGACCGGCGATGGACACGGTGACCGTCCCGCGCGGTCCACGCCAGACGCGCGGCTGCTCGACGACCATCGATGCGGGGCAGCTTAAGCCGGCCGACGCGCTGTCGCGCGGCTGGTGCCTGATGGATATCAACCGGCCGATGGAGGCGATCTCGGCCTTCGAGGCGGCATTGCAGAGCCCGGCCCGCAAGGTCCGTGAAGATGCAGCCTACGGCCAGAGCCTTGCCTATCTCCGCGCCGGCCTCTCCGGCAATGCCGCCGTCGCGGCCACCAAGGCGCCGCAGAACCGCCAGCGGGCCGCCGAGCTTCAGGTGGCGATCCTCGCCGACCGGGCGCTTTCAGCCTTCGACGCCGGACGTTACCGCGAAACCCTCATCTATCTCGATCAGCGCGCCCGGCTGCAGCAGGAACGCATCGACCTGATGGTTCTGCGCGGCTACTGCTACCTCAATCTCAAAATGTACGGCGATGCGACCCGTATCTTCGAAGCCGCTGCCGCGACCGGCAGCCGCGACGCGGCCCGCGGTCTTGCCGACGTCCGCAACGTCACGCATCCAGACACCAACAACTGACGTTGACGCCGCTTCCGCTCTCCGCTAGTCGCCTGCGTAGCTTCAAAATACCGCAGCGTCCCTTTGTGCGTCTTTAAAGACGCGCGGCGCTGTGGACACGCAAGGAAACGCCCGTGCCCGCTCTCCATAACATCCTCGACAGATCCTATGACGCCTTCCTTTTCGACATGGATGGTACGCTCTTGAATTCCATTGCGGTCGTCGAACGCGTCTGGAGCGAATGGGCAAGGCGCCACGGCTTCGAGCCGGAGGTCTTCCTGAAGACGATCCACGGCATCCGCGCCTCCGATGTGATCCGCGGGCTCGGCCTGCCCGGCGTCGATCCTGCCCATGAGGCGGATCTGCTGCTCGCCGAGGAAATGGAGGATGTCTCCGGCATCGTCGAGATCCCCGGCGCCGTCCGCTTCCTCTCCGCCATCGCTGAGGGCCGATGGGCAATCGTCACTTCGGCGCCGATCGAGCTCGCCAGGCGCCGCATGGAAGCCGCCGGCATCCCGATGCCGAGGGTCATCGTCAGCGGCCAAGAGGTCAAATCAGGCAAGCCCAGCCCCGAAGGTTATCTGCTCGGCGCAAGTCGCCTCGGCGTCGATCCGAAAAAATGCCTGGTCTTCGAAGATGCGGTCGCCGGCATCCTCGCCGGCGAGGCCGCCGGCGCCGACGTCACCGTCATCACCGAAACCCACGCTACGCCCTTCGAAACACCGCATTTTTCGATCGCCAACTACCAGGCCTGGCAGCCGAGTCAAACCGCCGAAGGCCGGTTGACGCTCGCGGCGATCTGACCATTCGCGCAAACCGCCTCCTTTTTGTTGAAGGTAAGGTTTTTCCGCTTGCATTGCACGCGCTGAAAAACTAAACGAAACAAGCCGTTTCGGCAGGTCGGGGCGTAGCGCAGCCCGGTAGCGCACTTGACTGGGGGTCAAGGGGTCGCTGGTTCGAGTCCAGTCGCCCCGACCATTTATCCCCTTGAAATCCCAGTCAGAATGTCACTTTCTTCGTCCCGCTGGCGGCGGAAAGCGGAACGAGACATAGGCAGAAATGCTGAAGCGGGAGCCGAACGTCCCGAACGAAAATGTCATTTGTTCATGTCGCAGGTGAGGCGTAACCCCCATTGCAAAACGGCGGCGGGCCTTCGACCGCTTTCAGTGCGGTTTCTGAGCGATTGCGATCATCGATTTTGCCAGCAGCGGAATTCTCCCGACATATTCGAAGTCGACGTCTTCGAAGCCTGTTTCGACCAGGAGCGTGCTGAGCGTTCCGGGAGACCAGAATTTGATATGACCATGGTCCTTCAGAGGCATAAAATGGTCGTCCATCTTTCCGCTCACGGCCAAAGCCAGATTTTTCCAGTAGCCGTGGAAAGGCGTCGATACGACCGCGATGCCGCCAGGCTTCACCAGGTCGAAAATAGTCGTCGAGAAAGCCTTGGGATCATAGACATGTTCCACCACTTCAAGGCTGATCACCGCATCGAAGGTCCCGTACCGACTGGAAAGATCTTCGTAACCGGAACCGATTTCCAGTGGAAGATCGGGGTGGGCCGTTCTCGCTTTGGCGATGCCGTCCTTCGAGGGATCGACGCCGACGACGTCATACCCTTTTTCGGCAAGCACGGCGGCAGCACCGCCGGTGCCGCAACCGAGGTCGAAGACCGCCGTTTCTTTTGCCTCCTGGAAACTGTTCTCGAGAACATCGACAACGGCCGGCAGAATATAGGAATGGGCGGTCGCCGATTTGGCGTGTATATATGTAGTAGCGTCCAGTTCGATAGACATTTTACCTCCTGAAAACCTGAAGAAGTGAGCCGCCAATGGTACGGCGGACTTTGACGGGAGTGTGGTGTCGTTGTGGTATTACGGTGATTAACGCCGAAGGCGTTCGTGGCGACTAAGCGTCACTGCCGATTGGCAGTACCGACAGCGCGAGACATTCTCCAGCACGCCCGACGCTCGCCCGCCGGATCCCGAAGCTGATTGACAGGGTGCCCTGAAGATGCTGAAAACGGCCCGCGTTCAGGTTTGCCGCATTCTCGTGGTTCAAAGGGCCGCTGCATCCGGCTCCGACCGGTTCGACCATTTAAACTAAATAACGCGATGAAATACCCTTTGAAGGTGCATCGCAAATAAATCCTTTAGTTCTTTTTGGTACTGCCTCAGTTGGGAGAGGTGGTATTTGTTGTCTTTTGTTAAGGTTATACCCAGTTTGGAAGTTAACAACCCAAATTTGGATTGAAAAAAACCTGAAGCCTCTTCGCATTCTCGTGAATATGTGTAGATTAACATTATCCCTGTCACAGATAGCCTAGTCGAGCATGGCGGATATGAAGCACAATCTAACTTGCAGGCAGAGTCTCGCCAGCGCGTTCCAGGCTCTGTCGGACGAGGCCGTCAAAGCCGGCTGGTCGGAAGGCGATGTCGCTCTCGCGCTTGCCGAGCTCGCCGAGGAGCAGGTGATCGAGGTTACCGCCAAGGTGATCATGGAAGGCTCCGTCCATCCTCAGCTCATCGCTGCCGGCGGTGGACGCAACAGCTGACGATCTTACACCAGCAATCCCGCCGTTTTCGCTGCCGTGATGAAGGAAGCCTGTGCTGCACGCGGGCTGCGCAGTCCATCGAGCGCATCCAGGCAGTGCTGGCGCGCAACGCGATAATCGCGCCCACGCTTGCTCGGCCACCGCTTCAGATATTCGACGGCCTCCCAGACGGTGGAAACGATCAGGCTGCTGTTTGGAGAAACGACCCGAACGGGGGAGGGAAAGCGTTTTTCACTCACGTCTGCACTCACTGATTCCTGCTACCAAACGCGGCCAGAACGCGCGGGATAAAATTTTGTTCCATAATTTTGTTCCACAAGAATTTGCGTAGTTGCTAAAGTTCAGACCCTCGCGCATAATCACTTTATGGTCGGTTGCGGAGGGCGGCCGGCGATGCAAGCGTGGATGCGTTTGCCCTCGGAGGAGATGCGGCGTGATGTTACGATCATCAATTCATCCGCATGATTTGCCGTTATTTTCGGAAGATCTCGATCTGCTTTCGCAGGTCCTCGACAAGGTCTGCGACGAACGCGGCCTCGCCAGGACGACGCCGGAGGCCGAACGGATCGGTGCGGTCATCATTCAGCTCTACAGACAGGGCGTGAAGGACGGCGGCAAACTCGCCGACCTTGCAAAAACCTATTTATAGATCAGTTCTGCTCGATCGAGACACCGTTCTTACCGATGCTCATCTCGACGCCTTGCGGCTTGCTTTCCTCGTGGAAGATATAGGCGCCGAGGCCGATGACGGCGACGACAAGAACGCCGATGATAACGTAGAGACCATTGCTGCGGTTCAAGAGACTGCCCCCGATATGTTATAGGCCCCGATATGTTCTGGGACAGCGAAACGCCCGGGCGAGCGATTGGTTCCGTCAGTCGTCGTTGGCGGCGTTGAGGTTTTCCGGCCGGATGCCGTCATCGCTGGAGGTGCGTGCGCGTAACCGGATGCCGGGGCCGCCTTCATCCTGATTGCCGCTGGACAGGAAGATGATGCCGTTCGCCTCGAGCGTGCTGCGTACGTCGAACAGCGCGTGCGGCTCGCCGGCGAATTCGCCATTTTCCAGCGCCATCAGGGTCTCGACCGGCAGGCCGCTGGCGGCGGCGAGCTCTTCGATGCTCATTCCAATCATGGCGCGCGCGCCGCGGATCTGCGTTGCTGTTATCATGATGGAAAATCTAGCGCATTTCCAGCGCTTCTCAAGTGGCGACGCTGCACGTTCGCCCTATGGTATGCGCTCTTCAAACTTCCCTCAATTTGACACCAAATAGATCGTCATGCATGCGCTCGACCGCGATCCCCATTCCTCCCATCAAGGCGGCCCGGTTCCCAAAGCGACTGATCTCGATGCGCGGCGGGTAAGGCGTACAACGCGGCAGGAAACCACGGATGGCGTTTACGAGTTCCGGTCTTGCGCCGATGCTGCCGCCGGTGATCACCAGTTCAGGATCGAGAGCCGCTCCGATTGCAGCGATAGCGACTGCGACCAGCCTTGCCGTCTCTTCGATGGCAGCCGCAGCACTTGTTTCTCCTGCATTAAACGCGGCGAAGAGATCGGCCACGGTGGATGCGTTGCGGCCGCCGAAACCGACGTAGCGGCGCAACATCGCGACGCTGCCGACCGCACTCTCAAAGGTTCCAAGCGTAAATCCGCCAGGATCAAAAGCATCTCCGCCGATCGGCAGATAGGCGATTTCGCCGGCCGCCCCACGCGCGCCGCGCAACAGAGTTCCGTTGGCGATGATGCCCATGCCGACGCCCGTGCCGAGAGCAACGAAAGCAAAATTGCTGGTTTCGACACCGTGTCCCCGCCATCTCTCCCCTTGCGCGGCCAGGTTGACGTCATTTTCAACGATCACCGGTATCCCCATTCTGTCGCTGAAGACTTGCCGCAGATTTATGGCGTCGATGCCGGGGATGCTTGGCGCTACGTTGATATGTCCGGTGGCCGGATCGAGCACACCGGGACTGCCCAGAACGACCAGACGGAGTTTGTCGGCAGTCGTCCCGGCCGCAAGCGCGAGTTCCACGATAAGATCACTGAACTGATTGACGAGATGCATTCCGCCGCGCGGATCGGTGGATACTTTGGTTTCAGCAACCACGTTCCCCAACAGATCGCAGATAGCCGCAGCAATCTTGGTGCTCCCGAGATCGATGGAGACGGCCAGTCCCGCCCTGGCATTGATTTCATAGGTGATCGCATTCCGGCCCGGGCGACCATCGGTCTGCCCGACTGGTTTCAGCCATCCGTCATCCTCAAGGTCGCGCACGACATCGGAAATCGTCTGCTTTGACAAGCCGGTTAGCTTGGCAATATCGGCGCGAGAGATTGATCCATTCGCGAACACGGTTCGAATGACGGCATTGGTTGAAATTTTTCGTGCGATCGGAGTCTGTGCGACAGAAGATGTCATTGCCATCCGGCGAGCTCAGTCAATTAGTTCGGAGCGCATACTTAATAGGGCGATATTGGGTTCACAACTATCGCGACTAACTGCAATTCAATACATTGAAGCACGCAATTTGTCTATGTCCTTGACAAATGGGAGGCCAGCTGTAGGCTTTGGATCAACGCGCGATAAAAATGCGCGATGAAATAAAGAGGGTCGAGTAGAAGTATGCGCCATACGTATCGTCTGGTTAGCCGTGCGCTCGCCAAGATCGCCCAAAGAGGAACCGGCCTAGGCTTCCCTGGCTATTTCCTTTTTTGCGCCCCGCCGATCCCTTGAACCTGGCTGCCGAGGATTTGCTCATGATGAAGCCCTCGATTGATGGACAGCTTTCCGCCGAGCAATCTGTTTTACTGCCGACAATAGCACTACGCCTTCAGGCGGACGTTCATCCGGATGGGCACGCTGATCTCGCCTCGTGGGGAGCAGGCAGCTCTGGGCGTGTGAGATTTTCTCCAATCAAGGGTTCTTATACCGATGAGGCAAGGCCTTTCCCTGCCTCGGAGAAGCCAGGAAATGCTTCAACCCAATCCCGCATGGATCCGCATTGCGAAGGCGACGGAGCCATCCTGCTCGAATTCGGAAAAGCCAAGGTGACGGTAGAAACCCTTGGCGCGTTCGTTGTTTGGGTCAACCCCGAGATGCACGCCGCCGACCCCGTGATTTCGAAGCGCCTGAAGCTCCGTGCCGATCATCCTGCGTCCCCAACCGCTTGCCTGAAGTCCGGGAAGGATGTTGATGTGGAGATGCGCCGGGTACTGGTCTTGAAGCCACCCCGTTCCGCTGCGCGGATTTTGAATTCGTTCCATCACGTCGGCGTCGCGCGGGCGGCTGGGTGCCAGTCCTGTAATCTGCTGGCGGACGAACGGCCACCAGTTCATCTGCAAGTCTCTGTCGAACCCGCCGGTGTCCGGCACCCCTACAACGTAGCCGACCGGCCGGTCGTCCTGAACGAGAACAAAGGCAAAGTCCTTGGCGAATTTGAGGTAGGGTACCGACCAGATGTAGCCGGGCAGATGCGGGTCGCTATAAAGCGCGCTGGCATCCTCACCGCCATTTGCGGTTTTCAGGCAGATGTCGAAAAGGGCGTCGATATCCGCTTCAATCGCGGGGCGGATGAAGCAGCTGGTGTCCATCACTTTGCCACCTCCAGCGTGGCGCTTTGTCTTTTTAGGTCGCGAGAGGAGCGGATGCATTGACGATTACCTCAGATTCGCCAGCCAGGCAAAGCTCTGGGGGAAGAAAACGTTCGGCCGGTGCTTGGCGCATGGCCTGAGCGGGGAGTGGAGAATAAACCAGATGAGGTGGAGCAGATGACAAGAACTATGAAATCGATCAGCATACTGCCGGCATACGGATTGAAAGCAGCTGTCGCGTTTGCTGGCGCGGCGCTTTTTTGTTTTGGCCTTTCGGCAGCCGCGCGCGCCGACGACCTGGCTGTGTGGGATGACCAAACCTATGAAGGCCAGAGTGCGGTCATAGAGCAGCTCAACAAGGACTTCGAAGCTGCCCATCCCGGCGTCACGATCAAACGCACCGCCCGCACTTTTGATGACATGAAGCTGACGCTGAAGCTTGCGGTTTCGGCAGGCGATGGCCCTGTCATCACGAAAGTCAATCAGGGTGCCGGTGACATGGGGGCGATGGTCAAGGAAGGATTGCTCCTGCCGGTCGACGACTACATCAAACAATATGGCTGGGAGAAGCGCCAGTCGGATTCCGTGCTTGCTCGAGACCGCTGGGAGGATGGAAAATTTGGGGTCGGTAAGACCTACGGCATATCCGGCCTCGGCGAGATCGTTGGCCTCTTCTACAATAAAAAGATCCTCAGCGATGCAGGAGTAGCGCTGCCGCAAACCTTCGAGGAGCTTCTAGCCGATCTCGACAAGCTGAAGGAAAAGGGCGTCCCGCCCTTCATGATGGGCTCGGCAAAACAGCATCTGGCCCTGCACATGATCGGCGCCATCGAGCAGGCTCATATCGACGCGAGCAATCGTGCCGAGCTTGACGATCTGATCTACGGCCGGGGCGGCTCCTGGAACACCAAGGGGAACATCGAATCCGCCAAACTCGTGCAGCAGTGGGCACAGGGCGGTTATTTTTTCCCCGGTTACGAAGGCATCTCGGGTGACGACGCCGTTCAGCTTTTCATTTCCGGGCAGGGCGCGTTCCTGATCTCCGGGACCTGGTATTTCGGTGACATGCAACACAATCCGGATATCGGCTTCATGGCAATTCCCGCCCCGAAAGGTATTTCCAAGCCCATGAGTGTCGGGGGCGTGGATCTTGCCTGGGCGATAACGAGCCTTGCCAAAACGAAGCCGACACAGGACGTAGCCGGCGCATATATCGATTATATGGTCTCGGAAAAGGCTGCTGAAACCTGGGCCAATGCCGGCTATCTTCCGGCAACTTCGCTCGCGGCTGACGCAAAGCCAAAGCTCACGCCGCTCCTCAGCTCCGGCATCGAAATGTGGAAGACACTCAACGCAAACGACGCTCTCGGCCATTACCCCGACTGGTCGAGCCCGACGATGCTGAAGACAATAGACGACAACACGCCGCTTCTTCTGTCCGGCAATATCACGCCCGAAGCCTTTGTCGATGCTATGGACAAGGATTATCAGGCGTACCTGAAGGATAAGAAATAAAGACTGCAGGCGCTGGTCACGGCCGTCCCCTGCGGCCGTGAACTCAGTCTCGTCGATCCAAATAAATGAGCACTGCGATCGGCTTGCTGCGCGACGACCACAGCTTTAGCTTTATGGAGTAATGGATGAAACGCTCCGCACTTGATGGCTCGCAACAGACCAATTTTATCTATTTATTGCCTGGATTGCTGTTCTACGCGGCTTTTGTCTTTGGACCGATCGTCGCGGCTTTGGGTTTGAGCCTGACCAGCTGGGACGGCCTGAGCATGCCCAAGTGGGTTGGTCTCGGCAATTACGTCGATCTCTTTTCTGACAGCCGTTTTTATATTGCCTTGCGTAACAATGCCGAGCTCATGATCTTCTACTGTGTCCTGCCGCTCGTGCTCGGCATAACTCTCGCCGCTTGCGTCTGGAATCTGAAGCAGCGCGAACAACTTGCACTGCGCACCTTCTTGTTCCTGCCTTACATCATGCCGACCGCCGTGTTGGGCATCATCTGGGCATGGCTCTACAATCCTGCATTTGGCCCGTTCAATCAGTTTCTGAGAGCAGTGGGGTTGGGCGCCTTCGCACTCCCGTGGCTGGGAAATTTCAATTTTGTGCTTCCCGCGGTCGGGATCGTTGCCACCTGGTATTTCTTCGGTTTTTGCATGGTCATCTTCCTGACCGGAATTCAGCGTATCGACCCGTCTCTTTTCGACGCTGCCAAGGTCGATGGCGCTTCGGCGCGAAAAACCTTTTTCTGGATAACGCTGCCGCTTCTCTTACCTGAAATAAGGGTGGTTTTGCTCCTGACGGTGATAGCGTCAATCAAAAGCTTCGACCTGATTTTTACAATGACCAGGGGCGGACCCGCCAACGCGACGCTCGTGCCGAACATCTACATGTATCAGCTCGGCTTCGAGCTTAATCGATTCGGCGCCGCAGCGGCCATCGCCATTGTCGGCGCGGTCCTCACGTTTGTCATCAACTATGCAATTCACCGATTTGTGGGATCGCAGAACAAAGGACGGGCTTGATGAGCCGTTGGTCTAACATCTCCCCCGGTACGCTATTCCTTCGCCTTGTCCTCTGGCTTCTTGCTTTCGTAACGATCACGCCGTTCCTGCTTCTGCTTCTAACCTCGATAAAGAGCAAGGCCGACGTTCTGCAGGGTGCATTCGCGCTGCCGGCATATCCGCATTTCGAAAATTACGTCGATGCTTGGAATGCCGGACATTTCAACATTTACTTCTGGAATTCGATCATCGTTGTCATACCCGTCGTTGCTGCAAGCGTCTTTTTGGGCCTGCTGACTGGTTTTGCCTTCGCCTACCTGTCGTTTCCGTTCCGGCGCACGCTGTTCGCTATCCTGACGCTCGGCATGATGGTGCCGGCGGAAGCCTTCATCATCCCGCTTTATTACGAAATGCGGTATCTGGGATTGATCAATACCTATGCGGCTCTGATTTTGCCGCAGATCGCGATGTCGATACCGTTCTCGACGATCTTCCTCGCCAGCGCGATGCAGCAACTGCCGGAAGAAGTTCTCGAAGCGGCGGTTCTCGATGGCGCCGGACGCTTCCATATCCTGCGCAAGATCGTTATCCCGCTCATGGTGCCGGCAATGTCGACACTGGCGCTGTTCCTGTTCATATGGACCTGGAACGAGTTTCTGATTCCGTTCATCCTGGTCAACGACGACGACTATCGGACGCTGCCCCTCGGCATGCTGTTTTTCCAAGGGCGCTATACCGTCAACACGCCCGTTTTGACCGCCGGCGCGGTGATTGTCATTTTCCCGCTCATCGTGACCTATCTCATTTTCCAGCGGCGGTTTATTGCTGGCTTGACGGCAGGAGCGACGAAATAGACAGCCGATGCGGTCGGCGGCAAGACCTCACGCCGCGCGCCTCAGTCTTCGCTCGCGCTTGTGGCGCACTTCCAGCGCCGCGCAGCCCCAGACCGTGCCGAGCAGCAGATAGACATGGCGCCAGTGGTCGATGTCGATGACGTTTCCGATTGTCGCATGGCCGAGAACCGAGATCCAGGCGATCATCAGGAAGGGCTGCCACGGCCGGTCGAGCAGCAGGTTTCGGAAACCGAGAGCCAGCGTCCAGAGAAGCATGCCGACATAGCTGACAAAGCCGAGCCAGCCATAGGAGGTGAGCGATTTCAGCCAGATATTGTGCTCGTCCTCGGGAAACATCGTGCCGAACACCAGCGGGCCGATGCCGAGTGGACGCTCCATCATCATGGTGAAACCGATCCGGTGGCGCTCGAAGCGGCCGAGATGTTCGCCGTCATATTGCTGTACCAGCTGGGCGCGCGCCGAAAACAGTTCGGCGACCTTCGGGATCTGCAGCGCCACCAGCAGCGACGCGATCAGCATGATGATCGCCGCAAGCGACAGGACCAGGACACGCAAGCGAAAGGCGCCGCTGCGCTCCTTCAGCAGCATGATGAAGATCAGCAGCACCACGCCGAGCGCAAAGAGCCCCCAGGCGGCGCGGGAAAAGGAGAGGAAAATGCCGAGCGCTAGCACGAGCAGGGCGGCGGCCTTCAGCGGCGATTTCTTCAGGTCGCCGACCAGGATACCGTGGACCAGATAGAGCGATGGCGGCACCAGGAAGGGGCCGAAAACATTCGGATCCTGGAAGGCGCCCTTGGCGCGGTCGTAGAGCGTGAAGATTTCCGCGCCCGGGAAGGCGTGGAAATAACCGAGTATGCCGAGCGCGGAGGTGGCGACGGCGGCGAAGGCCCAGGCATTGAAGATCAGCGGCAGTCGCTTGTGGCTGTCCTCGATGATTGCCGCGTAGAAGACCGCCGTCAGCGCCAGGAAGGTCGACACCGCGATATACATCGGCGCCGTTGCCAGGTCCTTCATCTGCGTCAGCGACAGCATGCCGCCGATATTGAAGGTCAGCAGCAGGGCAAGCAGCGGCGCCACGCTGCGCGAAATCCTGAGGCCCAGAATGAACCAGAGGCCGATCAACCCCGCCATCCAGAGTTCATAGGGCGCCGGCTCGTCGATCACGAAACCGGAAAGAAAGACGCCGAAGGCGACGAAGGCCGAGCCGATCAGGCGCAGCGTCATCCGCTGCGGTTGGGCGACACGGGGATATGTCGCCTCGATCGCGCTCAATAGGCGTTTTCCGTGTTGAGCAGTCGGATCGGCGTCAGGAACAGGATCTTGAGATCGAACCAGAGCGACCAGTTCTCGATGTAGTAGAGGTCGTAGGCCGTGCGGAACTTGATCTTCTCGTCATTGTCCACTTCGCCGCGCCAGCCGTTGATCTGCGCCCAGCCGGTGACACCGGGCTTGACGCGGTGGCGGGCGAAATAACCCTCGACGACATCGCCGAAGGCGCGATCGCGCGCCTGGGCGAGAACGGCGTGCGGGCGTGGGCCGACCAGCGAGAGCTCACCCCTCAAAACGTTGAAAAGCTGCGGCAATTCGTCGATCGAGGTCTTACGGATGAAGCGGCCGACGCGGGTGACGCGCGGATCGCTTTTGGTCACCGCGGCCTTGCCGGTGGGATCGGCCATGTTGGTGTACATCGAGCGGAACTTGAAGACGTTGATGATTTCGTTGTTGAAGCCGTGGCGCTTCTGCATGAAGAAGACCGGGCCTTCTGAAGTCGCCTTGATGGCGATCGCGGTCGCGATCATCAGCGGCCAGAGCAGCGCGAGCGCAACCAAAGTGAAGAACAGGTCGAAGCCGCGCTTGGCGACGGAATCCCAGTCACGGATCGGCTTCTTGAAAATGTCGAGCATCGGCACCGAGCCGACATGCGAATAGGCGCGCGGCCGGAAGCGCAGCCGGTTGGCATGCGCGGCAAGGCGGATATCGACCGGCAGAACCCAGAGCTTCTTCAAAAGGTCGTAGATACGGGCTTCGGCCGACAGCGGCAGGGCGATGATCAGCATGTCGATGCGCGTCAACCGCACGAATTCGACGAGTTCGGCGACAGTGCCGAGCTTCGGATAACCGGCGACCATGATCGGCGAGCGTTTCTCGCCGCGGTCGTCGAAGATGCCGCAGATGCGGATGTCGTTGTCGGCCTGCTGTTCGAGGATGCGGATCAGGTCCTTGGCCGGCTCGCCGCCGCCGACGATGACGGCGCGGCGTTCCATGATGCCGTTGCGCGCCCAGTTGCGGATGCCGTAGGCGACGAGGAAGCGCTCGGCCGCAAGGAAGAGCGCGCCCGCAGCGAACCAGACGATATAGGCATCGACCATCGCCGATGTCGTGCCGCGAAGAAGTGTGAACAGGCCGGTGGTGAGGACAAACGCGATCGTCCACGCAACGAGGATGCGCGGTATCAGCCGCAGCTTGGAGCGAAGTGCCGGAATTGTATAGGTATCGGCAAGCTGCAGGCTGATGACGGTCAAGGCCGAGGCAATCGCCGCAATGCCCGCCCGCATCAACGGGGAATCGCCGCCGTCGCCGGGGCTGAAATAATAGGTGATCAGAGCTATCGCAAAGAGCGCCAGGAATTCGAGCAGCCGCAATTGCCCGATGATGATCGTTGGCGAACGGGTTCCGTCACGGTACTGTTCGGCGATCTGCCGGGCATAGGGGTTGATCTCAGTCGGATCGGAAGGCTTCTCCTGACCCGCTTCGCCGCGCACCTCGATGTCGGAAACCTGCTTGCGCAGTGCGTCCACGTCGAATTGATCGCCTTTTTCCAGCTTGTTCATGGGGTTTCATCGCTCGTTGTTACCCAAGCGAAATAGCAGAAAGCCCCTAAGAAACATTTACGAGGCGACAGGCAATACTTGGCCGGCAGCGGGATTGACGAGCTCTTGGTACAATTTCAGGACATCACGCGCCATGACGGCGGAGGAAAACACCGCCTTCACCGCTTCGGGCTTAGGCATCGTCCTGGCGTGCCAGTCGGGTGTGCTCAGCGTTTCCGCCATGACGCGGGCGAGATCGTCGGAATTGCCGGGCTCCACCAGTGCTGCGCTGTCCGCGCCGAGCACCTCTGGAATGCCGCCGACACGGCTTGCGATGATCGTCTTGCCGGCGCCGAGTCCCTCGAGCACGATATAGGGCATGGCTTCGGCGCGTGAGGGAACGACGAGGTTCTGCGCCATGGAGAAGGCTTCATGGACTCGCATTGCCGGCAGCATGCCGATGCGTTTGCCAAGGCCGCGTTCGACCATCATCTCGCGGTAGCGGTCGCGATCCGGCCCGTCGCCGATCATCAGCGCCGACAGTGGCCTGCCGAGCAGCCGTTCGGTCTTGGCGAAGGCATCGACAAACAGATCGGGACCCTTGAGGTCCCGTAGCATTCCCACATAGATGAAATGCACGGCATCCGAGCGGGTCGGGATCGGCTCGAAATCGCGCTCGCCGATGCCGTTGTAGATCAGTCTCGTCTTCGTCCGCGGTCGCCCGACCTTGCGCGCGTAGGTATCGCGCTCATATTCGCAGATGAAGACCAGCGCATCGGTGAAATATTCCTGCAGGCGTTCCATCTTGAGGACAAACTGTCCGCCGAGCGAGGAGCGCGAATAATGCAGGCTTCCGCCATGCGCGGTATAGAGGCGGGCTACGCGATACCTGTTCACCCGCAACGCTGAGCCGGCAAGTCGCGCGAGCACGCCGCCTTTGGCGCCGTGTCCGTGCAGCACATCCGGCCGCAAACTTTTGATTTTCTTGTAAGTATCCCACATCGTCGCAATATCGGACGGGCTGATCGAGCGCCGGATCGGCACGCGCGTCAGGCCGAGCGAGAGATAGGGACGGATATCGTCGAACAGGCTGTCCTCGTACTCGCCGCCGGTCGAGCTGTCGCAGAGGATGCCGATTTCATGGCCGGCTTTGCTGTGCTCCTCGACGAGATCGCGGACATGGCGGAAAATCCCGCCGATCGGCGATCTGAAGCAATGGAGGATGCGGAGCGGCTGGTGTTTTGCCATCGCTCAGAAAAGCCGTTCGCGAACGTAGATCGTGTCACCTGCGATGATCGGCCCCGATATGTTGATGCGGCCGGTCAGCACCTGTCCATTGATTTTGCGGGTGACATCGACCATGCGCTGGTTGGCGCGGCTGGTGAAGCCGCCGGCAACCGCGATGGCATTTTGCACCGTCATGCCGGGAACATAGGCATACTGGCCGGGCTGGCCGACTTCACCCATGATGAAGACCGAACGGTAGCGATCGACATCGATGGTGACGTCGGGATCGCGAAGATAGCCTTGCTGCAGCTTCTGGGCGATCTGTCCCGAGAGTTGCTGCAGGGTTCGGCCGCGGGCAGGGACCTGGCCGATGAGCGGGAAAGCGACATAGCCGGCCTGATCCACCGTATAGGTATTGGTCAGGCTCTGCTGGTCGAAGACGGTGATGCGCAGCCGATCGCCGCTGTCCAGCGTATAGGGCTGGATGGTGGCCTCGTTGAAGGCCTTCGGCGCCGGCTTGTACGTCGTGCAGCCGCCCAATGCTGCCGTCATGGCTGCAAGGCTCAGGGCCAAAAGGATCTTGGGCTGGACGACAGACATCCGCTTGTGCTCACAAAAATGAACTCGGTGCAGTCGTTATCGATCCGTTAGGGTTAATGCCCGGTAAAGGACGTCTGCAATTTCCCGGTTTCCTTCATCGATCATCGCTCTTCCCGGCGAGATCACCATTAACCGTTGAGTTACCATGGTCGTTTACGCTTACGGCACCTTTGTTGTGGAGTAAGAGCATGTCCGGCGTAGCTCGTGATCAGGATGTGGACATCGACCTCGGCCAGTTGGTCCGTGCGGTCTGGGCGCGCCGTCTGCGGATTTTGACAATCACCCTCGTGGGGGCGGGCGTCGCCTTTGCCGGCGCCAAGATCATGTCGCCGCAATATCGCACCGAAACACGCATCCTCATCGAACCCCGGGCGCCGGCCTTCGCCAGTACGCAGCAGATCAATGACGCCAGCGCCGGCCCGCTGATGGATGAACTGAACATCGCCAGCCAGGTGCAGCTCCTGCAATCGGCCGATCTCCTCAAGAAGGTCATCAACGACCTCAAGCTTTATAACCTGCCGGAATTCGACGATGCCGCCAGCGGCTCGGCGATGAGCAGTATCCTGGTGAAGCTTCACCTGAAGAAGAACCCGCTGGAAAATCCGCCGGAAGAGCGCGTCATCGACGCCTTCGTCGAACGCCTGCAGGTCTATCAGGTGCCGGGTTCACGCGTCATCGGCATCAATTTCACTTCCAAGGACCCGAAGCTCGCTGCCGCCATCCCGAACGCGATGGCGAATGTCTATCTTTCGACCCAGAGCGGCGCCAAGCTCGATTCCAACTCCGAGGCGACCCGCTGGCTGGAGCCTGAGATCGAAGGCCTGCGCCAGAAGGTCAGCGAAGCCGAGAAGAAGGTCGCTGAATACCGCACCTCGCACGGGCTGCTGCAGACGAACGGCACAACCACTTTTCCGGCCCAGCAACTGAACGATATTTCCGCTGAGCTGACCCGCGTGCGGGGCGACAAGGCCAATGCCGAGGCGAGGGCGCAGGCGGTGCGCAACGCACTGTCTTCGGGCGAAGCCTCCGATACGCTGCCTGACATCATGTCCTCCCAGGCGATCCAGCGGCTGAAGGGGACGGAATCCGGCCTGCAGTCGCAGATCTCCGATCTGCAGACCAGCCTTCTCAACAACCATCCGCGGCTGAAAAGCCTGCGCGCCCAGCTCTCCGATATCCGTAGCCAGATTCGCCAGGAGACGCAGAAGATCCTGGCGAGCATCGAGAACGAGTCGAAGGTCGCGGATCTCCGCGCGAGCGAGCTCGAGCGCCAGTCGGACACGGTGCAGGCAAACAGCGCCCGCGCCGGTGAGGACGAGGTCGGTCTCAATGCGCTGGAGCGCGAGGCGAACGCCCAGCGCCAACTGCTCGAAACCTATCTGGTGCGCTACCGCGAGGCCGCCTCCCGCGCCGACAGCAATTCGAGCCCAGCCGATGCCCGGATCGTTTCCAAGGCCGTCGAGCCGGTCGATCCCTATTTCCCGAAGGTGGTGCCGATCGTCGTCGTCGCTGCCGTCGCAACGCTGATCATGAGCGCCATCGTGATCATGCTGGCCGAACTCTTCAGTGGCCGGGCACTCCGCCCGACAGATGCGGCTTCAGAGGCAGTCGAGGCAGAAGCAGTCGTCGAGGAGAAACATGTGCCGCAGGCCGCTCCGATCGCGGCTGCCGCCGGAAAGCCCGTTCGGCCGAGCATGCTCGCCGTCGTCGCGGACGAAGAGGATACGATCGAGGACGTGAAGGTTGCCGATGAGGCGCCAGAGGACGAGCCGGAGGATGACAATGAATTCTCCGTCGCCTCAGTTGCGGATTATCTCACTGGCAGCCGCGCGCCGCTGGCAATCGCCATATCTCCGACCGGTGACAATGGCTCGGCGGCGACGGTTTCGCTGACCCGCATGCTCGCCGATGCCGGCCAGCGCGTCATTCTGATCGATATGACCGGCTCCGGCTACCCCACGGAACTGATGGCCGAAGACCCGGCCGCCCTTGGCGTCACCGACCTGCTTTGCGGCGAGGCCGCCTTCGGCGACACGATCCACGGCGACCGCCTCTCCGATGCCCATCTCATTCCCCAGGGCCAGAGCGACGTTCGCCGCGCCATGCGCGGTGTCGACCGGCTGTCGTTGCTGCTCGATGCGCTCGCCGCCGCCTACGATCTCGTGGTGGTCGAATGCGGTTCGGCCGATGTCGCCGGCGTATCGCGGCTGACGCACAGCCGGGACGTCGAGATCATCCTCTCGCTGCCTGAGGTCGAGGAGGCCATTTTCGTTGCATTGATGACGGAATTCCAGGCTGCCGGCTATGAGCGCGTGGTGCTGATGTCGGGCGGCGAAGGGGCCGAGCAGGCACTCGGCCGGGCCGCCTAGTTTTTTGACGGTCAGCCGATCCGTGCCCGGATGCCCTGGGCGAATTTATAGAGCTTCGGGCGCACCTTGATGTGCGCCTTGCCGCGGGTGACGAGCCGGTGCGCGGCGCCGGCGACGACGCCGAACGGCGATACCGGCAACACCACGTCGTAATGCGCGGTCTCGACCGGCGCCCAGGAACGCTTGTAGGTCTGGTCGCCGAGGCCGAAATCGAACAGCGCGACACCCTTGCCATGCAATGCCGAGATGGTCTGCCAATAGAGGAATTCGCCGGGGCTCGTATCTGGCACGAGCTCTTCATCGATCGCGCCGAACTGGCAGATGATATGGTCGCCCTTGCGCGAAATCCCTGAAATCGCGGCGACCTTACCCTCTTGCTCGCCCTTGAGCCGGAGCATATGCATCTGCAGCCCGAAGTACTGCCTGGTGTCGTCCTGCTTGTCGATGAGACCGTGCAGGAAGGTCTGCGTTTCCCTGTCGGCAAAGACGTCGGGCAGGCCGAGGCTGGCGAAGCGGGCGCTTTTCAGGCGGAAGAAGATATCGAGCAGGCCGTGCTGTTCTGCCGATGTCTCGGGGATGACGTATTCGAAGCCGCCGGCCGCCTCGAGACGCTTCGACTGAACACGGAATTTCTTGCGCCGGTTCTTGGCGTTGAGCTGCTTCAGCGTGTCCTCGAAAGCGGGGAGGAACGGCAGCTGATAGGCATGATTCTGGTTCTGCACCATCGGCAGCCCGGCGAGCGGGCTCTCTCGCCCGCGCCATTCGAGCGGAATGTTCTGCAGCAGCAGCAGATCGGCGCGGCCCTTCAGCGCATGCCGGAGCTGGCCGGTGAACTCATGGGGGGCGATGGTCCTGCCGGCTTCGGCAAAGCTCTCTGCGAACAGGCCGGTATTGATATTGCTGTGATCGGCGGCAATGAATCTCGCCGTCCTGAGCCCGCGGGACTTGACGATCTCGACCGGCAGAATGAAGACGGTCTGACCCGCATGAGTGGCTTTGACGATCGCAAGCGGCCGCTGGAAGGCGCTCACCCAGGCGGCGCACCAGTCGTAGCTCTGATGCAGGGACTGGAGGTTGTCGCGCTCCAGCGCCCGCCAGTCATCCTCCAGCGGCTGCATCGCGTCGAAGACTTCGATGTCGAGTTGGGCCATGGCGAGTTTCATGCTCAGCTGGCGCAGGCGCGAAATGGCCGTATCGGCCAGCGCCACGTCGTCGGACGGCTGTTCATGGACATCGAGCTGTTGCGTCTGCACGGTCTTCTCCGGTCAAGAATGCTGAACGGGAGGGTAGGTATGCCGGACGTATATTTGGTTTAACCGCAGGCGATGGGCGAGGTTTTCCGCAGATCACGGTTATTCGGCCGTTAATGGGCCTAAAGCATGTCGCGCAAAAGTGTGCCGCGGTTTTTGCGACAACGACATGCGTAAAAACAAAGACCTAAAGCGCGACAAGCGTATCTGAAAGATCGCGACGCGCTTTAGCGCTGCGGTGGTCCGGCCATCCATTTGATGATCACCATCGCCGGCAAGACCCATAGCAGGCCGGTGAGCAGGAAATAGAGCAGATGTCCCCACCAGGGCGCGTTGCCGAGCGTTGCCACCGCGATCGTATTCGCCACCAGCGCATAGACGACCACGAGCACGATGATGAGGATCGTGCCGATGAATTTGCGGAGGCGGACGGGCATCGGTTATCTCTCGGCATGGAGGGGACGAACCGGCGCGACGGCATGCCGCAAAGGTTCGGGGCTTGTTTTGCATGAGCCGGTGGGGCAAATCAACTGCCGGATAGAAGGAGACATCATGGCCGTCGCAAACCGGACCACGGAACAGGCGATCCTGAGCGAAATGCGCAAGCAGAATCGCGACCGCCGCGCCTTGCGCTTCTGGCTCGGCTTCGTGCTTTTGGCGCTTTTCTGTCTCGTGCTCGTCGGCGGCGCCACGCGGCTGACCAATTCCGGCCTGTCGATCACAGAGTGGAAGCCGATCCACGGCGTCATCCCACCGCTGTCGGCCGCCGAATGGGAGGAGGAATTCCGCCTCTACCAGCGCATTCCTGAATTTCAGCAGTTGAACAGTTCCATGACCGTCGATGAGTTCAAGGGCATCTTCTGGTGGGAATGGGCGCACCGGCTGATCGCGCGTGCCATCGGCGTGATCTTCGCGCTGCCGCTCATCTATTTCTGGCTGACGGGGCGAATCGAGAAGCGTCTGCGCTGGCCGCTCGTCGGCATCCTGGCGCTCGGCGGCCTGCAGGGTTTTATCGGTTGGTGGATGGTGTCCTCGGGCCTTTCCTCCCGCACCGACGTCAGCCAGTACAGGCTGGCGACGCATCTCGTCATGGCCTGTCTGATCTTTGCCGGCTGCATGTGGATCATGCGCGGTCTCTCCAGACATTCCGACGATCCGGCGCCGACAAGAAGCTCGCGCGGTTTTGCCGCCGCGATCGCCATTTTCGCGCTGTTCCAGATCTATCTCGGCGCGCTGGTGGCGGGCCTCGACGCCGGTTTTTCCTACAATACCTGGCCGCTGATGGACGGCGCCGTCATCCCTTCCGATCTGCTGATCCAGCAGCCCTTCTGGATCAACGCCTTCGAGAACCCGAAGACGGTGCAGTTCATCCATCGCATCGGCGCCTATACGCTCTTCGCACTGACGTTGATCAACATGGTGATCGCCCTTCGCGCAGCATCTTGGACCACCCATGCACGCCGCGCCATCCTGCTTTTCGTGCTGGTGACGCTGCAGGCAGCGATCGGCATAGCCACGCTGCTGATGCAGGTGCCGCTTCACTGGGGCCTGCTGCATCAGGCCGGCGCGCTGGTGGTTTTCGGCTTCGCCGTCGCCAACTGGCGCGGCTTTTACGGCGAATATCCGCACGGGACGATGATCGCCGAGCGCGATTGACGCGAGCGGCCTTCGCTCCACGGAGGGGTTCTAGCGCAGCACGCCATCGAGCAGCGGCATGCCGATGATCGCGGCGGCGGCGATCAGGACGTAGCAGGCGATGCGGAAGGTCCGCTCCTCGGCAAGCCCGAACAGTTTCGAGCCGCCATAGAGCCCGACCGCATAACTCGGCAGAATGACGACTGTGAGCGCAAAGACGGCAGGCACGAACAGTCCGCCGAAGTAATAGCTTATGGCGCTGAAGACGCTCGAAATCGAGAAATAGAGCACGACATTCGCCCTGACGCGGGTGAAGTCGCTCTTGCCGCCGAGCCAATAGGCGACAACCGGCGGCCCGCCGAGCTGCGCGGCGCCGCTGAAAAGCCCGGCGATCAAGCCGATGCCGCTGGTCAGCGGCGCGGATGGCTCCCCGTGATAGCGCCATCCCGATACCAGCAGCGCAAGCAGGCAGATGGCGATGATCGTGATACTCCAGCGCAAGAGCAGCGGGTCGAGCAACGCCAGTATCGCCGTGCCGGCTGGGATGCCGAGCGCAGCACCGGCCGCCATGACGAAGACTTCTCGTCGGTTGGCGCCGCGCCAGGCCGGCGGGATCATCCCGAGTGAGGCAATGCCGTCGATGACGAGCAGGATCGGTGAGATCAGCTTCGGCCCGACGATCGCGCCGCCGAGCGGAACGAAGATCAGCGCGGCGCCGAAGCCCGAAAAGCCGCGGGCAAGCCCGGCGATGAAAGCAAAGGCCATCAGCGCATAGATGCCATGGTCGGGCAGGGCAGCGGTAAACCATGCGTGCACGCCATCGACCAGCGCATCGAGCGTCATGACATAAGGCTCCTTGATTCGGGAACGGCAGGCGAGGAAGGTCCGCTCTCATAGCCCAATCGTCGCTGATGATCGAGCCGAAAGCGATGCTGCGGCCGCCGAGGCAGGCGGCCGCGAGATCATGATGATGAGATCGACACAAAGCTTGAGCGGCATCAGGTCGATGCCGCCGCTCACGCCTTACGAGGCGAGCATCAGGTCCATGTTCTGCACCGCAGCGCCCGAGGCGCCCTTGCCGAGATTGTCGAGCAGCGCCACCAAATTGACCTGCGAAGCGCCCGGGGTGCCGAAGACGAAGAGCTTCATCGTGTCTTTGCCTTCGAGCTCGACGGCGTTGATACGGGGCAGGGTCTTGCTTTCGGCCAGCGGTACGACACTGACGATATCCTGGCCGGCATAATGAGCGACGAGGGCGGCATGGATGCTCTGCAACGTCGTGCCCTCGGCGAGATCGTCGAGATGCAGCGGCACCTGCACGATCATGCCTTGCGCGAACTTGCCGACCGACGGCGAGAAGATCGGCGCGCGGTCGAGCAGGCCGTGCACGGTCATCTCGGGCACATGTTTGTGGGTGAGCGGCAGGCCGTAGAGGAAATGCGGCGCGGTGATCGCATCCGGATGATCCGGGTTCTCCATCTGCGCGATCATCTGCTTGCCGCCGCCGGTATAGCCGGAGACCGCGTTGACCGTAACCGGATAGCCGTCCGGCAGAATGCCGGCGGCGCGCAGCGGCCGGATGAGGCCGATCGCTCCAGTGGGATAGCAGCCGGGATTGGCGACGAACCGGGCGGCAGCGATCTTGTCGGCCTGCTGCTTGTCCATTTCGGCAAAACCATAGGCCCAGCCGGGATTGACGCGGAAGCCGGTCGAGGTGTCGATGACGCGGACATTGTTGTTGGCCGAAACCATCTGCACCGCTTCCTTCGACGCATCGTCGGGCAGGCAGAGAATGGCGATGTCGGCGCCGTTCAGCATGTCCTCGCGCATGGCGGCGTTGCGCCGCTCGGCTTCGGGTATGGACAGAAGTTCGACATCGCGGCGGCCTGCCATGCGCGTGCGGATCTGCAGACCCGTCGTGCCGTGTTCGCCGTCGATGAAGATTTTCGGTGCCATGTTAAACCTGCGCTTTCAATGGGTTCTGAAGGTTTCCGGATTCAGTTTGAGGATGATAGGTCAGCCTTGTGACACCGCGATGGCGCGGCGCTCGGCATGAAGCCCCAGCATATACATCGCCACCGTTGCCCCCGCAATGGCGGTGATATCGGCATGATCATAGGGCGGCGATACCTCGACGACGTCGGCGCCGCGGATATCGAGCTGGTGCAGGCGCTGCAGCACCGAGAGGATCTTGGCGCTCGATGGTCCGCCTGAAACCGGCGTGCCGGTGCCCGGCGCAAAGGCTGGATCGAGGCAATCGATATCGAAGGTGAGATAGGCCGGCGCCCCGCGCGTATGGGAGATGATCGCCGAGGCGATATCGCTGGCGCTCATCTCCTCGACCTGATGACCGTAGAGAATATTGACGCCGCAATCCTCAGGCGCATGGGTGCGGATGCCGATCTGAATGGAGCGGTCGGGATCGATGATGCCTTCGCGAGCGGCCCGCGCCACGAAAGAACCGTGGTCGATGCGGCGTTCCTCGTCGAACCAGGTATCCTGGTGCGCGTCGAACTGCACGAGCGCGAGGGGGCCATGTTTTGCCACATGCGCTTTCAGCAGCGGCCAGGTGACGTAATGATCGCCGCCGAGCGTCAACAGGAAGGCGCCGCTGTCGAGGATGACATTCGCCTGGCGTTCGATAGCGGCTGGCGTGTCCTGATGATTGCCATAGTCGAGCAGGCAATCGCCGTAGTCGATCACCGCCATGTCGGCGAAGAGATCGCGGTTGAAGGGATATTGCGCATCATTGTCGAAGATCGCCGAGGCGCGCCGGATCGCCTGCGGCCCGAAGCGTGTGCCCGGCCTGTTCGATGTCGCAGCATCGAAGGGAATGCCCCAGACGGCGACGTCGACGCCGGCGAGCTCCTTGGTGAAGCGGCGGCGCATGAAAGACAGCGCGCCGGCAAAGGTCGGATCGCTGGCAGCGGAGGTGAGGCTGGTCGCCGTAAAGGCGTGGTCAATCGATCTGTTCGCCAAATCAGGCTCCTTTTTCGGTCGCAAAATCATAGTCGCGTTCGATACGGACACTGCATTGCAGGATCGCCGTTCGACGCCAGGGCGTCGGGCGGCGGGTCTCTCGCGAAGGAATTGGCCGATCCCCCGCGCGCAGAAAGGGGTAGGCGAGGTGCGGACGGATTTCAAGCAATCGTTCGGACGACGGCCGCTCGTTATCGTCGAGCGACCGTCATTTGTCCGCTGCCTATCGGGCCGGCTCCCGCAGGCACCACAACCCAGCCAGGGTCGTCAGCGCGGTCGCTGAGACATAGCCCACGAGCGGCCAGGCACTGTCGCCGCCGAGTAGAATCACGAAGAAGGTTCCGGCAAAGCCGACGATGATGCTCTGGACGCAGAAATAGAGCGCGACCGCCGTCCCGGCCGTGTCGCCAAAGCCGTCGAGCGCGCCGTTGGCGGTGACCGCTGTCGCAACGACGATACCGATCGCGATGATCCACATCGACACGACGAAGCTGACGAGGGAAGGCTGCAGAAACAGCTGTCCAAAGGCAAGCAGCACGGCGCCGAGAAGCAGCATTGCCATGCCTCTGGCAAGGCTGCCTGCAATGCCCCAGCGCATGACGAAACGTTTGGCAAAACGCGCCGTAACGATCATCACCAGCGCCACCGTGGCAAAGATGAAGCTGAAGGCGATGCCGGAAAAACCGGCTTTGTCGATCAGGATACGGGGTGCCGTCGAGAAGAAGACGAAGAAGGCGCCCATCGCCGTGCTGAAGCCGCCCGTATAAACCCAGAAGGGAAGGCTTGTCAGGATCGGGCGGAGAGCGATCTTCGCGGTAACGGCAGGGCGGGTTTCGTGCCATCGCATGCCGGCGTTGAAAAGCGCGGCAACCGCAAGGAGGCCGATGACGAGGAAGATGGCGCGCCAGCCGAAGCGATCCGTGATCAAGCTCCGATGATCGGGCCGAGTGCGGGCACGAAGGAGAGAAGGGAGCCGAGAAGGCTATAGATCGTGCTGCTTTCGGGACGCCCGGCGTAGACGTCACGCACGGTTGCGAAAGTTGCGACGAGGGTCGCCGACGCGCCGACTGCCTGCAGCAATCTCAAGACCACGAAGATCGGCGCCGACGAGGAGCCGGCAAGCAGGAAGGATGAAGCGGCAAAGAGTGCAGCACCTCCAAGCAGGACAGGCCGTCGTCCGACAATATCGGAAATTGGGCCGAAGACGATCTGGCCGACACCGAGCACGAGCATGTAGAGGCTGAGGGTCAGTTGAATGACCGCCGGCGAAGTGCCGAGCACCTCCGGCATGACCGGCACGATCGGCAGATAGATATCCATGGCGAGCGAGGCCAGGATG
Source organism: Rhizobium indicum (assembly GCF_005862305.2). Classification (NCBI taxonomy): domain Bacteria; kingdom Pseudomonadati; phylum Pseudomonadota; class Alphaproteobacteria; order Hyphomicrobiales; family Rhizobiaceae; genus Rhizobium; species Rhizobium indicum. The sequence goes on along the minus strand of NZ_CP054021.1, from coordinate 933,858 downwards.
TCGAAAGGTGCCATCAGCAGCAAGGCTGCCGGCAGGGGATAGGTCCATTGCTGGATTTTGGGATAAGACATGGGAAAGAACCCGCTCAAATGATTTCATTCGGCGGCGATCTGTCTCTTCATCAGTATCGGGATTGACCGGACAGACGCCGCAACAACAGGGCAGAGTTGTTGCGGCTTATTTGTCTGCGGACTTGGTTGTTCCCATGATGCGACCCTGACTGTGGCTTCGCTCATTTCCGAAGCGCTTTGCCAAGTTTCTACCAGCAGCGCTGGAATGCGACAATGGCATGCCGGCACGCTTCCGATTGATTTAGACAGCGCAAAACAAAAAGGCCGGGTTGCCCCGGCCTTCGTAAATTCCGTCTGTCCGAAGCGATTAACGCTTGGAGAACTGGAACGAGCGGCGGGCCTTTGCCTTGCCGTACTTCTTGCGTTCGACGACGCGGCTGTCGCGGGTCAGGAAGCCGCCCTTCTTCAGTACCGCGCGCAGGCCCGGTTCGAAGTAGGTAAGCGCCTTGGACACGCCATGGCGAACGGCACCGGCCTGGCCGGAGAGGCCGCCGCCGGCAACGGTTGCGACGATGTCAAACTGACCGTCACGGGCAGCCGCAACGATCGGCTGGCGTAGGATCATCTGCAGCACCGGACGTGCGAAATATTCCGCGAATTCCTTGCCGTTGACGGTGATCTTGCCGGAGCCCGGCTTGACCCAGACGCGGGCGACGGCGTTCTTGCGCTTGCCGGTCGCGTAGGAGCGGCCGAGCGAGTCGACCTTGCGGACGTGGGCCGGAGCAGCAGCTTCGGAAACCGTGCCGAGATCCTTCAGGGAGGAGAGGTCAGCCATATCAGGCGCTCCTTACGTTCTTTTTGTTGAGCGCGGCAACGTCGAGGGCGACCGGCTGCTGGGCTTCATGGGGATGGTTGGAGCCGGCGTAAACGCGCAGGTTCTTCATCTGGCGACGGCCGAGCGGGCCACGCGGAACCATGCGTTCGACGGCCTTTTCGAGGACGCGCTCCGGGAAGCGGCCTTCGATGATCTGGCGTGCGCTGCGTTCCTTGATGCCGCCGGCATAACCGGTGTGCCAGTAGTAGACCTTGTCGGAATACTTCTTGCCGGTGAAAACGACCTTTTCGGCATTGATGACGATGACGTTGTCGCCGTCGTCAACGTGAGGCGTGAAGGTTGCCTTGTGCTTGCCGCGCAGGCGCATAGCGATGATGGAAGCGAGACGGCCAACGACCAGCCCTTCGGCGTCGATGATCACCCACTTCTTCTCCACCTCTGCAGGCTTCTGGGAGAAGGTTGCCATAGTGAATACTCTCTTTTGGGACCCTTGGCCCGAGGGCTTGAAGGGCGTTTCTTGTTGCTTGGATTGGCAGGCTTTAGGCATGCCAAAAAGAAAGCAGCCCGGACAGGCTGCGTTCTGGGGCGGTGTATAAAGGCAATGTGACACTGGGTCAATATCGATTTCCCGAAGGTTTGGAAAAATTTTGAAGCAAAAACAAATACTTAGATATGTGGTATTTGGATACCTCATATTTCTGCGGTCGCGAACTGTTGCGTCTGACGTTTTTCACGTCATCTCTGCCGGTTTGAAATCGCGTCCCCTGGTCCAAAGCGGTTCTCAACCTTTGAACGCGCGCAGGCATTTCATCATTTCGCGAAGGCCGCGTGTCAGATGTTTGTCCCGGCGCAGAACCATGCCGAGGCGGCGCGTGAGCCGCGGGTTTAGCGATGAAGTCGTCACCAGGCCGGCGCGGTCGCGCTTCAGCGCCAGCCCCGGCAGGATCGACCAGCCGAGCCCCACGGCCACCAGCTCCTTGATCGCCTCGATGCTGCCGAACTCCATCGCAGGTCGGATCCTGGTATCCGGTGCAGCCAGCCACGCGTCGATCGCCCGCCTGGTATTGCCGCCCTCATAAAGCAGCAGCGTCCTGTCGCGCATGAAGGCGGCGTCCGGCCCGCCTTCGGGCATCAGGCTGCCCGCAGGCGCGACGGCCAGCAATTCCTCCTCGTAGAACGGCTCGATCTCGAAGTTCCGTCCCGATGCCGGCAGGGCGACGACGGCGATATCGAGGCTGTTGGCCTCCAGATCGCGCAGAATGTCATCGGCATCGCCGATGCGCACGGTGATTTCGAGGCCGGGCATGGATTTTCTGGCGACGGCGATGGCGGGAGGAAGCAGATGGATCGACGCCGTGCCGCCGCTGCCGATGCGCACACGGCCGCTGGCGCCATCTCTATACGGCATCATCGCTTCTTCCGCGGCGGCCGATTCCTGAAGCAGTCGCCTTGCATGCACGAGCAGGTCGAGGCCTGCCGCGGTCGGCTGCGCCCGCCGCCCGACACGCTCGATCAGCCGGACGCCGAGCCGCTGCTCGAGCCCCTTCACCTGCAGGCTGACGGCCGGCTGCGTCAGGCCTTCCTTGTCGGCCGCAGCCGTGAAGCTTCCGAGCTCGGCGACGTTGACAAAGGCGGCAAGCTGATCGAGGTGGAGAGGCATACAAAAGAGATCCTTATGCATATCATAATATCCATAAGCTTCTTTCGCGGCATCTTCCAGCGCATCTTTCATCCGTTGAAGAAAGGAAGAAGAGATGGCCCTGGAATTAAGCGGGATCCTTGACACACCTCGCGATATCGTTCGGTCGAGACTTCGCGGCATGGCGCGCTGGAGCCTGCGGCTGCTGATGACGATCGAACATCACCTCGAAAAGCGCCGCAGCCGCCGCACGCTTTTGGAACTCACCGACGACGAGCTTTGCGATGTCGGTCTGACCCGTGCGCAGGCGAGCGCAGAAACATCGAAGTCGTGGTTCTGGTCCTGACGGCAACGGTCTCTGCGGGGAGTGTGGATCCTGCTCGAAATTTCCGGCGCCTTGTGGCAAAACGTCTGCCTGGAATCGAGCGCAGGGAGCAGCATCATGGCCGAAATCGTATCCTTCCGGAAGGACGCCGCCGGAGCGGAAGAGGGCGGCATGCTGACCCGCTCGCTGCGCGACGGCGTGCTGCGGCTCGTGCTCAACAACCCACCGGCCAATGTGCTTTCGATCGCGCTTCTCGAAGCGCTGATGCAAGAACTCGAGACGGCCGGGGCGGAGCCGGATGTGCGCGTCGTCGTCATCGCCTCGACCGGCAATGTCTTTTCCGCCGGGCATGATCTCAAGGAACTCACCGCCCATCGCGCCGATGAAGATCAGGGGGGCGGTTTCTTCGAAAGGTCCTTCCGGCTCTGCGCCGATCTGATGCTGAAGATCGCGCATCTGCCGAAGCCTGTCATCGCCGAGATCGACGGGCTTGCAACGGCTGCGGGCTGCCAGCTCGTTGCCTCCTGCGATCTGGCGATCTGCACGGACAATTCGACATTCTGTACGCCGGGCGTCAACATCGGCCTGTTCTGTTCGACGCCGATGGTGGCCGTTTCCCGTGCCGCGCACCGCAAGCAGGCGATGGAGATGCTGCTGACCGGCGAGACGATCGACGCCTCGACCGCCAAGGACTTCGGCCTCGTCAACCGTATCGTGCCAAAGCAGTATCTGGCGCAGGTGGTTTCCAAATATGCGGCTGTGATCGCCAGCAAGTCGCCACTGACACTGAAGATCGGCAAGGAAGCCTTCAACCGGCAGCTCGAACTGCCGGTGGAGGCGGCATATGATTATGCCGCCAGGGTGATGGTCGAGAACATGCTGACTGAGGATGCGCAGGAAGGGATCGGCGCCTTCCTCGGCAAGCGCAAGGCCGAATGGACAGGTGAGTGATCACGCCAGTTTCAGAAGCAGCCCGCCGATCGCGATGACGACGCCGGCGACGTAGCGCCAGATGCTGGCTTTTTCCTTGAAGACGGTGATCGAGATCACCAGTGCAAACAGGATTGCGGTTTCGCGCAAGGCTGCGACGGTCGCGACCGGGGCTTTCGTCATCGCCCAGAGTGCCAGCCCGTAGGAAGCGATCGAGCCGGCGCCGCCGATAAGGCCGCGCCACCAGTTGCGGCGAACGTGACGCACGACCGCGAAAGCGCCGCGCTGGGATGCTGCCCAGGAAAACAGCAGCAGCGGCGGCAGCAGCGACATCCACAAAGTGTAGGAAACCGCATTGCCGGAGATGCGCGCGCCGATTCCGTCGACATAGGTGTAGCTGGCGATGACGCAGGCATTGGCAAGCGAGAGGATGACGGCGCGGCTGCTGCCGCGCCGCGCCTCGAGGGCAAGTGTCAGCACGCCGGCCGAGATCGTCATCGTGCCCGCAAGGGCGCCGCCGGAAAGATTTTCCTTCAGGATGAAACCGCTTGTCGCAGCGATCAGCAGCGGCGCGCAGCCACGCATCAGCGGATAGACAAGGCCGATATCGCCGGCCCGGTAGGCGGCGGCGACCAGCTGGAAATAGGCGAACTGCAGGATGGCAGAGGCGCCGATGAACGGCCAGGCCGAGGCGTGCGGCAACGGCAGGAATGGCAGGAACGGCAATGCCGAAACCGCGCCGCCGGCCGAGATCAGCGCCGCGTCGAGGGACTTATCGCTCCCCGCCTTGATGATGGCGTTCCATGTCGCGTGCAGCAGTGCGCCGAAGAGAACGAGCAGGATGACGTCGAGAGGCAAGGGAGTAATCCGGAAAGGATGAGAGGAAGCGGAACACGCCTCGCCTTCGGCGTTTCAAATTCGTGAAAAGACAACTGGGATTTGCACGAAATTGCATGGCGGCGGTCGCTTACGTGTCCATATGACGAATAGCATCCTTTCAGGAGGTGAACAATGGCGACCCATTGGAGCAATTTTTACGTGCGCGCGACATGCGTTCAATCCACGCGATCCTTTCAACTATGAGATGTTTCTAATGGATGCGGGAACAAAGCGTGGCTTTATCGAGAACAAAAAGAGAAAATACCTGCAGGAATTCGACAACTGATTATTCTATGGTGCTGAAATATAGATATTATTCTATAACTTTGACATAAGGGAAAATTAAAGCTTCTGATTGTGCAATCATCGCGAAATCGCAGCGCGGGATTGATCTCAAACCTTTCGCAACCGCGAAAGGCGTACTGTTCCTGCGCCCGACATGACGGCGAAAAACATCAGAGCTGATGATGCGGAACGAAGAGCATCCCGTCAAGGTTGTCGATGTTCTGGCAGTTCAGCACTTGGCAGCGGGGAGTGTCTTTTGAAGGGATATATGTCCATTCCGCATAATCGGTCGCGTCGCAATAATTGCTGTTGCGGACATAGCGATCGTAGAGCGGCAAGCCACGGGGAGACTGGTAGCGGAAGATGACCGCGCCCTGATTGTGGATGGCGGCACGCACGCTGGCACAGCTCATGGTTAGCGGATTGTAGCGCGAGATCGCCAGCGCCGGCGATGTGGCCAGCACGAGCATGAGGGCAAGAGCGACTTTTTTCATCGAATCATCCTCAGGGAGTATCCAATTCATATATACGGAAAAGATGCCCAGTCGGTTTCACGGACACGCAAAAAAATATGCCGGCCGCGCCGAAGGGCTTTCGGGAGTGGAGAAATGGACATGAATCACGACGCCTACACGGATGATTACCTCGCCGGAATCCTGCATTCTGTAAAGACCATCGCGCTGACCGGCGCTTCGCCCAATCCGGCCCGGCCGAGCAACGGCGTCATGGGCTATCTGCTGTCGCGCGGCTACGAGGTCATTCCTGTCAATCCGGGGCAGGCGGGCAAACAGATCCAGGGCCGTACCGTGTATGCCCGGCTCGCCGACATTCCCGTGCCGATCGACATGGTCGACGTCTTTCGCGCCTCCGAATATCTGGACGGGGTCGTCGAGGAGGCGCTGGCGCTGAGGCCGCTGCCGAAGATCATCTGGTCTCAGCTTGGTGTCCGCGACGATGCGGCTGCGGCAAAGGCGGAGGCCGCCGGCATCCAGGTGGTGATGAATCGCTGCCCGGCGATCGAGTATCCCCGTCTTATTGCCTGAGTTGCGGTCCTCGGAGACGGATTTTCCACCGAACGCCCACGGGTTGAAACGGATCGCGATTAACTTTCGCAAGCGACCGGCTATGATCCTGCCCGTCAGCAACAACTGGAGGACGACATGGCCAAGAACGATCCGGGATTCAACACGTTGGCGATCCATGCCGGTGCGCAGCCCGACCCGACGACTGGCGCGCGGGTAACGCCGATCTACCAGACGACCGCTTTCGTCTTCAATGATTCCGATCATGCCGCCGCCCTTTTCGGCCTGCAGGCCTTCGGCAACATCTACACCCGCATCATGAACCCGACGCAGGCCGTGCTCGAGGAGCGTGTCGCAGCGCTCGAGGGCGGCACCGCAGCCCTTGCCGTCGCCTCCGGCCATGCGGCGCAGGTGATCGTCTTCCACAATATCATGCGCCCCGGCGAGAATTTCATCGCTGCCCGCCAGCTCTACGGCGGCTCGATCAACCAGTTCGGCCATGCCTTCGAGAATTTTGGCTGGCAGGTGCGCTGGGCCGATGCCGCCGATCCGGCAAGCTTCGAAAGCCAGATCGACGACAAGACGCGCGGCATCTTCATCGAGAGCCTCGCCAATCCCGGCGGCACTTTCGTCGATATCGCCGCCATCGCCGACGTCGCGCATCGCAACGGCCTGCCGCTGATCGTCGACAATACGATGGCAACGCCTTATTTCATCCGTCCGATCGAGCACGGCGCCGACATCGTCGTGCATTCACTGACGAAGTTTCTCGGCGGCCACGGCAATTCCATGGGCGGCCTCATCGTCGACGGCGGCACCTTCGACTGGTCGAAATCCGGCAATTATCCGATGCTGTCGAGCCCGCGGCCGGAATATAACGGCATGGTCCTGCACGCGACTTTCGGCAATTTCGCCTTTGCGATTGCTGCCCGTGTGCTCGGCCTGCGCGACCTCGGGCCGGCGATCTCGCCCTTCAACGCTTTCCTGATCCTGACCGGCATCGAGACGCTGCCGCTCAGGATGCAGCGCCACAGCGACAATGCGATCGCCGTCGCGAAGTGGCTGAAGGCGCACAGCAAGATTGCCTGGGTGAACTATGCCGGCCTCGACGACGACCCGAACCACGCCCTGCAGCAGCGCTACTCGCCGAAGGGCGCCGGCTCCGTCTTCACCTTCGGCGTCAATGGCGGCTATGAGGCGGGCAAGACGCTGGTCGAGGGGCTGGAGCTCTTCTCCCATCTTGCCAATATCGGCGACACCCGTTCGCTCGTCATCCATCCGGCCTCGACGACGCACCGGCAGTTGACAGACGAGCAGAGGATCGCTGCCGGCGCAGGCCCTGACGTGGTGCGCCTCTCCGTCGGCATCGAGGACGTCAAGGACATCATCGCCGATCTCGAACAGGCACTCTCGAAGATCTGATGTGGTTCGCAACAAACGTTTTTTAATTTCGCAGATGATGTTTGTCGGCATACAGCCATAAAATCAGCGCCGAGGCGACGATCGCGCAGCCATACGGTCGTAACGATCAAGCGTGAGCGCGCTCGGACTTTGGGGAAGGGTTCAAGACCACGATCGCGCTGTTGAACCAAATCTAGCGATCAGCACGGCAAGCGCTGCCACCATGATAAGATAGGCGACGAAGGCCTGCCACGCTCCCATTGGGAGACCGACAAGCAGGAGAGTGTCATTTCCACCTGGGATAAGGAGCGCCCCAAAGCCCATCAGCAAGCCTCCAATTGTTCTTCGCGACACGCTCTTCCATGTCGGCGGCCAGCTCAGTGAAAACTGATGCCGGCGAATTCTCGCCGAGACGAGACTGCCGCTAAACATGCAGACAAAGATGAGTGAACTCGTCACCGGGATCGAAAGCATCGATCCGACCGAGGTCGTGACTGAGAAGCGAGGGGCGAACGCCGATAAGGTGGCCGAAGTTATGCCAATAGTACCCATTGCCAATGTCAGCCGACGGAAGTTGGTCTCCGATTTGATCGAGACGCCGAGTCTCAGGAGTAGGAACACGAACAAAACCACCAACAAGGCTTCTAGCGCAAGCGGCGGTGAAGCGCTGATTGGCATCGGCTCCGCGCGCAGATTGAACACAGAATCGAGGGACAGGATCACAAGAATCCCGAGGAAGGTGAAACCGAAATCCATCTCTCCGTTACCAAAGTGCCCTACCGATCCAAAAATGCAGGCACCGTTTACATATACGCCGACACCAAAAAGGATGGCTGCGCCGACCATGTGAACCAAAGGCGACCATCCACCATTCATGGTCGGCAACTTGTCGAGGATGATATAGGCGATCGCGGCCCACACTGCGCATTCGGCCAGAGCGAGAAATCGCGCGGGTCTGCGTTCGGAAATCAATTCCGTCGTAGCGATGAAGGTGCAGATCGACCCGTGGTTCATCGCGAAGCCGAGGACGAAGCCCAGCCCTCCAATCAAACCGAAACTGGCCCACGTCTCGAAGTCTGCCACCCCAATGCCGTGGGATAACCCGTTCACGGCACCAATCCTCCGTACGTTCAGTGAAGAAGATCGCGGGCACAATGACACGAGTTTGGAACTTAGTGAATGGCGAACGCCCCGATCCAGGCTTGGATCGGGGCGTTCGCACGAATGGCAGATGTGCCGAGCTTCCGGATTTAGGTTCTCGTGAAGCGGATTGCGGTAAGGGAATCCATTGCAATCCAGAGTGATAGCGCCAGAAGGCCGACGTCTTTGAGCAGGAACTGGCCAGGAGCGACCGAGATGGCCGGGAACCCGAGTTCGGGAACAATCACGCCAGGGGTCGTAATCATGAAGCTGATGGTGGTGACAAACAGTCCGGACGACAGGACGCCTCCCACAAGCGAATAAATCGGGTTGACAAGTCTTGCGGCTATAAGTGCGCCGATGCTGAGTTCGAGGACTCCCAGGAAGCTCGAAAAGCCTCGCACGCTCAAGATGGAGTACATCCAGCTTACAAGAGGGTTGTTGCTGACCAGATCGACCAGTCCTTGGGCCTCGTAGGCTGTGAATTTCATGCCGCCAAACCAGGCATAGATCACGATGATTGATACATAGAGGCCACCGGTGGTTGCCGTGCGGCCATAGGTCTCTGCTAGATGCAGGATGCCTGCGATGCGTTTCGATTTCGGCTGGATGCCGACATGATCGATAAATTGGGTCATTTCCTTCTCCCATTGATGTCTGGACTTTGCGGTCAGTTCGACGACCCAAATCCAGAACGATACAGATCTGTATCGATGTTGAATTAATACTACTGATCTGTATCGTTTTCCAATCACGAAATCGCGATCCATGTCGCTTCCGATTGACGGTGCAGCATGGCGACTTGCGCGTAACTGTCAGCTGCAGCCGTATTCTATTCCCAGCCAACAAGCCATTGCTTACCATCCGACGAGTGATTAAGTATCACTACAGATCAGTATTTTTCGGTGAGGGATAATGCGGCGATCGGAAATCAGGGACCATCTGCTCGAAACATCTTTGCGCCTGTTCAACGAGCATGGTTACCATGCGACTGGCATTGACTTGATTATCGCGGAAAGTGGCGTAGCGAAAACGACCCTATACCGACACTTCGAGACAAAGGAGGACCTGATCCTCAAGGCGCTCGAGCGGCGCGACGAAGAGGATCGCCGTAAGATGCGCGAGTTTGTCGAGAAGCGTGCGACCGATCCGATGGAGCGAATTCTGTCGACGTTCGACTTTCTGGAACTCTGGTTCAAGGACAAGGATTTTAGAGGCTGTGGATTTATGGCTGCTGCTGGAGAACACAAGGACATCGCTGATCCCGTGTTCCGAGCGGCGGAGATGCACAAGCGCTTGGCGCTCGCCTACTTCGAAGAACTGGCTCATGCTGTGCGATTCCGCGACCCTCGGCGTGTGGCGGATGAAATCAATCTTCTCCATGAAGGAGCAACGGCGGTAGCCCAAATGGTTCGCTCAGCGGAGCCTGCCGGTCAGGCTAAACGAATGGCAACGGCGCTCCTTTCAACGATGGATCGCGGTTAGTCTGAAACGAGACTGTGCGGTCACGCATGAGGGCATTACCAGCGAAGTGAGATAGCCAGACCTTCGTCCGCAATTTGTCGCGTGCTGCGTAGTCGTGAATTGCCTGTGCGAGGTCGCCGAAAACGGGGCTGTCCTCGTCCGCGCCGATCTCTGCCAGCCGCATCGTGTACCACGCGGTGATCCCACCCTCGGGGGCTTGCGAGAACCTTGGAAAAGACGGCTCGGGTTTCTGATCGTCTTTCCAGAGATTGGGAAGTGAAGGCTCAAGGACGAGCGCACGTGCGAGGCCGACGATGTCGACTGCACCGCTTGCCACAGCGTCTTCGGCCTGAGCGCGCGTCTTGAAGCAGCCTGTCAGCATAAGAGGCTTGGCAGTCATAGCGCGCGCGTTTTGCGAATTCGAGGAAATAGGGTCCGCGTCCGGACCTGTCGGAGGCGGATTTTGCTCCAGGAAAGTAGAAGGCAACTGAAGCGGCTCGAACAGGGGTCAACGAGTTTGCATTAGAGATTCCACGAGAAATACTCCGGCATGCATTTTTATCGGCGAAAACGGGGAGCACGGCAACACCAGCACGAAGATCTATGCGACGGGATACAAAATCGCTAATGATTTCAAATAATCCCACGCAGGCATTGGCTGCGAAGGAGACTGACATCAGAGAGGTCCATGACGACGATGGCAAATTTCATCACCTTCAGCATCGACGGCGTCGAACCCGAGTTCGGCGCCCCGGAGCCCGGCCGGATCATCTCCGGCGATCCGCAATTCCGTACGTGGAACCTAGAGGAGAGAGAAGGTGGCCTTTATTCCGGCATCTGGGAGGCGACACCCGGCAAGTGGCGGATCGTCTACGAGGAATGGGAATATTTCAGCCTGCTGGCCGGCCATTCGATCGTGACGGAGGACGGCGGTGAGCCGGTTCATCTGAAGGCAGGTGACCGGATGATCCTGAGACCCGGCTTCAAGGGAACGTGGGAAGTCGTTGAAACGACTCGCAAGGACTACGTGATCAAGGTTTGAGCGGGCCGGCAAATGGGGCGCGACGAAGCCGGGCCTTTCCCGTTTTCGGCTTCGCCTTTTGTCGTCGCAGTCGCAGCGATGATCCGAAACGGCAAGCGGGCAAAGACGGTGCTTGTGGCCTCATATCCCGGATTTGAATGCTTTTAACCAATCCCATTAATCGTGCCTACATCGGCAAATGCTAAACCCTTATCTGCAGCGCATTGCGGACATGATGTCTCCTGCCGTCCCCCAGACATGGCCTTGCAATTAATCTTTGCGGAATTTGCATGTCGTCGAATCTTGCAGCCAGGCACGTTCGGACTCAAACGTCTTCCATCATTGCGACAACCGTCTGCTTCCTTGTCGTCGCTCTCGTATTGACCGGCCTTATGGCACATGTCGTCGCCACGATGACCCGGTCGGCGAACGAGATCGACGATGCCAGGGCCAGTCGCGCCGCCCGCGCGGCGGTCGCAGCCTTTGTGGCTCGCTTGAGCGGGACAACTACGGACAATGCCATATGGGACGATGCCTACAGTGCTGTCTCATCTCCGGCCGCTGCGGATTGGGCCTATGAGAATTGGGGAAAAACCAGCGAGGATTATGCGCTTTATGACGGCGCGATCGTGACCGGCCCTGACGGGTCTTCGATCGTCTCGGCCTATGCCAAAGGCAAGCCCTTCCAGCCGGGCACGTTTTTCGGAGAAGCCTTTTATCAGCAGATCAATGCGGCTGCAGCTCCGGCCAAGGCGCCGGTGGTCAATTTCATCAAGACCGATAGCGGTATGGCACTCATCGCCTCGCAGGCGATCCAGCCGTTCGAGGCCGCCGCCGAGGTTCCGAAGTTCAGCGTGCTGAGTTTCTACAAGGCCTTTACGTCGGAGGTACTCGACACTCTCTCCAACGAACATGAACTCGAGGGGCTGAGCCTTGAGACGACGCCCAAGCCGGGATTCCTGAACACGCCGATCACCGACATCAAGGGAGGCGTGATCGGCTACCTCGTTTGGCCGAGCAAAGCGCCCGGAAGTGCCGTGTTTCAGCAGGTCTATCCTTATCTTGCAGCTTCTACCGTCGTTCTTTCGCTATTCTTGATCGGCGTTCTGTTGGTTGGCGCATCCGAAGCGCGGCGCCTGCGCCAACTGGCGCAAACAGCTCGCTTCGAAGCGAGCCATGACAGCTTGAGTGGCTTGTTGAACAGACAGGGTCTTCTCCGCCTGCTGGAGGATCTGGAGAGCCCGGAACCTTCGTCACCGCGGCTTTACTTGGTTGATCTCGACGGCTTCAAGGCGGTCAACGATGCTTGGGGGCATGCGGTTGGGGATGATTTGATCCGGATCGTCTCGAACGCGCTGATGACCAGTCATCCCGAAGTCCTGGCCGCGGCCCGGCTGGGAGGCGACGAATTCGCGTTGGTGCACGTTGGAGCCACTGCACGCGAAGAGATGGAAGAGGCGATTCTGGCGCTGTTTGCCGAGCCCTTCAAAATTGACGGGCGAACGATCGAAGTTGGCGCAAGCATCGGAGCTGCGGCGCACGATGGAGACATATCGCCTTTGGAGCTTCTTCGCAGAGCCGACATGGCCCTCTATCGAGCCAAGGCAAATGGTAAAGGTCAGGCGGTTGAATACGATCCCGAACTGGACCGGGAACGCATACGGGTCGCCGAGCTGGAAGGTCTCTTGAAAAACGCCATCGGCAGCGGCGCAATCGAAGCTGTTTTCCAGCCTCTCGTCTCTGCTTCGACCGGCGCTGTCACCGGTCTTGAAGCACTGGCGCGCTGGAAAACTGCAACGGGAAACGTCAGCCCGGAAATATTCATCCCGCTTGCTGAAAGGTGCGGCCTCATCGATGCCCTTGGCGTCCATATGCTGAGAACGTCGATCGGGCATGCCAAGAGCTGGCCCGGTCTGACTTTGTCGGTGAACGTTTCGCCGATCCAGCTCTGCAATCCGGAATTTGCTGCCCAGGTGATCGCGATCCTGCAGGAGTTGGATTTCGATCCAAACCGCCTGACACTGGAAATCACCGAAGGCGTTCTGATGACAAATCCGGATCAGGCCCGTCGGTCGATAGACCAACTCAAGCGCGTCGGCATAAAGTTTGCTCTTGATGATTTTGGCTGCGGCTACGCCAGCATCGGTGCATTGCGGCAGTTTGGGTTTGATCGCATGAAGATCGACCGCTCGCTCGTGTCCGCTCTCGATGTAACCGCAAATGGCGCCGATATTCTTCGGGCAACCATCTCCCTGGCGACTGCTCTGCAGATACCCGTGACCGCCGAAGGTATTGAGAATACCCGTCAGGCGGCGATCTTGCGAGACGCCGGCTGCGACCAGCTTCAAGGGTATATGCTCGGAAAACCCATGTCGGCATGCGACATATCCAGCAGGCTGCGAGAAGAGTCGGCCGCGTGATCTCGTAAAGGCCATCGCACGAATTCGGTATCGGCCACGAGCCGCCCGGCATTTCGAAATCCTGAAAACGACATTTCCAGGCATCGCTGCGGCAATCCACCACAGCCATGCGTCAATCTATCCCAATGTTTTTGCTAAGGCTTTGTTAAATCCGCGATTCAATCGAAAGGCCGTAACTGCCGCGTTTGACGCACGGCCCTGCATTCGGTTTCGGCGGTCAAAAACCGTCATCAAACTGTAATAAAACGCGCCTAGCCCGCCTGATGTGACGAGAATTTCAGCGCCCCGACAATGGACACCCCCTCCATGGCGCTGGCCTCATTGTTTTTCAAATCCATTAGGGAAGCGCTCATATGCTCACCAAGAAACTTCTTTCGGCCTGCCTCGGTGCGGGCCTGGTCGCCGCGCTGGCGGTTTCGGCCTCCGCCGCCGATATCACCGGCGCCGGCTCCACCTTCGTCTACCCCGTCCTGTCCAAGTGGTCTGCGGACTACAACAAGCAGACCGGCGACAAGCTGAACTACCAGTCGATCGGTTCGGGCGGCGGCATCGCCCAGATCAAGGCTGCAACGGTTGACTTCGGCGCGTCCGACGCCCCGATGAAGCCGGAAGACCTGACGACTGGCGGCTTCGGTCAGTTCCCGCTCGTCGTCGGCGGCATCGTGCCCGTCATCAACGTCAAGGGCATCAAGTCGGGCGAACTGAAGCTCACGGGCAAGGTTCTCGCCGACATCTACCTCGGCAACGTCACCAAGTGGAACGACAAGGCCATCGCCGATCTGAACCGCGGTCTGAAACTGCCCGACAGCCAGATCGCCGTCGTCCACCGTTCGGACGGTTCGGGCACCTCCTTCAACTGGACCAACTACTTCTCCAAGGTCAACGAAGACTGGAAGAGCAAGGTCGGCGAAGGCACGGCCGTCAACTGGCCGGTCGGCATCGGCGGCAAGGGCAATGAGGGCGTTGCCGCATACGTCACCCGCGTCAAGGATTCGATCGGTTATGTCGAATACGCCTACGCCCTGCAGAACAAGCTGCCTTACGTGCTGATCCAGAACGCCGCAGGCCAGTATCCGAAGCCGAATGCCGAAAGCTTCTCGGCTGCAGCTGCGAGCGCCGAATGGACCAAGGCTCAGGACTTCTACCTGATCATGACCAATGCTCCGGGCGAAAAGGCCTGGCCGGTGACTGCCACGACCTGGGCGATCATGTACAAGGAGCCGAAGGATGCGGCGCGCTCCAAGGCCGCCTTCGCCTTCTTCAAATGGGCGCTCGAAAACGGCCAGAAGGAAGCTTCCTCGCTCGACTACGTTCCGCTTCCGGAAACTCTGGTGAAGCAGATCGAAGATTACTGGACGGCCTCCTTCAAGGGCTGATCCTGACGAAACTGCGGCCGGGGCGGCAAGCCAAGCTTTCCGCCCCGAATCCTTTGACATCCTCAAAGCAGCAGAGCGGACGGATATGAGCGAAGCAATGGCATCGCTGCCCGCCACAACCGCGGGCGTCAAGCGCCGCGACGGCGCGGCAGGCGATCGTATTTTTTATTGGATAGTTTTGGGCTGCGGCCTGTTTGTTCTGGTCGCACTGTTCGCAGCGGCGTTCTCCATGGTCTGGGACGGGTTTCTCGCGTTCCGGACCTTCGGCTTTGGCTTCCTGACCGGCATGGAATGGGATCCGGTTGCCCAGCGGTTCTCGGGCCTTGTGCCGATTTACGGCACGCTGGTCACCTCGGCGCTCGCCATGATCATCGGCGTTCCCGTGAGCCTCGGTATCGCCGTTTTCATTACCGAAGTTGCGCCGCGCTCCATTCGCGGTCCGATCGGCGGCGCCATCGAGCTTCTCGCCGGTATTCCCTCGATCATCTACGGCATGTGGGGTCTCTTCACGTTTGCTCCCTTCATGTCGGACTACGTTCAGCCGGTGCTGATCGACTGGCTAGGCCCGATCCCGATAATCGGCGCATTGTTCACCGGCGCCCCGCTCGGCATCGGCATGCTGACGTCAGGCATCGTGCTGGCGATCATGATTATCCCCTTCGTCTCCTCGGTCATGCGCGACGTCTTCCTGGTCGTCCCCGCGCAGCTGAAGGAATCGGCCTATGCGCTTGGTTCGACCAAGTGGGAAGTGGTGCGCGACATCGTCATTCCGCACACCCGCACCGCTGTCGTCGGCGGCATCTTCCTTGGTCTCGGCCGCGCGCTCGGAGAGACCATGGCGGTCACCTTCGTACTCGGCAACACCCATAACATCGCTGTGTCGTTGATGGAGCCCGGCACGTCGATCGCTGCGACGCTCGCCAACGAGTTTGCCGAAGCTTCAGATGATCTCTACAGGTCGTCGCTCTCGGCGCTCGGTCTCATCCTCTTCGTTGTCACCTTCATCGTTCTGGCGGCCGCCAAGCTCATGCTGGTGCGCATGGCAAGACAGAGGGGAGAGTAGTCATGGCCACCCATTCGGGTTCCATTTACCGCCGCCGCCAGATCGGCAGCATGATCGCGCTGTCGCTCTGTGGCATCGCGACCGTGGTCGGCCTGGTCTTTCTGGCTTGGATCCTCTGGACGACGCTGATACACGGCCTGTCTGCGCTCAGCCCTAGTCTCGTCACGGAAATGACGCCGCCGCCCGGCGAAGATGGCGGCGGTCTCGCTAACGCCTTCATGGGCAGCCTGCTGATGGTCGTTCTGGCTGTTATCATCGCCACGCCGATCGGCGTGCTGGCCGGCACCTTCCTGTCGGAGTTCAGCCGCGGCAAGAAGATCGGCGAAGCAATCCGCTTCGTCAACGATATCCTGCTTTCGGCGCCGTCGATCATCATCGGCTTGTTTGTCTATGAGCTGGTCGTCCGCCCGACGTCACGCTTTTCCGGCTTTGCCGGCGGCATCGCGCTCGCCTTCATCTTCCTGCCGGTCGTGGTGCGCACCACCGACGAGATGTTGCGGCTGGTTCCGGACGTCATGCGGGAGGCAGCACTTTCGCTGGGCATCCCGCGCTGGAAGGTAACGGTCAACATACTCTACCGCGCCGCCTCCGCAGGCATCTTGACGGGTATCCTGCTTGCGATCGCCCGCATTTCGGGCGAAACCGCGCCACTCCTTTTTACGGCTCTGAACAACCAGTATTGGAGCTTGGACATGTCGCAGCCGATGGCGAATATTCCCGTCGTCATCTTCCAGTTCGCTATGAGCCCCTATGAGCAATGGCAGAATCTCGCCTGGGCCGGCGCCTTCGTCATGACGGCGATCGTGCTTCTCCTCAGCGTGGGCTCCCGCGCCATCCTCAACCGCAGGAATGCGAAATGATGCTTGAGAACAAAGCCTTCGAACCTCGCCCGGCCCACTCGGCCATAACAGTCGACAAGATGGCGCTGACCGGCGTCAACTTCTACTACGGCGATGCCCACGCGATCCGCGACGTCACCCTGAGCTTTCCCGAGCGCCAGGTCTCGGCTCTCATCGGTCCGTCCGGCTGCGGCAAGTCCACGCTGTTGCGCATCTTGAACCGCATCTACATGCTCTACCCGAAGATGCGTGCCACCGGCTCCGTCACGCTCGACGGCCAGAATATCCTTGACCCCGGCTATTCGATGAACGAACTGCGCGCCCGGGTCGGCATGGTCTTCCAGAAGCCGGTGCCGTTCCCGATGTCGATCTACGACAACATCGCCTACGGTATCCGTCACCACGAGCGCATCTCCAAGGCCGAGATGGATGTCCGCGTCGAGCAGGCGCTGCGCTCGGCAGCGCTCTGGGAAGAGGTCAAGGACAAGCTGAAGGGCAGTGGCCTCGGCCTTTCCGGCGGTCAGCAGCAACGTCTCTGCATCGCGCGTGCCGTAGCACTTCGCCCCGAGGTGCTTCTGCTCGACGAGCCGACCTCCGCCCTGGACCCGATCTCGACTGCCAAGGTGGAAGAGCTGGTCGCCCGGCTGAAGACGGATTTCACCATCGTCATCGTCACCCACAACATGCAGCAGGCAAGCCGCATCTCCGACAACACCGCCTTCATGTATTTGGGCGAACTGGTCGAATACGGCCCGACCGCCGAGATTTTTCAGTCGCCGAAGGTCAAGCGCACGGAAGACTACATCACCGGCCGCTACGGCTGATCTGCGACGCCGGAGAGGAATGGATCACCACTGCAAATCCAGCCGGTCCAGCCCGTGGAAATGGTAGACATCCTTGACCACGGGTGTCTTTGCCAGCTTGAGGCCGGCCAGCCGCTCGAACAGGATCGGCAGCACGACGTTGAGCTCCAGCCGCGCCAGTGGCGCGCCGATGCAGAAATGGATGCCGGCGCCGAAGGAGAGGTTCGCCGCCTCGTTGCGGTCGGGCTTGAAGGTGAGGGGATCGGCGAATTTCGCCGGATCGAGATTGGCGGCGGCGAGGATGAGACTGACCTTGTCGCCGCGCTTGAAGGAGACGCCGTCTACTTCGGCAGGCTCCAGGGCCCAGCGCTGGAAGATGTGGACAGGCGCGCAGATGCGCAGGGTTTCCTCGACGGTGCGCTCCGTCGTCGCTTCGTCCCGGAAGAGGTCCGCCGGATCGCAGCCGCTGTCGAGAATGGTGCGCACGGAGTTGCCGATCTGGTGCACGGTCGCCTCATGCCCGGCATTGAGCAGCACGATCGTCGTCGAAACCAGCTCCTCTTCGGTCAGATACTGGCCCTTGTGTTCGGTATGGATCATGTGGGTGAGCAGGTCGTCGCGTGGGGTCGCACGGCGTTCGGCGATCACCGTCTTGACGTAGTCGGAAAATTCCTTCGCCGCCCGTTCGGCCTCTTCCTCCTGCTCGCGCGTACGGCCGAACATGTACATGCGGACATAGGCGTGCGACCAGGCGAGCAGTTGTGGCCCCATCTCTTCGGGAATGCCGATCATCCGGGCGATCATCGTCACCGGGATGATGTCGGCAAAGGCCGAGAGCAGCTCGATCTCGCGCTTCTCCGCGAAGCCGTCGATCAGCCGGTTGGCGAGTTCGGCAAGCTCAGGTTTCATCTTCTCGACATGGCGGGAAACGAAGGCGCGGTTGACGAGCGTGCGCAGCCGCGTGTGCTCCGGCGGTTCGAGTTCGAGCAGGGAATAACGTTCCGAGAGATCGAAACTGGCAAGATGCGGCATCGGCTCGGCAAGGCCGAGCTCCTCACGGCTGGCGATATGCAGGATCTGCCGGCCGAAGCGGCGGTCGCGGAGCAGGCCGTTCACATGGTCGTAACCCGTAAAGAACCACTGCTTCTGCTCGCTCCAGTAGAAGGTCGGGCAATGGGCATGAAGTGCGGCATAGACGGCATTCGGGTCGCCGTAGAAGGCCGGGTTGCGGCCGTCCAGCGAGACATGACGGTTGGCGCGGTCGATCGAGAGAAAAGATGGGATCATCATGCCCCGAGGCTTAGCGGATTTGCCGGGCCTCGGGAAGATGCGGGGCAAGCGATCCCGGACTACCCGGCTCGTGACAGCGTACCCATGCGTCGCAGCGCGTCGACCTGGTCGTCGACCGTCGGCACGAGTTCGCCGGCATTGCCGCTCGGCGTGGCCGGTGCAGGGGCTGCGGCCTCCGCTTCGCCGAAGGTGACCGTGCAGTTGCGGCCGGCGGCCTTCGCCGCATAGAGCGCCCGGTCGGCGGCCGAGATCAGCTTGTCGATATTGGCTTCGATCGAGGAGGCGAGCGCGATGCCGATGCTGACGGTGACCGGAACGATCGCTTCGCCGGTGCTGACGGGAAGACGGCAGAATTCGGTGCGGATCGCTTCGGCGATCGCCTCGGCTTCCGTCTGGTCGGCGACGGCGGCGAAGGCGGCGAATTCCTCGCCGCCCATGCGGCCGAAGATGTTGTTCGGAATATACTGGCGGGCCATGCGCGCGAAGGCGGTCAGCACGGCATCGCCGGACTGGTGGCCGAAACGGTCGTTGACGCGCTTGAAATGGTCAAGATCGAAAAGGATCACCGCGACCTGGCGCTGCTCGTTATGAGCCCGTTCCTGGATGCCGTCGAAATAGCCGAGCAGGCCGCGGCGGTTGAGCACGCCGGTCAGCGAATCAGTCAGGGTGAGGGCACGCAGGTGCCGTTCAGAGCGCTCCATGATCAGACGGCAGGTGAACGCAAAGGCGATGGTCAGCAGGAAGGCGCTGGCCATGGCGGAGGCACCGCCGAGATTGGTCGCCTCGATATCGCTTGGCATCGTCAATGCCATCGTCAGCGCCGAGCCGAAGCACAGGCAGCCCTGGAGGATGAACACACCCATCAGCTTGATGCGGGTACGCTCACGGCGCATGTCGCCGGCGGCGACCGCCATGGCAAGTGCCGTCGCACCCGTCGCCGAAGCAAGGTTGTAGAGCACCACCCGGTTGGAATAATCGCTGTTGACCCAGGGCAGGAAGACACCGGCGAGCCAGATTGCCGGCGGCAGCAGTGCCCACCATTCGATCCGCTTGCGGTCGAGTGCCAGAAAACCCGCCACCCAGGCGCTCTGGCCGAGCAGGGCGATGGCATTGCCCGTCTCTACTGAAAGCACGCTGGGGATTTCGCCGCGTAGCGCGACCATCGCAAAGCCGATGCCGGTCAGCAGGAAGCCCAGGCCCCAATAGAGATAGGCCTCGTTCCTGACGTTGTGGCGCCAGGCGACGAACAGCACCAAAGCGAGCGTCATGGCCTCGGAACACCAGATGGCGAGACCTGTAGCGAAATTGAACACGGCAGCAACCCCTTGTCTGTCCGTTCACATCCTTGCCGAGGAAGCTCGCCACTTCCTTAATGTTGCTGCGCCGCGGCATTGTTTTAGGCGGATATCTGCCGGTAGGCTTTCCGTTGGGTAAACGTGTATGAGCACAGTCGAATAGAGTAAGCCTTCCTTCATCCTGTCATGGAGAAAAGCCGGGGGAGACCGTACCAAGGGCTCGCCGTTAACAGGCGTTTGGGGGAAAGAGGCTACCAGGAGCCGCCTTGCCCCGCCTTCTTAACGTTATCCTCATGCGTGTCTTGAAGAGGAGGGCCGGGACACTCTATGTAGGGGTAAGACATTTTTCTTTGATTCCCGGCGCCGGCCGGCGAGACGTTGACAAAGGACGCACATGAGAAACCCAGTCGATACCGCAATGGCCCTCGTTCCGATGGTCGTGGAACAGACCAACCGCGGTGAACGCTCCTACGACATCTATTCCCGCCTGTTGAAGGAACGCATCATCTTCCTGACAGGTGCTGTCGAGGACCACATGGCGACGCTCGTCTGCGCCCAGCTGCTCTTCCTCGAGGCCGAAAACCCGAAAAAGGAAATCGCCCTCTACATCAATTCGCCCGGTGGCGTCGTCACCGCCGGCATGGCGATCTACGATACGATGCAGTTCATCAAGCCCGCGGTTTCGACGCTCTGCATCGGCCAGGCCGCATCCATGGGCTCGCTACTTCTCGCGGCCGGCCACAAGGACATGCGCTTTGCCACGCCGAATTCCCGCATCATGGTGCACCAGCCCTCGGGCGGCTTCCAGGGCCAGGCTTCGGACATCGAGCGCCACGCCCGCGACATCCTCAAGATGAAGCGCCGCCTGAACGAGGTCTACGTCAAGCACACCGGCCGCACCTACGAGGAAGTTGAAAAGACGCTCGATCGTGACCATTTCATGGATGCGGACGAAGCCCAGAGCTGGGGCGTGATCGACAAGGTTCTGACGTCGCGCCTCGAAATGGAAGGCGAACAGGCCTAGTAATTAATAGGGATGGTGTTTTCCTCGCCACAGTTCTATCCCATTTGTGATTGAACAAGGGCTTTCATCCGGCGACGAAGACGCTAATAGTAACTATTAATGCTATGTTGAATTTTTGTGACATAGCATTCGGCATTCGAAGGGGAATTCGTTGCCGCCGGGGCCAGGACATAATTGGTTGGGCCCGGTTCGTAGCCCCTGAAGCCCTTCTCGGCAAAGGCTCCGGAAACGGAGTGCCGCCAGGAGCTGATAGAGTGGACCGCGATTTCGCCTTGAAATGCGGCGTGCTGGAAGGAAAGTGATATGAGCAAGGTCAGCGGCAGCAACGGCGGCGACTCCAAGAACACTCTGTATTGTTCGTTCTGCGGAAAGAGCCAGCACGAAGTCCGGAAACTGATTGCCGGACCGACCGTCTTCATCTGCGATGAATGCGTCGAATTGTGCATGGACATCATCCGCGAGGAGAACAAGTCCTCGATGGTCAAGTCCCGCGACGGCGTTCCGACGCCCCAGGACATCATCAAGGTCCTCGACGAATACGTCATCGGCCAGCGGCAGGCGAAGAAGATCCTGTCGGTTGCCGTTCACAACCACTACAAGCGCCTGGCGCACGCCTCCAAGAACGGCGAAGTCGAGCTGGCGAAGTCGAACATCATGCTCGTCGGCCCGACCGGCTGCGGCAAGACCTATCTTGCCCAGACGCTCGCCCGCATCATCGACGTTCCCTTCACCATGGCCGATGCGACGACGCTGACCGAGGCCGGTTATGTCGGCGAGGATGTCGAAAACATCATCCTGAAGCTGCTGCAGTCGGCCGACTACAATGTCGAGCGTGCGCAACGCGGCATCGTCTACATCGACGAAGTCGACAAGATTTCGCGCAAGTCCGACAACCCGTCGATCACCCGCGACGTCTCGGGCGAGGGCGTGCAGCAGGCGCTGCTGAAGATCATGGAAGGCACGGTCGCTTCCGTTCCGCCGCAGGGCGGCCGCAAGCACCCGCAGCAGGAATTCCTGCAGGTCGACACCACGAACATCCTGTTCATCTGCGGCGGCGCTTTTGCCGGCCTCGACAAGATCATCTCTGCCCGTGGCGAGAAGACCTCGATCGGCTTTGGCGCTAGCGTCAAGTCGCAGGATGACCGCCGCGTCGGCGAGGTCCTGCGCGAACTGGAGCCGGAAGACCTGGTCAAGTTCGGCCTCATCCCCGAGTTCATCGGCCGTCTGCCGGTTCTGGCGACGCTCGAGGACCTCGATGAGGACGCGCTGATCCAGATCCTGTCCGAGCCGAAGAATGCGCTGATCAAGCAGTATCAGCGCCTGTTCGAGATGGAGGATGTGGAACTGAATTTCCACGAGGACGCTCTTCGCGAAATCGCCCGCAAGGCGATCGTGCGCAAGACCGGCGCCCGCGGCCTTCGCTCGATCATGGAGAAGATCCTGCTCGACACGATGTTCGAACTGCCGACGCTGGAAGGCGTTCGCGAGGTCGTTATCTCCGAGGAAGTGGTGCGCGGTTCGGCCCGTCCGCTTTACATCTATGCCGATCGCCAGGAAGAAAAGGCCAACGCTTCGGCGTGAGCTTAGGCTTTCGTGTGATTATTTTGGGGGCTTGCCATAGGCAGGCCCCTTTCTATTTGAAAAACCATGCGAAGCGCTGTTAGTATTTGCCGGTGGGAACCGAAATTGCCTTTGCCGATGTTGCGCAAGGGGTAGTGCTTGGCAATGATGCAATGATCCGTAAGCCTCTTGCTGGCGTTTGCATTTTAGCCGGGTCGGAAGTGGTAAGCGCCGGTCCAGCCACGCGCTTCATAGTGTTGGCGTTCCGTTGTAATAAAGCTGTCACATCCGAGGGACGCGGGCGTTAGCGTGGCTTGAAAAGCGTAGTCAGAACCTCCACTTGTAGCAACAAGTGAGATTGCCGGCCGGTCCCAAGCGGCCGTGCAGAGAGCCCGGCAACGGGACGATGGAAAGGACATAAAATGACGAAGAAAACGTCTGTAGCGAGCAGCACTGCCTACCCTGTTCTGCCCCTGCGCGACATCGTGGTTTTCCCGCATATGATCGTGCCGCTGTTCGTCGGACGGGAAAAGTCGATCCGTGCGCTCGAAGAGGTCATGGGTTCCGACAAGCAGATCATGCTGGTGACGCAGATCAACGCCAGCGACGACGATCCGGATCCTTCCGCGATCCACAATGTAGGCACCGTGGCGAACGTGCTGCAGCTCCTGAAGCTGCCCGACGGCACCGTGAAGGTTCTGGTCGAAGGCCGCGCCCGCGCCGAGATCGACACTTATACCAGCCGCGAGGATTTTTACGAGGCGCTCGGCCATGTGCTCGAGGAGCCGCATGACGATCCGGTCGAACTGGAAGCCCTGTCGCGTTCGGTCGTCTCCGAATTCGAGAGCTACGTGAAGCTCAACAAGAAGATTTCGCCCGAAGTGGTCGGCGCCGCAAGCCAGATCGACGACTATTCCAAGCTCGCCGATACGGTCGCCTCGCATCTGTCGATCAAGATCACCGAGAAGCAGGAGATGCTGGAGACCACCAGCGTCAAACAGCGCCTCGAAAAGGCCCTCGGCTTCATGGAAGGCGAGATCTCGGTCCTGCAGGTCGAAAAGCGCATCCGCTCGCGCGTCAAGCGCCAGATGGAGAAGACCCAGCGCGAATACTACCTCAATGAACAGATGAAGGCGATCCAGAAGGAACTCGGCGACGGCGAGGAAGGCCGCGACGAGATGAGCGAACTGGAAGAGCGCATCTCCAAGACCAAGCTGTCCAAGGAAGCCCGTGAAAAGGCCGATGCGGAACTGAAGAAGCTGCGCCAGATGAGCCCGATGTCGGCGGAAGCCACCGTCGTGCGCAATTATCTGGACTGGCTGCTCGGCATTCCCTGGGGCAAGAAGTCGAAGATCAAGGCCGATCTCAACAATGCCGAGAAGATCCTCGAAGCCGATCACTTCGGTCTCGACAAGGTCAAGGAGCGCATCGTCGAATATCTGGCCGTGCAGGCCCGTGCCACCAAGATCAAGGGCCCGATCCTCTGCCTCGTCGGTCCTCCGGGCGTCGGCAAGACCTCGCTCGCCCAGTCGATCGCCAAGGCGACCGGCCGTGAGTATGTCCGCATGGCGCTTGGCGGCGTTCGCGACGAAGCCGAAATCCGCGGTCACCGCCGCACCTATATTGGCTCGATGCCCGGCAAGGTCATCCAGTCGATGAAGAAGGCGAAGAAGTCCAACCCGCTCTTCCTGCTCGACGAGATCGACAAACTCGGCCAGGACTATCGCGGTGATCCGTCCTCGGCCCTGCTCGAAGTGCTCGATCCGGCCCAGAACATGACCTTTATGGACCACTATCTGGAAGTCGAATACGACCTGTCGGATGTGATGTTCATCACGACGGCAAATACGCTGAATATTCCAGCGCCTCTGATGGATCGCATGGAGATTATCCGTATCGCCGGCTACACCGAGGATGAAAAGCGCGAAATCGCCAAGCGGCACCTGCTGCCGAAGGCCATCAAGGAACATGCGTTGCAGCCGGAAGAATTCTCGGTCAGCGACGACGCCCTGATGTCGATCAGCCAGCAGTATACCCGCGAAGCCGGCGTCCGCAACTTCGAGCGCGAGCTGATGAAACTCGCCCGCAAGGCGGTCACCGAGATCATCAAGGGCAAGACGAAGGCCGTTCACGTGACGGCTGCCAACATCTCCGACTATCTGGGCGTCCCGCGCTTCCGCCATGGCGAAGCAGAGGGCGAGGATCAGGTCGGCGTCGTGACCGGTCTTGCCTGGACGGAAGTCGGTGGCGAACTGCTGACCATCGAAGGCGTGATGATGCCGGGCAAGGGCCGCATGACCGTCACCGGCAATCTGAAGGAAGTCATGAAGGAATCGATCTCGGCAGCGGCCTCCTATGTCCGCTCGCGCGCTGTCGATTTCGGCATCGAGCCGCCGCGCTTCGACAAGAGCGATATCCACGTGCACGTGCCGGAAGGCGCGACGCCGAAGGATGGCCCCTCGGCAGGCGTCGCCATGGCAACCGCGATCGTCTCGATCATGACCGGCATTCCAGTGGACAGGCATGTGGCCATGACCGGCGAAATCACCCTTCGTGGCCGTGTGCTGCCGATCGGTGGTCTCAAGGAAAAGCTGCTCGCAGCGCTTCGCGGCGGCATCAAGAAGGTGCTGATTCCGGAGGAAAACGCCAAGGACCTGGCGGAGATTCCTGACAACGTGAAGAACAACATGGAGATCATCCCGGTATCCCGCATGGGCGAGGTGATCAAGCATGCGCTGATCCGGCGGCCGGAGCCGATCGAATGGGATGGCACGGTGGAAACGCCGGTCATCGCATCGGTCGAAGGCCTCGATGAGACAGGCGCAACCATAGCGCATTGAGTGGCCTTTGCCACATTTATGCCCAATTGGCCCAAAACACGGAAAAAGGCTGGCGGAAACGCCAGCCTTTTTTGTGAAAACGTCATGTAGACGCTTGCTTTTCCTTGATTTGCAGGGCTTTTGGGTTTTCGGCGGGCCTGATGAAACCTATTCTGCGCCTAGCTTACTTTTGAGTCGTTTCATACCATTTAGAAAGGGGTGGAAACATGAACAAGAATGAACTCGTGTCCGCAGTAGCCGAAAAGGCAGGACTGACGAAGTCTGACGCGGCTTCCGCTGTTGACGCGGTTTTCGACGTTGTCCAGGCTGAACTCAAGAACAAGGGCGACATTCGCCTCGCGGGTTTCGGCAGCTTCACCGTTTCTCATCGTGCCGCATCGAAGGGCCGTAACCCGTCGACGGGCGCTGAAGTCGACATTCCGGCTCGCAACGTGCCGAAATTCACGCCCGGCAAGGGCCTGAAGGACGCCGTCAACGGCTGATCTGAGATTATCCCACCAGCCGGAAACGAGACCGGTTGTGCAGGATTTAAGAGGGGTTCGGCTTTGCCGGACCCCTTTTGCTTTGGCGGGCCTTGCTGTCGCCCGGGCTTTAATCTACGACGTTTCTGTTCTCAGGGCGGGGTGAAACTCCCCACCGACGGTAAGGGTTTCGGCCTGAGCCCGCGAGCGCCTTCTCTCGTGTCCAAGCGGGGGAAGGGTCAGCGGATCCGGTGCGATTCCGGAGCCGACGGTTAAAGTCCGGATGGAAGAGAATGAGCGTCGGCCGTGCGAAGGGCAGGGGTTGCCCTGTGTCGCCTGTCGGGGTTCATGCGTCCTGATTTATGTTGGTCCCTTTTATGGATGAAAGACATGAATCAGACTTCCGTTGCCGTCGAGCCATCCCGCGCCGTTGTCGGGGCACTCTGGATGGTCCTTGCCGGCATTGCCTTTTCGCTTCTCAACGTCGTCACCCAATGGCTGACGATGAAGCTTGCCTTTCCCTCGGCGTCGGCAGCCTTCTGGCAATATGGCTTCGCCTTCCTGTTTTCGCTGCCGTTCCTGAAGAGGCTCGGCCTTGCGGCGATGCGCACGCGCTATCCCTGGCGTCACCTTGCGCGCGTCGTGCTTGCCGCGCTCGGCGTCGAGGCTTGGGTCGCCGGCCTTGCCGCGGTGCCGATCTGGCAGGCGATCGCACTGGTGATGACCTCGCCCTTCTTCATCATTCTGGGCGCCCGGCTTTTTCTGGGTGAGCGCGTCGGCCCGGCCCGCTGGACAGCGACGGCGGCGGGCTTCACCGGAGCGATGATCATTCTGCAGCCATGGTCTGATGGTTTTGGCTGGGCGGCTCTCTTGCCTGTGCTTTCGGCGCTGCTGTGGGGCGCCTCGTCGCTGATCACCAAGAGCCTGACAGGCATCGAACGGCCGGAGACGATCACCGTCTGGCTGCTCGTTCTGCTGACGCCGATAAACGGCGGGCTGGCGCTTGCGGCAGGCTTTGCAGTGCCGACGGGCGCAACCCTTGCTCTGTTCCTGCTGGCGGGGCTGCTGACTGCCGTAGCGCAGTATTTCCTGACGCTTGCCTATGCCGCAGCGGATGCCGCCTACGTCCAGCCGTTCGACGATCTGAAGCTGCCGTTGAACGTGCTGGCCGGTTGGCTGTTCTTCGGCTATGCGCCGGCGGGTTACCTCTGGCTGGGAGCGGCTCTCATCCTGTCTGCTTCGCTGTTCATCATGCGAAACGAGATGCGCCGGGAGCGGAAACTTGCCTGACATGATTTGACGCAAAATGCCGCATCTGTCATGCCTCTGTCATGCGGCTCCCGCAGAAAACTCATGTTTCGAATGTTCGACACATGGGGGATTTCATGACAATTTCATCGCGCAGCGCAGCGCTTGCTGCCGTGCTTCTCGCATCGGTAGCCTTTCCGGCCGCGGCCGAGCCGGTTTTCAACCGCATCGCTTCCTTCCCGGTCGCAGAGAACCTGCCGGCCGACAAGGACAAGCTTTCGGTGAGCTCCGCCGAGATCATCACCGCGACCGACGACGGCAACACGCTGATCTATAGCGACAGCCCGCTCGGCGCGATCGGCTTTATCGACATTACCGATGCCAAGGCCCCCAAGGCAGGCGGCGCGCTGATGATGGACGGCGAGCCGACTTCGGTCACCTCGAGCGCCGGCAAGGCGCTGGTTGCCGTCAACACCTCCGAAAGCAAGGCGAAGCCCTCGGGCCGTCTGGCGATCGTCGACGTGGCGACCAAGAAGATCGAAAACACGTGCGATCTCGGTGGTCAGCCGGATTCGATCGCCCTCAACAAGGACAAGACGCTCGGCACCATCGCAATCGAAAATGAGCGCGACGAAGACGTCAATGACGGCAAGATCCCGCAGATGCCGGCCGGCGATCTCGTCGTCTTCCAGGTCAAGAACGGCACCGTCGATTGCGGCACCATCAAGCACGTGACGCTGACCGGGCTTACCGGCGTCGCCCCGGAGGATCCGGAGCCGGAATTCGTCGCCTTCAACGGCCTGAACGAGATTGCCCTGACGCTGCAGGAAAACAACGAGATCGTCATCATCGACGCCAACACGGCTGAAGTGAAGACGCATTTCTCCGCCGGCAGCGTCGATCTCACCGGTATCGACACCAAGCGTGACGGCGCCCTGAAATTCTCAGGCGAAGCCAAAGGTGTGCTGCGCGAGCCCGACGCCGTGAAGTGGCTGGACGACAACCGCCTCGTCGTTGCCAATGAAGGCGACTACCAGGGCGGCTCGCGCGGCTTCACCATCTTCGATAAGACGGGCAAGCTTCTCTACGAATCGGGCGCCTCCTTCGAACGCGCCGTCACCCATATCGGCCACTATCCGGAAAGCCGCTCGGGATCGAAGGGCGTCGAGCCGGAAGGCCTCGAAGCCGCCAAGTTCGGTGACATCAAGTATTTCTTCCTGCTCGCCGAGCGCGCCTCGGTGGTCGGCGTTTTCAAAGATACCGGCGCCGATCCCGAACTCGTCCAACTGCTGCCATCAGGCATTTCGCCAGAAGGCGCGATCGCCATTCCCGCCCGCAATCTCTTTGCGACCGCCAACGAGGTCGATCTCGGCAAGGACGGCGGCACGCGCTCGCATGTGATGATCTACGAGCGCTCGGAAGGCGAGAAGGCCTATCCGCAGATCGTCTCCGCCGAGAAGGACGGCAATCCGATCGGCTTCGCAGCCCTTTCGGGTCTCGCTGCCGTTCCGGGCAAGCCGGGCATGCTCTACGCCGTCAGCGACAGCGTTCTGGGTTCACAGCCGACGATCTACACGATCGATGCCAGCAAGAAGCCGGCCGTCATCACCGACGCCCTCGTCGTCAAGCGTGACGGCGCTCCGGCGCAGAAGCTCGACATCGAAGGCATTGCGGCTGCCGCTGACGGCTCCTTCTGGCTCGCCTCGGAGGGCTATAGCGAGCGTCTCGTTCCGCACGCCCTCTACAACGTCAATGCCAAGGGTGACATCAAAGCCGAAATCGCCCTGCCGAAGGAGCTCGTCGCCAACGAAATCCGCTACGGCTTCGAAGGCGTGACCATTGTCGGCACCGGCGACGACACGACGCTCTGGATGGCGGTCCAGCGCGAGTGGAGCGACGACGAGAAGGGCTTCGTCAAGCTCGTCTCCTACAATCCGAAGAAGAAGGAATGGGGTGCCGTTCGCTATCCGCTCGACAAGACGGAAAGCGGCTGGGTCGGTCTGTCGGAAATATCGGCCGAGGGCGACAGCGTCTACATCATCGAGCGCGACAACCTTGTCGGCGATGCCGCCAGGCTGAAGAAGCTCTACAAGGTCGCGATTTCGGAGCTGAAGCCCGCCAAGCTCGGGGCCGAGCTGCCGGTCGTCAAGAAAACCGAAGCCCATGACTTCCTCGGTGAACTGAAGTCTGCCACCAACGGCTATGTTCTGGACAAGCTCGAAGGCTTCACCTTCGACGCATCGGGCAAGCCTTACGCGGTCACCGACAATGACGGCGTCAGCGACTCCTCCGGCGAGACCCTGTTCTTCCCGGTCGAGCTGAGCGCGACAAACTGAAAGCTGCCCCTCACGCTAGCCCTCTCCCCGTAAAAACGGGGAGAGGGGACGTGCCCTGCGAAAGGTCGGCGTCGGACGGAGAATCAGCACTCCATGCCTACCAGCGCTGATGCACATGCGGCGCGATCAGCCGCTCGTAGATCTCGCGCGTGGCCGCCATGACATCGGCCGAAAGCGGCGCAAGGTCGGCGGCGGCCGCGTTGGCCTTGGCCTGCTCGGCATTGCGGGCGCCGGGGATGACGACGGTGACGGCATCGCTCATCAGGATCCAGCGGAGCGCGAAGGCGGCCATGGTGGCGCCCTCGGGCACCAGCTTGCGCACCTCTTCCACCGCCTGCAGGCCGACTTCGAACGGCACCCCGGCAAAGGTCTCGCCGACATCGAAGGCTTCGCCGTTGCGGTTGAAATTGCGGTGGTCGTCGCTGGCAAAATGCGTGTCCCGGGTGATCTTGCCGGAGAGAAGACCGCTGGCGAGCGGCACGCGGGCGATGATCGCCACATTCCTGCGGCGCGCTTCCTGGAAGAACAGATGGTCGGGGCGCTGGCGGAAGATGTTGTAGATGATCTGGATGCTGACGACGCCGGGATATTCGATCGCCTTCAGCCCGTCTTCGACCTTTTCGACGCTGACGCCGTAACCCTTGATCTTGCCGGCCTTCTGCAGCGCGTTCAGGCCCTCGAAGACCTCAGGCTGATAAAGCACGTCGCGCGGCGGGCAGTGGAGCTGCACGAGGTCGAGGCTGTCGACGGCAAGGTTCGTGAGGCTGCGGTCGATGAAGCCTTCGAGATTAGCCTTTGTGTAGCCTTCCGAGACATGCGGGTTGAGGCGGCGGCCGGCCTTGGTGGCGACCATCGGGCGCTTGGCCGCCCCACTCGTCTTCAGCACATCGGCAATGATCTTTTCCGAGCGGCCGTCGCCATAGACATCCGCCGTATCGATGAATGTCATGCCGGCATCGAGCGCGGCATTCAACGCCGCGCGTCCGTCCGCCTCGCTGATATCACCCCAAGAGCCGCCGATCTGCCAGGCGCCGAAGCCGACATTGGTGACGGTGAAGGGCATGCGGCCAAAAGCGTGGTGTTTCATGAAAATCCTCCCTACTGCATGTCGCCCGGACGTGTGCGGGGACAACGGCATGCATAAAAACAAAGAGCCAAAGCGCGTCGCATGATTCAAGCAAGATGCGACGCGCTGATGAAAGACACTGGCACTATCAGCCGGGTGACTTTGCGGCAATTGTCGATCCGGCTTTGATTGGTCGCCCCGATGAAATATCGTTCTGCTACAAGGCTTCAACCGCATGGATGGAAAAGGAAAGATCATGGAGATCAAACCCGTCGGCTCTCGCCCGTCAACGAAGCCACCGGCCGACTATTTCACCGGCGCCGTTCGCCAGGATCCGCTGATGGAAACGCCGGCGCCGGCACGGGCGAGGGCGGTCTCCGTCACCTTCGAACCCGGCGCCCGCACGGCCTGGCATACGCATCCGCTCGGCCAGACGCTGATCGTGACATCAGGCAAGGGCCTCGCCCAGAATTGGGGTGGGGACATCCGCGAGATCCGTGCCGGCGATACCGTCTGGTTCGCGCCGGGCGAAAAACATTGGCATGGTGCTGCCCCGGATACGGCGATGACGCACATCGCCATTCATGAGGCGCTGGACGGCAATCACGTCGACTGGCTGGAGAAGGTCAGCGACGAGCAATATTCCGGCCAAGCGTAAAGCATGTCACGCAAAAGTGTGCAGCGGTTTTGCGGTGAAGACATGCGCAATACCAAAGACCTAAAGCGCGTGAAGCGAATCTGAAAGATCGCGCCGCGCTTTAGACTGATCAGAGCCGCTTCAGGCAATAGGAAAAATGCGCGTGCGATTCGACCGTCAGGAACTCGAATTGCCAGCCGTAATCCTTGCAGAACTTGGTGACCGCCTCGACGACGCCATAGACGATCGGCTTGACCGTATTGCCGGTGCAGAAATCATGCCCGGCAATGCGCCCCGTCCGCTTCACCTTCTTTTCGCAGAGCAGCAGTTCCTGCCAGGTGAGCTCGAAGGAATGATCGGTATCGATATAGGCCCAGTCGAGGAAATCGTCTTCGAATTCGGCAAGCTTTTCGAGTGATGTGCCTTGCATCAGGTGCAGCCGGCCTGCCTCGATCTCGGCCGCGAAATTCGTGTGGATCGAGTCGAGCCCGGAGCTGTAGCGATCCATCGACCAGGGATCGATGAGGTAGAGCTCTGCCGGGCGATTCTTTTCCAGGATCTCGGCCGTATATTCGCCGAAGGCTGCTCCCACCTCGACGCCGATGCCGCCGTTCGGAATCCGATAGAGCAGCTCGCCGCGATCCGGCAGCAGACGGGCATTTTCCATGTGGTGGGCGCTGAGCGGGGTGCGCGGCATGCTCGCCCGGAGCGCCTGCCTTTCTTCACGTGTCTTCATCTCTGATCTCGGGATTGCGGGCGACTGACGGCCCTGATGCGGTTTGACGGGAAGGTAGGAGCAGCCGGCACCGATGACAACCGCATGACAGGAATTTGCTTCTTTCGAACAAACCGCTAAGTTCCATCTGTGAACTGACGAAAAAGCCTCGGGAGGAGCGATTTCATGAGACGCATGTGGCCTGAAGAATTCAACGCCATCATCAGCGGAGCTGAGGAGGTGATGTTGGAAACACCAGCCGAGGCCGGCGAAGCGCCGCTGCAGCGCAAGGCGCTGAAGGCGCGAATCACCATGCAGGATTACGAGCGGATCTGGCCGCTCGCCGAGATGCGCTTCCGGCTTGGCGAAAGAGATGGCAAGGCCATCACGCTGATCACCACCAATCCCCATTACCACGCCTGGCACCCGAAGGACGGCGGCAGCGTCGATTCCGAGTCGGACAGCGGCCGCCATTACAAGACGGATTATCTCGTCGTGCACTTCCTGCTCGACGACGTGAAGGAAACGTCTCCCGCCTGAGGTGCTGAGGCCCGGTGCGGCCGGAAGCCGCACCGGTGTCCTGTGGAAGCCAGGTTGATCCCGACGCTGATGACAACAGCGGCGATATCGCTAAGCTTGGCGAAACATATCCTTACGAATTGGAGGTTCCCGTGACGGGCAATGTGCTGGATATCCCGGTCAAGACTGTGGATGGTCGTGAGACCACGCTCAACGAATACAAGGGCAGGGTGCTCCTGGTCGTCAATGTCGCCTCGAAATGTGGGCTCACCGTCCAATATGGGGGGCTGGAAAAGCTCTACGGGGAAAAGCGCGAGCGCGGCTTCGTCATCGCCGCCTTTCCCGCCAACGACTTCAAGGGCCAGGAGCCCGGCACCGACGCCGAAATCCTCGATTTCTGCACCAGCACCTACGACGTCACCTTCCCGATCTTCTCGAAGATCTCGGTCAAGGGCGAGGCCCAACACCCGCTTTACCGGCAACTGACCAAGTCGGGTGTCGCGACGACGGGTGACGGCCCGATGCGCGAACGCCTGAAATCCCATGGCATGACAGGCGGCGATGAGGACGATATCCTCTGGAACTTCGAAAAATTCCTGATCGGCCGCGACGGCAAAGTCGCCGCCCGATTCGCGCCCGATGTGACGGCGGACGATTCGCGGCTGGTTTCCGCTGTGGATAAAGAACTGGCGAAGGGATGAAGGGTGGGCGATGAGCACCCACCAGACAGCGGGATGCTCATTACCCCGATCACGCTCTCACATCTCAGTCGGAGAAAATGAGAAAGCGCATCCGGCGCCGTTCAAAGTTCCTCAGATCCCAAGCACGGTCACAAGCGGGGGCGTAAAGTCCTTGAAGCCCACTCTCGGCCAGTCGCACCTCTTGTCGAATTTCGTCTTTGGTTCGTGGCGCTGGCATTGCGGATTCGTCTTGAATGCATATCCGGGCAGGGCGATGTATGTGGCACTTGGCGTGCCAAGGGCAATCGCGATGCACAGCATCAATGCGGAGCGCAGGGTCCTCATGGGACACCTCCAGGCGTGATGAACCTTCAAGCGCGGAGACTTTCCGCGCGACGAATATTCCCACTTTTTCCGGCCCCTATCCATTCGCCCAATAGGAGGTGGCGCGGCGATTGGGAGTAGTCCGTTTTATGGAGCGCTGGCTTTCGGACGGCGCGCAGCTGAAGCCGCCGGGCGCAACGCCTTGCTGCGCCGGAACGTTTCGCCGAATGCCACCTGGAGAACGCAGACCTGCCCACAACTCGGATCGTGGTGTGCCGCCGCGCGGGGCATCGGCCAGCCGGTTCACCGGATACGAAGAGTCGTAACGAACCGATAGGCAGCGGTGAGTTTACGGCGTGGATGTAATCACCATGAAATGGCAGACGATGGGCGTCCTCCAAAACGGCAAGGCGTGACCATTACCCCCATCACACAGTCACATTTGAGTGAGAGAAAATGAGAAGGCGCATCGGGCGCCGCTCATAAATGAAACGCGGTTTTGGAAAAAAGAAAACGTATATTCATCGCCACTTTGACCGCTGTCTCTGAAAGATGCGGGGAATCGGCTGATTGTGCTTAAGACGCCGCGCTGGCTGGTTTTCATGATTTCCAGGCTGCAGGCTGAATTGTCGGCATCGACCGAAAAGACAATCGGCCGATCTGCCTGCATTCTCAGGAGATATGTTCTGGCTTGACGCGCCGGGGTTTCTCCCGAGGTTGTAATAGCCTGATCCCCGGTAGACAGGAACACCTCTTGCGCCGGCTCTCTGGCAATGCACGGCGGCGCAGCCACGCTGGCGAGAAGCAGCGCAGAGATGATGGCAACGGTTTTCATGAGGTGTCTCCTGACAAAACACCTTGCGCAGATCGTGACCGGATTAGCGAGCTAATTCGGGAGCCTAACTCTGATGAACAAGTTGCGGGAAAGTTTGGTAATGGTGGGCGATGACGGACTCGAACCGCCGACATCCTCGGTGTAAACGAGGCGCTCTACCAACTGAGCTAATCGCCCATCGCAAACGAAGCCGGATCGGCCTGCCGCGTTGGTGGCCGTGATCTATGCGGATCGCGGCAAAACCGCAAGAGTGTTTGTGAAGATTTTTTGATTTTTTTGGTGGTGGTCCCGTGTCTTGCGATGCCGCTTAGCTTCGGCTCGGCTGTGGAAAAGTGAGGGGAGGGTGGCGAGCATCTCCGTTTCGAAGGCGCTGCGTCTGCGCCTGAGCATCGCTGCGGAATACGGAAGTGCCGGCTTTTGTTCGTCCGGGGCCCAAGTCGCCGAAACAATTCACGAACTGTCATGGTTTTGTCTCCAAACCTGCTTGACACTAAAAGGCGAACCCCGTAGTTAGCCGCTCATCGAAACGGGCAGCCGTTTTGGAGAGGGTGCGAAGGCATCCGGACTGCTTGAAATGAATTGCGGGTGTAGCTCAGTTGGTTAGAGTGCCGGCCTGTCACGCCGGAGGTCGCGGGTTCGAGCCCCGTCACTCGCGCCATTTCAAGTCTTGTAAAACGCAAATGCGATTTGTCGTTTGTCCGGTTCTCTTTATCCTCGCGGCCGCAAAATGGCCGATCAATGCGCGGGTGTAGCTCAGTCGGTTAGAGTGCCGGCCTGTCACGCCGGAGGTCGCGGGTTCGAGCCCCGTCACTCGCGCCATTTCTTCCGAAAGCCATGCAGTTTCCGATGGTCTGGCATGCAGGTTCAAACGGCTTGCACGGATTTGTCGCGACATCGTTGCATCTGCTTGATAATGTCCGCGCGACACGCGTCGAATTGCCTCTGTAAAAGTCTTGCGCCGGGGCTTCGGCTGCGCTAACCACGGCTTGTTGCAACGCACGTTCGCTTGCCGGGCATTTGCCCAAATGCGCCCCCTGGCGTCTCCGGCAAGCAGGGATGAACATGATGACTGAACTGCTCAGTTCTTATATTCCGATCGCTATCTTCATTGCTATTGCGCTCGTTATCGGCCTGGCGCTGCTCATTGCGCCGTTCGCCGTGGCTTTCAAAGCGCCTGATTCGGAAAAGCTCTCGGCTTACGAATGCGGCTTCAACGCTTTCGACGACGCCCGCATGAAGTTCGACATCCGCTTCTATCTCGTGTCGATTCTCTTCATCATCTTCGACCTCGAGGTCGCCTTCCTCTTTCCCTGGGCCGTGTCTTTCGGCGCCATCGGCTGGTTCGGCTTCTGGTCCATGATGGTCTTCCTTCTCGTGCTGACCATCGGCTTTATCTACGAATGGAAGAAGGGAGCCCTGGAATGGGAGTAGCCCCTGTGAGCAATCAGCCGCTCGTCGCCCAGCAGCCGAAGGGGATCATCGATCCCTCGACCGGCAAGCCGATCGGCAGCAACGACCCATTTTTCGGTGAGATCAACAACGAGCTTGCTGATAAGGGTTTCCTCGTTACCTCGACCGACGAGTTGATCAACTGGGCCCGCACCGGCTCGCTGATGTGGATGACCTTCGGTCTTGCCTGCTGCGCCGTCGAAATGATGCAGTTGTCGATGCCGCGTTACGACGTCGAGCGCTTCGGTTTTGCGCCGCGCGCTTCGCCGCGCCAGTCCGACGTGATGATCGTCGCCGGCACTCTGACCAACAAGATGGCGCCCGCTCTGCGCAAGGTCTACGACCAGATGCCCGAGCCGCGTTATGTCATCTCGATGGGCTCCTGCGCCAATGGCGGCGGCTATTATCACTATTCCTATTCGGTGGTGCGCGGTTGCGACCGCATCGTGCCGATCGACATCTACGTGCCGGGCTGTCCCCCCACGGCCGAAGCGCTGCTTTATGGCGTGCTTCTGCTGCAGAAGAAGATCCGGCGTACCGGCACGATCGAACGCTAAGGGTTAAGGACAAGGCATATGAGTGAAGCCCTGACTGAGCTTGCGTCCTACCTTGGCGAAGCGCGCGGCAACTTGATCGCCGCATCGCAGATGAAGTATGGCGAGCTGACGCTGACGACGACGGGTGAAAACCTGGTTGCGCTTCTGACCTTCCTGCGCGACGACGCCAAATGCGGCTTCGTCAACCTGATCGATATTTGCGGGGTCGACTGGCCGCAGCGCGAGCTGCGTTTCGACGTCGTCTACCACCTGCTGTCGCCGAAGAAGAACCTGCGCATCCGCGTCAAGGTCGCGACCGACGAGGATACGCCGGTTCCGTCGGCCTGCCCCGTCTATCCGGGTGCCGACTGGTTCGAGCGTGAGACCTGGGACATGTATGGCGTGCTCTTCACCGGCCATCCGGACCTGCGCCGTATCCTGACCGACTACGGCTTCGAAGGTCATCCGCTACGCAAGGATTTCCCGACCAC
The DNA here is from genome assembly GCF_005862305.2 of Rhizobium indicum. Taxonomy (NCBI): domain Bacteria; kingdom Pseudomonadati; phylum Pseudomonadota; class Alphaproteobacteria; order Hyphomicrobiales; family Rhizobiaceae; genus Rhizobium; species Rhizobium indicum. The sequence goes on along the minus strand of NZ_CP054021.1, from coordinate 897,099 downwards.
CGGCTTCGTCGAGGTTCGCTACGACGACGCGGCAAAGCGCGTCGTCTACGAGCCGGTCGAGCTGAAGCAGGAATTCCGCAACTTCGATTTTATGTCGCCCTGGGAAGGCACGGAGTATGTGCTGCCCGGCGACGAAAAAGCGAAGCAATAAATTCAAGGCGGCTGGTGGGCTTAGCCCGCCATTCACTGGTTATCTGAGAACGCGAGCCCATCGCCATGACAGAACATAACGTCCGCAACTTCAATATCAATTTCGGACCGCAGCATCCGGCGGCGCACGGCGTTCTTCGTCTTGTCCTGGAGCTTGACGGCGAAATTGTGGAGCGTGTCGATCCGCATATCGGCCTTTTGCATCGCGGCACCGAGAAGCTGATCGAGACCAAGACCTATCTTCAGGCCGTGCCCTATTTCGATCGCCTCGACTACGTCGCGCCGATGAACCAGGAACATGCCTATGCGATGGCCGTCGAAAAGCTGCTCGGCATCGAGATCCCGATTCGCGGTCAGCTGATCCGCGTTCTCTATTCTGAAATCGGCCGCATCCTGTCGCACCTTCTGAACGTCACGACGCAGGCCATGGACGTCGGCGCGCTGACGCCGCCGCTCTGGGGCTTCGAAGAGCGTGAAAAGCTGATGGTGTTCTACGAGCGCGCCAGCGGCTCACGCATGCATGCCGCTTATATCCGTCCGGGCGGCGTCCACCAGGATCTGCCCGAACAGCTCGTGCAGGATATCGGCGCCTGGTGCGACCCGTTCCTGAAGGCGCTCGATGACATCGACAACCTGTTGACCGGCAACCGCATCTTCAAGCAGCGCAACGTCGATATCGGCGTCGTCTCGCTGGAGGAATGCTGGGCCTGGGGCTTCTCCGGCGTCATGGTGCGCGGTTCGGGTGCGGCCTGGGATCTGCGTCGCGCCCAGCCCTATGAATGTTATTCCGATCTCGAATTCGACATCCCGATCGGCAAGAATGGCGACAACTACGACCGCTATCTGATCCGTATGATCGAGATGCGCGAATCGGTCCGCATCATGAAGCAATGCGTCAACCGCCTGCTCTCGGATGCCAGGACCGGTCCTTTCTCGTCGATCGACGGCAAGGTCGTGCCGCCGAAGCGCGGCGAGATGAAGCGCTCGATGGAAGCGCTGATCCACCACTTCAAGCTCTATACCGAAGGCTACCATGTGCCGGCCGGCGAGGTTTACGCCGCTGTCGAGGCGCCGAAGGGCGAATTCGGCGTCTATCTCGTCTCCGACGGCACCAACAAGCCCTATCGCTGCAAGATCCGCGCCCCCGGTTATGCCCATCTGCAGGCGATGGACTTCATGTGCCGCGGCCACCAGCTTGCCGACGTCGCGGCCGTCCTCGGCTCGCTCGACATCGTCTTCGGCGAGGTGGATCGCTGATGCAGCTTCTGCCGCTGGCCGTCGTTATTCTTCTTTCGGCATCCGGGGTTTCGGCTCAGGAGTCCGATAGCCTCGGCACGCCGCTCGGCCATAAGGAAGAGACGCCGCCGGCGCAGCAATCGTCCATGGGTGAGCTTTTGTCCAAGGGCTATCAGATCAAGGCTGCCATTCCGAACGGCAGCAAATTCGTAGTGTTTATGCAAAAAGACCAGTCGGCCTATGCCTGCGAAATGCAGTCTTTGACCGCTTCGCGGTGTGGAACCCTAAACTGACAAGGCGTGAGAAAGAATGTCCGTTCGTCGATTAGCCGAAGATCAATTTCAGCCTGCCGCATTCGCCTTCAGCGATGAGAATGCGGTCTGGGCGGACAAGACGATCCAGAAATACCCCGCCGGCCGCCAGCAATCGGCGGTCATTCCGCTGTTGATGCGGGCGCAGGAGCAGGACGGCTGGGTCACGCGCGCGGCGATCGAAAAGATCGCCGACATGCTGGATATGGCCTATATCCGCGTGCTCGAGGTCGCGACCTTCTATACGCAGTTTCAGCTGCATCCTGTCGGCACCCGCGCCCATGTGCAGGTCTGCGGCACGACGCCTTGCATGCTGCGCGGCTCGGAAGCGCTGATGTCGGTCTGCAAGAGCAAGATCCATGCCCATGCCTTCGAGCGCAATGCCGAAGGCACTCTGTCCTGGGAAGAGGTCGAATGTCTCGGGGCCTGCGTCAACGCCCCGATGGTGATGATCGGCAAGGACACCTATGAAGACCTGACGCCCGCGCGTCTCGAAGAGATCATCGACGTCTTTGCCGCCGGCAATGGCGCCAGCATCAAGCCCGGCACCCAGATCGACCGGGTGTTTTCGGCGCCCGAAGGCGGCCTGACCTCGCTGACGACGGAAGAGCCGAAGGCAAGGACCCGCGCCAAGAAGGCCGATGCCGAAACCGTATCGGCTCCAGTCGACGCCGCCCCGGTTCCGCCCTCCGAGGCCGCCCGCCCGAAGAGCACCGATGCCGAGACCAATGCTGCCCTGAAGACGCCGGCGACGGCGCCGAAGGCGGCTGCGAAAAACGCAAAGGCAGCCGAGCAGCAGCCGATATCAGGCACTGCGGCTGCCGAACCGGCGCCGAAAGCGGCCGTCAAGGCTGAAGCCGCCCCGGCGGCAAAGCCTGCTCTGACCGACAAGAATCGGCCGGCCGGCATCGAAAAGCCTGCCGCACCTGATGATCTGAAGATGATCTCGGGTGTCGGCCCGAAGATCGAGGCGACGTTGAACGAAATCGGCATCTTCACCTTCGCGCAGGTCGCAGGCTGGAAGAAGGCCGAACGCGATTGGGTCGATGGCTATTTGAATTTCCGCGGCCGCATCGAGCGCGATGACTGGGTCAAGCAGGCCAAGGCGCTCGCCAAGGGCGGGGAAGCGGAATATATCAAGGTCTTCGGCAAGAAGCCGCGGTAAGAGGTGAAGCATGTTACAAGATAAAGACCGCATCTTTACCAACATCTACGGCCTCAAGGACAAATCCCTGAAGGGCGCGATGAGCCGCGGCCACTGGGACGGCACCAAGCAGATCCTCGAAAAGGGCCGCGACTGGATCATCAATGAGATGAAGGCGTCTGGCCTTCGCGGTCGCGGCGGCGCCGGTTTCCCGACCGGCCTCAAATGGTCCTTCATGCCGAAGGAAAGCGACGGGCGGCCGCATTACCTCGTCGTCAACGCCGACGAATCGGAACCCGGCACCTGCAAAGACCGCGACATCATGCGCCACGATCCGCATACGCTGATCGAAGGCTGTGTCATCGCGAGCTTCGCGATGGGCGCCAATGCGGCCTACATCTATGTGCGCGGCGAATATATCCGCGAGCGCGAAGCGCTGCAGGCGGCGATCGACGAATGCTATGATTTTGGCCTGCTCGGCAAGAACAACAAGCTCGGCTGGGACATGGACATCTTCGTCCATCACGGCGCCGGTGCCTATATCTGCGGCGAGGAAACTGCCCTGCTCGAAAGCCTCGAAGGCAAGAAGGGCCAGCCGCGCCTGAAGCCGCCGTTCCCGGCCAATATGGGCCTTTACGGCTGCCCGACGACGGTCAACAACGTCGAATCGATCGCTGTCGCGCCGACGATCCTGCGCCGCGGCGCCGGCTGGTTCTCGGCCATCGGCCGTCCGAACAATGTGGGCACCAAGCTGTTCATGCTCTCCGGCCACGTCAACAAGCCGTGCACGGTCGAAGAGGAAATGGGCATCACCTTCCGCGAACTGGTCGACCGCCATGCCGGCGGCATCCGCGGTGGCTGGGACAACCTGCTTGCCGTCATTCCAGGCGGAGCATCTTGCCCGATCGTTCCGGCCAAGGACATCATCGATTGCCCGATGGATTTCGACGGCCTGCGCGGCGTCGGCTCTTCCTTCGGTACGGCCGCCGCGATCGTCATGGACAAGTCCACCGACGTCATCAAGGCGATTGCCCGCATCTCCGCCTTCTTCAAGCATGAGAGCTGCGGCCAGTGCACGCCCTGCCGCGAAGGCACGGGCTGGATGTGGCGCGTCATGGAACGCATGGCCAAGGGCAATGCCCAGAAGCGCGAAATCGACATGCTGTTCCAGGTAACGAAGCAGATCGAAGGCCATACCATCTGTGCGCTCGGCGACGCCGCCGCGTGGCCGGTGCAGGGTCTGATCCGTAACTTCCGTCCCGAGATCGAAAAGCGCATCGACCAGTATACCGCGAGCGCGCTTGATCACGGTGCGGTTCTGGAGGCGGCTGAATAATCATGGCGGACAACGCATCCAAGAGTGGGAAGAAGGAAGAAGTCGCCGATTTCGCGGCCGGTTTCGGCCGTCTAGCCGCCGAGATGCTGGAAAATGCACGGGCGATGCCGGTGCATCCGCTGATGGCGCAGCCCGCGGCAGCCTTTGCCGCCGCAACGGCGATCGGCTTTGGTTTCTCGACCCAGATGGCCGGCGCTTTCTTCGGTGCCTGGCAGAGCGCCCTGGAAACCACCGGCAAGGTCGCGGCCGCCCTCGATGACACGCCTCCGGACGAACTGAAGCCCGATGTCGATATCCGGCCGGAGAATATTCGCTCGGAGGTCAAGGCTTTCACCAAGCCGCCGGCCGAGAAGAAGGCAAAGCCGACACTGACTGTCGTCAAGCCGGTCAGCGAGCCGCCGCCGGCCGGCCAAGCCAAGCCAGCCAGCCAAGCGAAGGCCAGCCAGCCAAAGCCGGCCGTGAAGGCAAAACCGGTTGCGCGGGGGAAGACCGACGACCTCAAGCTGATCGCCGGCATCGGCCCGAAGCTGGAGCAGGTGCTGAACGCCAAGGGCATTCGCAGCTTCGCCGACATCGCTGCCTGGACCGACGAGGAAATCGCCCGGTTCGACGCTGAACTCGGCTTCAATGGCCGCATCGGCCGTGACGACTGGACCGGTCAGGCAAACGTTCTGGCAGGGCGGGGCCGCAGAAAGAAATGAACTGTCCGGCCGTGTCGATCGGCCGGAAAGATGGGCAGGTCGGCGGACGGGCGGGGGCCTGAAGATGCCGGTGCGGGTTCCGGGTCTGGAACGCGCGATAGAGAATTTGGGCGACATCAGATGTCGGCAGGACGAAAGATCCGGCTTGGCAATGAGAGTGCTGCAAAAATAGGTTTGTTTGCCGTCATCAGGCAAACGGGAAACAGGACTGAGCGACGATGGCAAAACTGAGGATTGACGGCAACGAGATCGAAGTTCCGGATCATTTCACGCTATTGCAGGCGTGCGAGGATGCCGGTGCCGAGGTTCCGCGCTTCTGCTTCCATGAGCGCCTGTCGGTTGCCGGCAATTGCCGCATGTGCCTTGTCGAGGTGAAGGGCGGCCCGCCGAAGCCACAGGCTTCCTGCGCCATGAGCGTGCGCGATATCCGCGGCGGCCCGAACGGCGAACTGCCCGAGGTCTTCACCAACACCCCGATGGTCAAGAAGGCCCGCGAAGGTGTGATGGAATTCTTGCTGATCAACCATCCGCTCGATTGCCCGATCTGCGACCAGGGCGGCGAATGCGACCTGCAGGACCAGGCGATGGCCTTCGGCATCGACACCTCGCGCTATCAGGAAGACAAGCGCGCCGTCGAGGACAAGTATATCGGCCCGCTCGTCAAGACGGTGATGAACCGCTGCATCCACTGCACGCGCTGCGTCCGCTTCACGACCGAGGTCGCCGGCATTTCCGAACTCGGCCTGATTGGCCGTGGTGAGGATGCCGAGATCACCACCTATCTCGAACAGGCGATGACCTCCGAGCTGCAGGGCAACGTCGTCGACCTTTGCCCGGTCGGCGCGCTGACCTCGAAGCCTTTCGCCTTCACCGCGCGCCCCTGGGAGCTGAACAAGACCGAATCGATCGACGTCATGGATGCCGTCGGTTCGGCGATCCGCGTCGATACCCGCGGCCGCGAAGTCATGCGCATCCTGCCGCGTGTCAACGAGGCGATCAATGAAGAGTGGATCTCCGACAAGAGCCGCTTCATCTGGGACGGCCTTAAGACCCAGCGCCTCGACCGGCCCTACGTCCGCCGCGACGGCCGCCTGCAGCCGGCCACCTGGGCCGAAGCCTTCGGCGCCATCAAGGCCGCCGTCGGCGCCACCTCGGGCGACAAGATCGGCGCGATCGCTGGCGACCTCGCTTCCGTCGAGGAAATGTATGCGCTCTCCGAACTGGTGAAGTCGCTGGGGTCGGTCAATCTCGACTGTCGCCAGGATGGGGCGGCACTCGATCCGTCGCTCGGCCGTGCAAGCTACCTGTTCAATCCGACCATATCGGGCATCGACCAGGCCGACGCGCTGTTGATCATCGGCGCCAATCCGCGCTTCGAGGCAGCCATCCTCAACGCCCGCATACGCAAGCGCTGGCGCCGCGGCAAGTTCCCGATCGGCGTGATCGGCGAGCCGGGCGAGCTGCGCTACAGCTATGATTACCTCGGCGGCGGTCCCGACACGCTGAAGGATCTGGTCGACGGCACCCACGCCTTCGCCGACGTGCTGAAGAATGCCGCCAAGCCGATGATCATCATCGGCCAGGGCGCGCTGTCGCGCACCGACGGCGCCGGCGTTCTCGCCAGCGCTGCCAAGCTTGCCGGCTCGGTCGGCGCGGTCGCTGAAGGCTGGAACGGCTTTGCCGTCCTCCATACCGCTGCCTCGCGTGTCGGCGGACTCGACCTCGGTTTCGTGCCGGGCGCCAAGGGCGTCAATGCCGCCGAGATGCTGACGGCGATGGACGTGCTCTTCCTGCTCGGCGCAGACGAACTCGACTTCACCGCCAAGAAGGCCAAGCTCACGGTCTATGTCGGCTCGCATGGCGATAACGGCGCGCACCATGCCGACGTCATCCTGCCGGCGGCAGCCTATACCGAAAAGTCCGGCACCTGGGTCAACACCGAAGGCCGCGTCCAGATGGGCAACCGCGCAGGCTTTGCGCCGGGTGATGCCCGCGAGGACTGGGCGATCATCCGTGCCCTTTCCGACGTGCTTGGCAAGAAGCTTCCCTTCGATTCGCTCAGCGAATTGCGTGTCCGGCTCTATGCCGCTTTCCCGCATTTCGCTGCCATCGACGAGATCGCTGAAACCGATAGCGCCCAAATTGCCGCAGTTGCGAAAAAAGCCGGCAAGATGAACAAATCCGGGTTTGCGTCGCCGGTGAAAGACTTCTATTTGACGAACCCGATAGCGCGTGCCTCGGCTGTCATGGCGGAGTGCTCGGCATTGGCCCGCAACAACTTCAAAGTCGCGGCAGAGTAAGGGCAGGGGACTATGGATTCTTTCTTTTCGACCTATGTCTGGCCGGCGATCATCATGATCGGTCAGTCGCTGCTGCTTCTCGTCTGCCTGCTCGTTTTCATCGCCTACGTGCTGCTCGCCGACCGCAAGATCTGGGCGGCCGTGCAGCTGCGCCGCGGCCCGAACGTCGTCGGTCCCTTCGGCCTGTTCCAGTCCTTCGCCGACCTTCTGAAGTTCGTCTTCAAGGAGCCGATCATTCCGGCCGGCGCCAACAAGGCGGTGTTCCTGCTTGCCCCGCTGGTGACGGTGCTTCTGGCGCTGTCGACCTGGGCGGTGGTACCGCTGGCCGACGGATGGGTGATCGCCAACATCAATGTCGGCATCCTCTATATTTTCGCCATCTCCTCGCTCGAGGTTTACGGCATCATCATGGGCGGCTGGGCTTCGAACTCGAAGTATCCGTTCCTCGGCGCGCTGCGCTCGGCGGCGCAGATGGTGTCCTATGAAGTCTCGATCGGCTTCGTCATCGTCACCGTGCTTCTCTGTGTGGGTTCGCTGAACCTGACCGATATCGTCAATGCGCAGCATACCGGCCTCGGCACCATGCTCGGCCTGCCGGCGTCGTTCCTCGACTGGCACTGGCTGTCGCTGTTCCCGATGTTCATCATCTTCTTCATTTCGGCGCTCGCCGAAACGAACCGCCCGCCCTTCGACCTTCCGGAAGCCGAATCGGAACTCGTCGCCGGCTTCATGGTCGAATACGGCTCCTCGCCATACATGATGTTCATGCTCGGCGAATATGCGGCCGTCTGCCTGATGTGCGCGCTGACGACGATCCTCTTCCTCGGCGGCTGGCTGCCCCCGGTCGATATCTGGATCCTCAACTGGGTCCCAGGCATCATCTGGTTCACGCTGAAGGCCTGCTTCGTGTTCTTCATGTTCGCGATGGTAAAAGCCTTCGTTCCGCGCTACCGCTACGACCAGCTCATGCGCCTCGGCTGGAAGGTCTTCCTGCCGCTGTCGCTCGCCATGGTCGTCATCGTTGCATTCGTGCTGAAACTGATGGGTTGGGCATGATGGTGCCCGCTCTCGTTTTCGGCAAAATTGGAGGTTGAAGATGGCAAGCTTGTCCGGCTCCATCAGCTCGCTGTTTCTCAAGGAGTTCGTCGGCGCGTTCTTTCTATCGATGCGCTATTTCTTCCGCCAGAAGGCGACGATCAACTATCCATTCGAAAAGGGTCCGGTCTCCCCGCGTTTCCGCGGCGAGCATGCGTTGCGCCGTTATCCGAACGGCGAGGAACGTTGCATCGCCTGCAAGCTCTGCGAGGCGATCTGTCCTGCCCAGGCGATCACCATCGAGGCCGGTCCGCGCCGCAATGACGGCACGCGCCGTACGGTGCGCTACGACATCGACATGGTGAAGTGCATCTATTGCGGCTTCTGCCAGGAAGCCTGCCCGGTCGACGCGATCGTCGAAGGCCCGAATTTCGAATTTGCGACGGAAACCCGCGAAGAGCTCTACTTCGACAAGGCACGGCTTCTGGATAACGGAGACCGGTGGGAGCGCGAAATCGCCCGCAACATCGCGATCGACTCGCCGTACCGCTGATTGAGATTTTGAAATGCCGCGGTGGAGCGCAGTTGCTCCTGTCGCGGTCAATATGCACAGGAGCTTTTCCGGTTAACGCCAGGGAGAGCTCCATCGGGCAGGGAAACTCCCGGCTGCCCGGGGGAAGATGAAAAAGGCACCAACATGGGTCTGCAGGCTCTATTTTTCTATCTTTTCGCCTTTGTCGCGGTGGCGTCGGCGTTCATGGTCATCTGGGCGAAGAACCCGGTTCACTCGGTTCTCTTCTTGATCCTGGTGTTCTTCAATGCGGCCGGCCTCTTCCTGCTGCTCGGTGCCGAATTCCTGGCGATGATCCTGCTTGTCGTCTATGTCGGCGCCGTCGCCGTGCTCTTCCTCTTCGTGGTGATGATGCTCGATATCGATTTCACCGAACTGAGGGCCGGCGTTCTCGAATATGCCCCGATCGGCGGGCTGATCGGGGTGATCCTCGCAGCCGAACTGATCGTCGTCATCGGCGGCAGCGTCATCTCGCCTGAGATCGCCAAATCAGTCGCCATGCCGATCCCGGCGCTGAGCGAGCGCACCAATACGGCCGCCCTCGGCGACGTGCTCTACACCAACTACGTCTATTTCTTCCAGATCGCCGGTCTGGTGCTTCTGGTCGCCATGATCGGCGCGATCGTGCTGACGTTGAGACACCGCACCAACATCAAGCGGCAGAATATTCCCAGGCAGGTTGCCCGCACGCCCGCCACCGCCGTCGAGGTGGTTTCGGTCAAGCCCGGGCAGGGCGTCTAAAGGCAGGTCAAGGAACAAAGAACATGGTCATCGGACTTTCCCACTACCTGACGGTCAGCGCCATCCTCTTCACGCTTGGCGTCTTCGGCATCTTCCTGAACCGGAAGAACGTCATCGTCATCCTGATGTCGATCGAACTGATCCTGCTCGCCGTCAACATCAACATGGTCGCCTTCTCCTCCTTCCTGAACGACATCGTCGGCCAGGTCTTCGCGCTGTTCATCCTGACGGTCGCGGCTGCCGAAGCGGCGATCGGTCTTGCAATTCTCGTTGTCTTCTACCGCAACCGCGGCTCGATCGCGGTCGAAGACGTCAATATGATGAAGGGCTGAGTGGCTCATGTTCCTCTATAAGGCTATCGTCTTTCTTCCCTTGATCGGTGCGATCGTCGCCGGCCTTTTCGGCCGCGCCATCGGCGCTAAGGCTTCGGAATATGTCACCAGCGGCCTGATGATCATCGCCGCCATCCTGTCCTGGGTCGTCTTCTTCACCGTCGGCATGGGCCATGCCGAAGGCGGTCCGATCAAGGTCGAGGTGCTGCGCTGGATCCAGTCCGGCGGCATCGACGTCTCCTGGTCGCTGCGCGTGGATACGCTGACGTCAGTCATGCTGATCGTCGTCAACACGGTCTCGACGCTGGTGCATGTCTATTCGATCGGCTACATGCATACCGATCCGCATCGCCCGCGCTTCTTCGCCTATCTCTCGCTCTTCACCTTCGCCATGCTGATGCTGGTGACCGCTGACAACCTTGCCCAGATGTTCTTCGGCTGGGAAGGCGTCGGTCTCGCCTCCTATCTGCTGATCGGCTTCTGGTTCAAGAAGCCGTCGGCGACCGCTGCGGCGATGAAGGCCTTCATCGTCAACCGCGTCGGCGACTTCGGTTTCGTGCTCGGCATTGCCGGCGTCTTCGTGCTGTTCGGTTCGATCAACCTCGACACGATCTTCGCCAATGCCTCGAACTTCGCTCCGCATGAAGGCGGCGGCGAAGCGGGCGAGGTGTTCCTCAATCTCTTCGGCATGCAGCTCGACAAGGCGCATGCGCTGACCGGCATCTGCCTGCTGCTCTTCATGGGCGCGATGGGCAAGTCGGCGCAGTTCCTGCTGCACACCTGGCTGCCTGACGCCATGGAAGGCCCGACCCCGGTCTCGGCCCTGATCCATGCCGCCACCATGGTCACCGCCGGCGTCTTCCTCGTCGCCCGCATGTCGCCGCTCTTCGAACTGTCGCCGGATGCGCTGGTTGTCGTCACCGTGATCGGCGCCATCACCGCCTTCTTCGCGGCAACCGTCGGCCTCGTGCAGAACGACATCAAGCGCGTCATCGCCTATTCCACCTGCTCGCAGCTCGGCTACATGTTCGTGGCGCTCGGGGTAGGGGCCTATGGCGCGGCGATCTTCCATCTCTTCACCCATGCCTTCTTCAAGGCGCTGCTCTTCCTTTGCGCCGGCTCGGTCATCCATGCCGTCGATGGCGAGCAGGACATGCGCTACATGGGCGGCCTGCGGCCGCATATTAAGTGGACGTTCCGTATGATGATTGTCGGTACGCTGGCAATCACCGGCGTCGGCATTCCTTTCACACCGGTCGGTCTTGCCGGCTTCTACTCCAAGGACGTGATCATCGAGGCGACCTATGCTTCGCATTCGGCGGTCTCCGGCTTTGCCTTCACGCTGCTGGTCATTGCGGCTCTGTTCACCAGCTTCTATTCCTGGCGCTTGATCTTCATGACCTTCTATGGAAAGCCGCGCGCCTCGCACGAGGTGATGCACCACGTCCACGAGTCGCCGCAGGTCATGCTGGTACCGCTCTATCTCCTCGCAATTGGAGCAGTTTTCGCCGGGTACTTCTTCGAAGGCAGGTTCTACGGCGAGGAATATGCCGAGTTCTGGAAGGGTGCGCTCTTTACCGGCGCTGAGAACGAACTGGTTAAAGAGTTCCACCATGTGCCGGCGCTCGTGGCCTTGAGCCCCTTCATCGCCATGGTGCTCGGTTTCGTCACCGCCTGGTACATGTATATCCGCTCGCCGCAGACGCCGCGCATCCTCGCGCAGCAGCATCGCGTGCTCTACCAGTTCCTGTTGAACAAGTGGTATTTCGACGAGCTCTATGACTTCCTCTTCGTCCGCTCCGCCAAGGCGCTCGGGCGCTTCCTGTGGAAGAAGGGTGATGTCGGCGTCATCGACACCTACGGCCCGAACGGTGTCGCTGCCCGCGTCGTCGCAGTCACCGATCGGGTGGTGCGCCTGCAGACCGGTTACCTCTATCACTACGCCTTCGCCATGCTGATCGGCGTTGCGGCGCTCGTTACCTGGATGATGCTCGGGAGTTCCTTCTGATGACCGATTGGCCTATTCTTTCAACGGTCACCTTTCTGCCGCTCGTCGGCGTGGTGCTCCTGCTATTGATGAACGGCGAGAGCGAAACCGGCCGGAAGAACGTGCTGTGGATCTCGCTGATCACCACCGTCTTCACCTTCGTCGTCTCGCTCTTCATCTGGATCGGCTTCGACAATGCCAATCCCGGCTTCCAGATGGTCGAGAAGCATAACTGGCTCGGCACCGGCATCGGCTACCACGTCGGCATCGACGGCATCTCGATGCTGTTCGTCATCCTGTCGACTTTCCTTATGCCCTTCTGCGTGCTGGCGAGCTGGCTCTCGATCGAGAAGCGCCTGAAGGAATACATGATCGCCTTCCTCATCCTCGAAACGATGATGATCGGCGTCTTCGTCTCGCTCGATATCGTGCTCTTCTACGTCTTCTTCGAGGCGGGCCTTATTCCGATGTTCCTGATCATCGGCGTCTGGGGCGGCAAGGACCGCGTCTATGCGAGCTACAAGTTCTTCCTCTATACGCTACTCGGCTCGGTGCTGATGTTGCTCGCCATCATGGCGATGTACTGGCAGGCCGGCACGACCGACATCACCGCGCTGCTCGCCTACAAGTTCCCGCCGGCGCTGCAGACCTGGTTATGGCTTGCCTTCTTCGCCTCCTTTGCGGTGAAGATGCCGATGTGGCCGGTCCATACCTGGCTTCCCGATGCCCACGTTCAGGCGCCGACGGCTGGCTCGGTGATCCTGGCCGGCGTACTGCTGAAGCTCGGCGGCTACGGTCTCATCCGCTTCTCGCTCGGCATGTTCCCGGTCGCGTCCGATTATTTCGCGCCGCTCGTCTTTGCCATGTCCGTCATCGCCATCATCTACACTTCTCTGGTGGCGATGATGCAGGACGATATCAAGAAGCTGATCGCCTATTCCTCCGTGGCCCACATGGGCTACGTGACCATGGGCATCTTTGCCGCCAATATGCAGGGCGTCCAAGGCTCGATCTTCCAGATGCTCTCGCACGGCATCGTCTCCGGCGCGCTCTTCCTCTGCGTCGGCGTCGTCTACGACCGCACCCACACCCGCGAGATCAACGCCTATGGCGGCCTCGTCAACAACATGCCGAAATATGCCGTGGCGATGATGGTCTTCACTATGGCCAATGTCGGGCTTCCCGGCACGTCCGGCTTCGTCGGCGAATTCCTGACGCTGATCGGTGTCTTCCGGGTCAACACCTGGGTGGCGCTCTTTGCCGCCACCGGCGTCATCCTCTCGGCCGCCTACGCGCTCTGGCTTTATCGCCGGGTGATCTTCGGTGCGCTGGAGAAGGAGAAGCTGAAGGCGCTGCTCGATCTTTCGCCGCGCGAACAGCTGATCCTCTACCCGCTAGTCGCGCTGACCATCTTCTTCGGCGTTTATCCGGCTCCGGTCTTCGATGCGACGGCCGCCTCGGTGGATCTGCTGGTCAACAACTACACGGCCGCCGTGCACGCAGCGCAGAATGTTGCGCTGTCTATGAAATGATGACGGGACTTATTGGACATGACCGCTGAAACAATTCTCCTCAGTCTGCATCTTTCCGCGCCGGAGCTCATCCTCGCGGTCGGCGCCCTTGTCCTGTTGATGGTCGGCGTCTTCTCAGGCGAGCGGTCGGGCCTTGTCGTCACCGGCTTGGCCATCGTCCTGCTCCTGGCCTCCGGCCTGTGGCTGCTCTTCGTGCCCGCAGAAGGCCTTGCCTATGGCGGCGTCTACATGGCCGACGGCTTCTCGCGCTTCATGAAGCTGGTGGCGCTCATTGGTTCGCTGGTCGCCATGTTCATGTCGATTGGCCACGCCCGCGAAAATCAGCTCGACAAGTTCGAGTTCCCGGTTCTCCTGGTACTTGCGACCCTCGGCATCCTGCTGATGATTTCGGCCAATGACCTGATCTCGCTCTATCTGGCGCTGGAACTGCAGTCGCTGGCGCTCTATGTCGTCGCCGCGATCAACCGCGACAGCCTGAAGTCGACCGAAGCCGGCCTGAAATATTTCGTCCTCGGCGCGCTTTCCTCCGGCATGCTGCTCTACGGCATGTCGCTGGTCTACGGCTTCACCGGCCACACCCACTTCTCCGAAATCGCCCAGGCGCTGTCCGTTGAGGGTGCGCGTTCGCTCGGCTTGATCTTCGGCCTGGTCTTCATCCTCGCCGGCATCGCCTTCAAGATCTCCGCTGTTCCCTTCCATATGTGGACGCCGGATGTTTACGAGGGCGCGCCGACGCCGGTGACCGCCTTCCTTGCCGCAGCACCCAAGGTTGCTGCCATGGCGATGATGACCCGCATCGTCATTACCGCCTTCCAGCCGGTTCTGGCGGACTGGCAGCAGGTCGTCGTCTTCATCTCGATCGCCTCGATGCTGCTCGGTTCGTTTGCCGCGATCGGCCAGAAGAACATCAAGCGACTGATGGCCTATTCCTCTATCGGCCACATGGGTTATGCGCTGGTCGGCCTTGCCGCCGGCAACCAGACCGGCGTCACCGGCGTCATGCTTTATATGGTCATCTACATGGTCATGACGCTCGGCACCTTTGCGATCATCATGTCGATGCGCCGCAAGGACGGCACCGTCGTCGAGAATGTCGACGATCTCGCCGGCCTCTCCACAACCAACCCGTTCATGGCCGTGGTGCTGACGGCGCTGATGTTCTCGCTCGCCGGCATCCCGCCGCTCGCCGGCTTCTTCGCGAAGTACTTCGTCTTCGTTGCCGCCATCGAGGCCAAGCTCTATGCGCTCGCCATCATCGGCGTTCTCGCCTCGGTCGTCGGCGCTTACTATTATCTGCGTGTCATCAAGCTGATGTGGTTCGATGAGGCGACCGGCGAATTCGCCCGTGTCTCCGGTTCTCTGCGTCTGGTCTTCGGTCTCTCCGGTCTCTTCGTCACCGCCTATGTCCTCATCGGCGGCCCGATCGGCGGTGCGGCAGAGCTAGCTGCTGCGACGCTCTTTTGATGGCTTCCGACGGACGGCGCCGGATATCGCTCGGCGATTTCAGGCACGAGGCTCTGTCGGAAACATCGTCCACCAACAGCGAATGCCTCGCCCGGGCTCGGGCGGGCGATGGCGGTAATCTCTGGGTGACCGCCGAGAGGCAGACGGGCGGTCGCGGCCGCCGCGGCAGGCTCTGGGTTTCCGAGCGCGGCAATCTCTACGCTTCCCTTCTCCTGATCGACCCGGCGCCGATGGAGCGGCTGGGCTCGCTGCCGCTGGCAATCGCCGTTGCCGTGCACCAGGCGATCCGCAGGATGTTGCCACTGGGCGCCGAACCGCTCGAGGTCAAATGGCCGAACGATATCCTCATCGGCCGAAAGAAGACCTGCGGCATTCTCGTCGAAGGCGAGGGGCTGCCGGACGGCCGTTACGCGCTGATCGTCGGCATCGGCATCAATATCTCGATAATGCCCGACAATCCGCTCTACCCCGTTACCTGCCTGCGTCAGCAGGGAAGTGCGGCGTCGCCGGAGGAACTTTTCGCGCATCTCTTCGCCGCCACGGCGGAAGTGCTTGAAATATGGGACCAGGGCCGTGGCGTCGGCGAGATCACGACGCTCTGGCGCGCCATCGCCTGCGGCATCGGCGAAAAGATTACGGTCAATTTGCCGGACCGATCGATTTCCGGACAATTCGCCGGAATTGATGATAATGGCTTGTTGATGCTCGATACCGGCGCTGGCAGGATAATGCCCATTGCTGCCGGTGATGTGTTTTTTGGATAGCGGAAAAAACGAAAATTATGGCGAAACAGGACGAACTGGTATTCCTGCCTCTGGGCGGTGTCGGTGAGATTGGCATGAATCTCGCTCTCTACGGCTACGGCCCGCCCGAGCATCGCCAGTGGATCATGGTCGATTGTGGCGTCACTTTTCCCGGGCCTGACCTGCCGGGCGTCGACCTCGTACTGCCGGATATCCGCTTCCTCGCCAGCGAACGAAAGAACCTCAAGGCGATCATCATCACCCATGCGCATGAAGACCATTATGGTGCGCTCGCCGATCTCTGGCCCGGCCTCAACGTGCCGGTCTATGCCTCTGGTTTTACCGCAGGTCTGCTCGAAGCCAAGCGCAATTTCGAGAAGGCGACGATCGGCGAAGTGCCGGTGACGCCGTTCAAGGCCGGCGATACGATCAATGTCGGCCCGTTCAGCATCGAAGGTGTCGCCGTCAACCATTCGATCCCCGAGCCGATGTCGCTGATGATCCGCACGCCGGTCGGCAATGTCATCCATACAGGCGACTGGAAGATCGACCACGAGCCTTCGCTCGGGCCCCTGACCGACGAGACACGTTTCCGCCAACTCGGCGACGAGGGCGTGCTGGCGCTGATGTGCGATTCCACCAATGCGCTGCGCGACGGTGTTTCGCCCTCCGAGAAGGATGTGTCCGAAAGCCTGCGTAAGATCATCGAGAATGCCGAGGGCCGGGTGGCGATCACCACCTTCTCGTCGAATGTCGGGCGCATCCGTACTGTTGCCGAGGCTGCAGAGGCGGCAGGCCGCGAAGTGCTGCTGCTCGGCAGTTCGCTGAAGCGCGTCGTGAACGTTGCCCAGGACATCGGCCTGATGGAAGGTGTGAAGCCCTTCATCTCCGAGGACGAATACGGCTATATCCCGCGCGACAAGGTCGTCGTCATCCTGACCGGCAGCCAGGGCGAGGCGCGGGCAGCCCTTGCCAAACTCTCGCGCGATGAGATGCGCAATGTGGCGTTTACGGCAGGCGATATCGTCGTCTTTTCCTCGCGCGCCATTCCCGGCAACGAGAAGGCGATCCAGGACATCAAGAACGGCCTCGTCGAGCAGGGTGTGCACATCATCACGGATACCGAGGCATTGGTCCACGTTTCCGGCCATCCGCGCCGCAACGAGTTGCAGCGGATGTATGAGTGGACACGGCCGAAGATCGTCGTGCCGGTGCATGGCGAGGCAACACATCTGACGGCGCATAAGGAACTTGCCGAGCAATCCGGCATCGCACTGGTGCCGCGGGTGCGCAACGGCGATATCCTGCGGCTGGCGCCGGGTCCCGTAGAGGTGATCGGCGAGGCGCCGCATGGCCGCATCTATAAGGACGGCTCGCTGATCGGCGATTTCGACGAGATGGGTATCGGCGAGCGCAAGAAGCTCTCCTATGTCGGCCATGTCGCAGTCAACGTCTTGCTCGACGCCCGCTATGACATCGTCGGCGATCCCGATCTCGTTTCGATCGGCCTGCCGGTCTATGACGACGAGGGCGATGAGATGGAAGACACGCTCTTCGACGCCGCGATCAGCGCCATCGAGAGCATTCCGCGCGCCCGCCGCAAGGATATCGACATGCTGCAGGAGGCCGTGCGCCGGGCCATTCGCTCGGCTGCGAACCAAGCCTGGGGCAAGAAGCCCGTTGTCACCGCCTTCGTCACCAAGGTCTGACCATGCTCGGCCGGGTCAACCATATCGCCATCGCCGTGCCCGATCTGGCCGCGGCGACGGCGGCCTATCGCGATACGCTGGGCGCTGCCGTATCGCAGCCGCAGGCTCTGCCGGAACACGGCGTCACCGTCGTCTTCGTCGAATTGCCGAACACCAAGGTCGAATTGCTGCAACCGCTCGGCGATACTTCGCCGATCGCAGCCTTCCTCGAAAAGAACCCGTCCGGTGGCATGCACCACATCTGCTATGAGGTGGACAATATCCTTCTCGCCCGAGACCGGCTGGTAGAGGCGGGCGCAAGAGTGCTCGGCGATGGCCAGCCGAAGATCGGCGCACATGGCAAGCCGGTGCTCTTTCTGCATCCCAAGGATTTCTTCGGCACGCTGATCGAACTCGAACAGGCCTGAGCCCTGCGGCAGAGTGATAGTCCTGCTGCGGCAGAGTGACCCGAAGACGGCTAAACCTTTCGTCCTCTTTGAGTTGGTCGCCATTCCACCGTATAAGGACGCGATATTACAGCGCCGCGTGTCTTCTAAGACGCGCAAAGGACGCTGTAACAATTTAAATTGCTGCATTCCTTAAATCGATTCCGATTTAAGGAATGCAGCAGCGCGACACCAACGGGAACCATATGCTCCAGATCTTTCTTCAGGGATTTGCCGTCTATTTCATCATCTGGTGGATGACGCTTTTTGCCGTCCTGCCGATCGGCCTGCGCACCCAGGCGGACGACAACGACGTCGTGCTCGGCACTGTTCCAAGCGCGCCCACCCGGTTTCGGGCCGCTTTCGTGTTTTCGCTGACGACGCTGATTTCAGCCCTGGTCTACGGCCTCTGGTATGTCTGCGACACCTATTTCGGCTGGGGCTTCGACGCCCTGCCGCAACTTGGCCCCAGTTTCTATTAGGGATGGCTTTTGCTCAAACTTTGAGCAGATGTAAACCTATTGAAAGCGAATTTCGTCATACCAGCGTCATACTGTTGGGGCAAAGAGCTCTCGTAACGGAATGAAGGCCATCCCCTAACGGAAGTCGGCCGGGTTTTTGGATGGGATGGAGGCCGAAAAGCCAAAAAAAAACAAGGCTAAAAGCCTTGTTTTAAGTATCGCGTGATCTGTAACCGTTGCCGGGGCTGCGACGAGCGCGCCTAAGATCTGATCCTCCCAAGACTTGACCGCGAATTCGGCAAGAATTTAACTTCCTGCCTGTTTTGTGAGCTAAAACTAGCTCAAACATTGGGCTTTGTCATCAGCTTTTTTTGCATTTTTGCTACACTCTAGCAAAATTTTTCTGTTGACAAGATTTTCGTTCAAGTCCTTATAAACACGCGCTTTTTCATGCCCTTTCATTTTGCGGGTGCGAACATGCGCTTCCGGGAGGTTGCCGGCATCCGTTGCGGGTTTCCTTCCTGCCGCGAAGCGGCTATGAACGCTCCCGACATTAACAATGGTCTTTCGATTCCGCCTGCTGCGGGATCTCAACTGCTCCGGAATCCGCCATGCGTCTGTCCCGCTATTTCATGCCCATCCTTAAGGAAAACCCCAAGGAGGCGGAAATCGTCTCCCACCGGCTGATGCTGCGCGCCGGCATGATCCGCCAGCAGTCGCAGGGCATTTATTCCTGGTTGCCGCTCGGCAAGCGTGTGCTCGACAAAGTCAACGCCATTATCCGCGACGAGCAGAACCGCGCCGGTGCCATCGAGCTGTCGATGCCGACCCTGCAATCGGCCGAACTCTGGCAGGAAAGCGGCCGCTACGACGCCTACGGCAAGGAGATGCTGCGCATCAAGGACCGTCAGGATCGGCCGATGCTCTACGGCCCCACCAACGAAGAGATGGTGACGGATATTTTCCGCTCCTCCGTCAAGTCCTACAAGGATCTGCCGCTCAATCTCTATCATATCCAGCTGAAGTTCCGTGATGAGATCCGTCCGCGCTTCGGCACCATGCGCTCGCGTGAATTCATGATGAAGGATGCCTATTCCTTCGATCTGACGCGCGAGGGGGCGGAGCATTCCTATAACAAGATGTTCGCCGCCTATCTCAGAACCTTCGACCGGCTCGGCCTGCGCGCCATCCCGATGCGCGCCGACACCGGCCCGATCGGCGGCAAGCTCAGCCATGAATTCATCATCCTCGCCGATACCGGCGAATCCGAAGTCTTCTGCCACAAGGATTTCGTCGATTTCGATATTCCTGGCGAACACACCGATTTCGACAGCGTCGAGGGCCTACAGGCGATCTTCGACAAATGGACCTCGCTCTATGCGGCAACCTCGGAAATGCACGACGAGGCGGCTTTCAACGCCGTTCCCGAAGGCGACCGCCTGTCGGCGCGCGGCATCGAGGTCGGCCACATCTTCTATTTCGGCACGAAATATTCCGAGCCGATGGGCGCAAAAGTGCAGGGACCTGATGGCAAGGAACACTTCGTTCATATGGGTTCCTACGGTATCGGCCCGACACGCCTTGTTCCCGCCATCATCGAAGCATCGCATGATGATAACGGAATCATCTGGCCGGCATCGGTCGCACCCTTCGATATCGTTGTGATCAACATGAAGGCGGGCGATCAGGCCTGTGACGATACCTGCGAGTTGATCTATGCCGCGCTTAGCAAGGCCGGCAAGGATGTGCTCTATGACGATACCGACGACCGGGCCGGCACGAAATTCGCGACCGCCGACCTGATCGGTGTACCCGTCCAGATCATCGCCGGCCCGCGCGCGGTCGCAAACGGCGAAGTGGAAGTGAAGGACCGCAAGACCGGCGCCCGCGAAACGATGACCATCGAAGCGGCGATTAATCGGTTCGTGGCTTAAGGAAACGGAGGCGAAATGGCAGAAGCAGCAGTGGACCGGAGTTCGAAATCCGGCTTGGGTCCGGCTGGCAAGCCATTTTCCACCTTTGAACGCCTCGTGGCGTGGCGTTATCTGCGCGCCCGCCGCAAGGAAGCCTTCATATCGGTCATCGCCGGCTTCTCCTTTGTCGGCATCATGCTCGGCGTTGCGACGCTGATCATCGTCATGGCCGTCATGAACGGCTTCCGCACCGAGCTCGTCTCGCGCATCCTCGGCATCAACGGCCACATGATCGTTCAGCCGGTCGACGGCCCCTTCACCGATTATCCGGTCCTCAGCAGCAAGCTCGCCGCCGTACCTGGCGTCAAGATGGCGCTACCGCTCGTGGAAGGGCAGGTGCTCGCCTCAGCCCAGGCCGGCGGCAGCACCGGCGCTCTGGTGCGCGGCGCCCGCGCCGAGGATCTGATCAAGCTCAAAACGGTCTCCGACAACATCAAATCCGGCGATATGGTGGGGTATGCCTCCGGCGACGGCGTGCTGATCGGCACCCGCATGGCCGACCAACTCGGTCTGCGCGTTGGCGATCTCATTACGCTGACGTCACCGGATGGCGACATTACGCCGATGGGTGTCAGCCCTCGCATCAAATCCTACAAGATTTCCGGTCTCTTCGAGATCGGCATGTCGGAATATGACTCCTCGATCATCTTCATGCCGCTCGAGGAAGCGCAGCTCTATTTCAATGCCGAGGGACTGGTGCAGTCGATCGAGCTCTTCGTCGACAACCCCGACGATATCGACGATCTAAGGCCCAAGGTGGAGGAAGCGGCCGGCCGCCAGATCGCCATCACCGACTGGCGCCAGCGCAACCAGACCTTCTTCTCGGCGCTTCAGGTCGAGCGCAACGTCATGTTCATGATCCTGACTCTGATCGTGCTTGTCGCGGCGCTGAACATCATCTCCGGCCTCATCATGCTGGTGAAGGACAAGGGCAGCGATATCGCCATCCTGCGCACCATGGGCGCCAGCGCCGGCGCGATCATGCGCATCTTCTTCATGACCGGGGCGGCGATCGGCATCGTCGGCACCATTGCCGGCGTTCTGCTCGGCGTTCTCGTCTGCGTCAACATCGAATCCGTCCGCCAGTTCTTCTCGTGGATTTCAGGCACCGTACTGTTCAATCCGCAAGTCTATTTCCTCAGCCAGCTGCCGGCCGAGATGGATCTGAGTGAAACGATCTCGATCGTCGTCATGGCGCTGACGCTCTCCTTCATCGCGACCATCTTCCCGGCCTGGCGTGCCTCCAGGCTCGATCCGGTGCAGGCCCTGCGCTACGAATAAGGAATGCCGCCTTCATGAAACGCAACGTCGTTCTCCAGCTTACCGGCGTCGAGCGCCATTACGGGCAGGGCGGTACGCTGCTCTCGATCCTGAAGGGCGCGGATTTTTCCATATCGAAGGGGGAGATTGTCGCTCTCGTCGCTCCTTCCGGCACCGGCAAGTCGACACTGCTGCATGTCGCAGGCCTGCTGGAGCATCCGGACGGCGGTGAAGTCAACATCAACGGCCATGCCTGTGACGGTCTGAGCGACGAGAAACGCACCGCCATCCGCCGCAGCGAAATCGGCTTCGTCTATCAGTTCCACCACCTGCTGCCGGAATTCTCGGCGCTCGAAAATATCATGATGCCGCAGCTGATCGCCGGGCTTTCCTGGAAGGAAGCCGGAGAGCGGGCCGGCCAGCTTCTCGATTATATGCGCATCGGCCACCGTGGCTCGCATCGCCCCGGCGAGCTTTCCGGCGGCGAGCAGCAGCGCGTTGCGATTGCTCGCGCCGTCGCCAATGCGCCGACCCTGCTTCTTGCCGACGAGCCGACCGGCAATCTCGACCCCGAAACGGCAAGCTACGTCTTCGACGCGCTGGAAGCGCTGGTGCGCCAATCCGGCCTTGCTGCCCTCATCGCCACCCATAATCACGAGCTCGCCCGCCGCATGGATCGGCGCGTGACGATCTCCGATGGCAAGATCGTCGATTTCTGAGACCGCGGTCCATGGCTGTCCGGTTAACGCCGATGGCTGCTCCTCACCCTAACCTACCGGGGTCGAGCCACTCGTCTCGCCCTGTCCTTCGGACCCCCGTAAAAGCGGGGCGAGGGAACGTGCCAAACGCAGCGTCGAGGTTAGAGAAAGCCGGTGCGGCATGTCCCTTCGCCCCGCGAGCGGGGAAGGTGCAGCGGGCCACGATCAGGGGATGACCAGCCCGCCGCGATAGTCGAGCACATAGGCCTTCTGGCCATCGACCATGATGCATTCGTGGCCGCTGAACCGCTCGCAGCCGCCTTCGCTGCTGTCGATATAGCGGCCGAACGGATGGTCGAATTCCATCCCGCCAAGAAACCGGCCCTCGCGATACATCGCAGAAAGTGCCGTCTTGATCACCGTTCCCGCTGCTGCGCCGTCGATAAGCTCAGGCGCAATGATGCAGCCGAAATAATTCATCGCCCAGACGGGCTCGTCGGCAAGCCACACCACTTCCTGTCCGGCGAAATCGGTCCCGCCGAAATAGCTGTCGAGATAGCGCCAGTCGCCGCGTTCGAAACCGATATCGTGGGCACCCGGCCGGCAGGGCACGCGCGCCACGCCGCCGCCGACATAGGTCGCAGCCTTCGCCTCCACGACGAATTCGTTCAGCATCGCAATATCGACCATGTCATTCTCCTCTCGGCCCGATGCTGGCAAATATGCCGCGGCATGTAAAGAACAAAAAAAGAACATATGCCGGAAATAAAGAGTCGCCCTGAGGAGGTCTGCCGCCTGAGTACCATGACCAATCTGCGGCGGATCGGGAAAGGGCAAGGCTGCTGCCGATCACATCGAGCGCCGGCCCTTTAGCCGATTCGTCGCCTATTTCCTGGGATTTTCAAACACAAGAAAGGAGGAAAAGATTCCTGTTGACAACGGAACATACATGGAACAAATTGAAAACATAACGAGTAAAGGAGAGCCCGATGACTGACATGATCCGTGATATCGCAGCATTCACCTCCATCGCAATGTTCGTTGCAAGCTTCTCGCTCATCGTCATGGCGCTCTAAAGTTTTCAGGGGACCGTATGGTAATCATGCGGTCCGGACGCGGGACTTCTTCTGGACATCATCGCCCTCTATGCCGACAATGCGTCCGATTCATTCGGGTGATTGGAAAGGCATATCATGGCGGATACGGCAAAGGGTTCAACGGGTGAGGCGACCGGCGGCACGCCAGGCTTCATCCACCTGAGGGTCCATTCCGCCTATTCGCTTCTCGAGGGCGCCCTGCCACTGAAGAAGATCCTCTACAAGGCGACCGGCGACAGTCAGCCGGCGATTGCGATTACCGACACCAACAATCTGTTCGTCGCCCTCGAATTCTCGCAGAAGGCGATGGAAGACGGCCTGCAGCCGATCATCGGCTGCCAGGTCTCGATCGACATGGAAGATGGGTTGGAAACGGAGAAGCGCGGCGGCCAGCAGGCACTGGTCAAGCTGCCGTCGATCGTTCTTCTCGCCGCGACGGATGCCGGTTATGAAAGGCTGGTCGATCTCGTCAGTCGGGCCTATCTCGGCGGCGAGAGCAACCAGGCCGTTCATATCAGCGCCTCCTGGCTGGAGGAGGCGGGCACGGAAGGGCTGATCGCATTGAGCGGCGCCTTGACCGGGCCGGTCGACGTGGCGATCAAGGAAGGCCATCCCGCTCAGGCGGAAGTCCGGCTGCTCACGCTGAAGCGTCTCTTCGGCGACAGGCTTTATGTCGAGCTGCAGCGGCACGGCACCTACGACAAGCGGCACGAACAGAAGATTATCGGGCTCGCCTATGCCCACGACCTACCGCTGGTTGCGACCAATGAGGCTTTCTTTCCGACACGCGACGATTACGACGCCCATGATGCGCTGATGGCGGTCGCGCACAACGCCATCGTCTCCGATGACAGCCGCTTTCGCCTGACGCCGGATCACTATCTGAAGAGCCGGGCCGAGATGGTCAAGCTCTTCGCCGACCTGCCGGAAGCGCTGGAAAATACGATCGAGATCGCCACGCGCTGCTCCTTCGTGCTGAAGACGCGAAAGCCGATCCTGCCACGCTTCACCGGTGCGACCGATGATGCCGAGGAGGCCGAACGCGCCGAGGCGAGCGAGCTGCGCCGCCAGGCGGTCGAAGGGCTGGACATGCGGCTTGCAACGCTCGGCATGTCGCCGGGTTACGAGGAAAAGGATTATCGCGAACGGCTTGATTTCGAGCTCAGCGTCATCGAGCGCATGCGTTTCCCCGGCTACTTCCTGATCGTTGCCGACTTCATCAAATGGGCCAAGCAGCATGACATTCCGGTCGGTCCCGGCCGTGGTTCGGGCGCCGGTTCGCTGGTCGCCTATGCCTTGACGATCACCGATGTCGATCCCTTGCGTTTTTCGCTGCTCTTCGAGCGCTTCCTCAATCCGGAACGCGTCTCGATGCCGGACTTCGACATCGACTTCTGCCAGGACCGCCGCGAAGAGGTGATCCGCTATGTCCAGGCCAAGTATGGTCGCGAGCAGGTGGCGCAGATCATCACTTTCGGTTCGCTGCAGGCACGCGCCGCCCTTCGCGACGTCGGCCGTGTGCTTGAGATGCCCTATGGCCAGGTCGACAAGATTTGCAAACTCGTGCCGAACAATCCCGCCAATCCGACGCCGCTGTCCAAGGCGATCGAGGAGGAGCCGAAGCTGCAGGAGGAGGCGGCAAAGGAACCGGTTGTCGCGCGGCTGCTCGATATCGCCCAGAAGATCGAGGGGCTTTACCGCCACGCCTCGACCCATGCCGCCGGTATCGTCATCGGCGACCGGCCGCTTTCCAAGCTGGTGCCGATGTATCGCGATCCGCGCTCCGATATGCCGGTCACCCAGTTCAACATGAAATGGGTCGAGCAGGCGGGCTTGGTCAAATTCGACTTCCTCGGCCTGAAGACGCTGACCGTGCTGAAGGTCGCGGTCGATTTCGTCGCCAAGCTCGGTATCAAGGTCGATCTCGCAGCCATTCCTCTCGACGACAAGAAGACCTACGAGATGCTGTCGCGCGGCGAGACGGTCGGCGTGTTCCAGGTGGAAAGTGCCGGCATGCGCAAGGCGCTGATCGGCATGAAGCCGGACTGCATCGAGGACATCATCGCGCTGGTGGCGCTCTATCGTCCCGGCCCGATGGAGAACATCCCGACCTACAATGCCCGCAAGCACGGCGACGAAGAGCTGGAATCGATCCATCCGATGATCGACCACCTGCTCAAGGAAACCCAGGGCGTCATCGTCTATCAGGAACAGGTGATGCAGATCGCCCAGGTACTATCAGGCTATTCGCTGGGGGAAGCCGACCTTCTGCGTCGCGCCATGGGTAAGAAGATCAAGGCTGAGATGGACCAGCAGCGCGAACGCTTCGTCGTTGGCGCCGTCAAGAATGGCGTATCGAAGCCGCAGGCCGACAATATCTTCGAACTGCTGGCGAAGTTCGCCAATTACGGCTTCAACAAGTCGCATGCCGCCGCCTATGCCATCGTCTCTTACCAGACGGCCTACATGAAGGCGCATTATCCGGTCGAATTCCTCGCTGCCTCGATGACGCTCGACATGTCCAACACCGAAAAGGTCAATGATTTCCGCCAGGATGCCAAGCGCCTCGGCATCGAGGTGATCGCACCCTCGGTGCAGACCTCCTTCCGCCCTTTCGAGACCGGCGACAACCGCATCTATTACGCGCTCGCCGCACTCAAGGGCGTTGGCGAATCCGCCGTCGACCATATCGTCGAGGTGCGTGGCGACAAGCCCTTTGCCAGTGTCGAGGATTTCTGCCTGCGCATCGATCCGCGTCAGGTCAATCGTCGCGTGCTCGAAAGCCTGATCTATGCCGGTGCCTTCGATTGTTTCGACATGGACCGCGCCCAGCTGGCAGCCGGCCTCGACCGTGTTCTCGGTTATGCCCAGCGCGCCCAAGAGAACAAGCTGAGCGGCCAGTCAGACATTTTCGGCAGCACGCTGACGTCGGGGCCTGAGAAGATCTCCCTGCCGCCGTTCTCGCCCTGGCTCCCCTCCGAGCGGCTGCTCAAGGAATTCCAAGTGCTGGGCTTTTATCTGACAGCCCACCCGCTCGATTCCTACAACCACATCCTGCAGAAGATGCGGGTGCAAACCTTTGCCGAGTTTTCCGCCGCCATCAAACAGGGCGCGGCCAATGCGCGCCTTGCCGGCACCGTCATCTCGAAGCAGGAGCGCAAGACCCGCACCGGCAACAAGATGGGCATCATCGTCTTTTCGGATTCTTCAGGCCAGTTCGAAGCAGTGCTGTTTTCGGAAATGCTGAACCAGTATCGCGATGTGCTCGAATCGGGAAAATCTTTCGTGCTGACCGCGACGGGCGAGGAGCGGCCGGAGGGCATCGGGCTGCGCATCCAGACGATCCAGTCGCTGGAGGAAAAGTCGCTGCAGATGCAGAAGGCGCTGCGCGTCTATGTCCGCGATTCAGGACCGCTGAGAATGGTTGCCGGCCATTTGAACGCCAAGGGCGATGGCCTGGTTTCCTTCATCGTCATCAAGGAGGATGGCAAACGCGAAGTGGAAGTGGCGCTGTCGGAGAAATACCGCATCACGCCGGAGATTGCCGCCGCCCTTCGCGCCGCCCCGGGCGTCGTCGACGTCGAGCTTGTCTGATCACCCGCGGGTGATTGTGATGAAATCCGTGCCTTCGCCGGTCTCCCGGCCGAGGCCGGTATCGGAGATCGTCAGCGTCGAGCCCGGCGCGATGAGGGCGTCGATCTTGCGGCGGGTCTCATCGGGGATGGTAATCCGGCTGAGCGAACGGGCGATCGGCTTGCCTGTGATGATCGAGCTTTCCTGATTGGTGATGCCAAGCCGCTTCATCGTCTCGCGGGAGAGATTGTTCTCGAGCGTGATACCGAGCCAGTCCGCTGTGCCGGCCTTTGCATCGACGGCATGCAACGTGAGGAAATGCGTGCCAAGCGCCAGTCCCGGATCGGCGATCGTCACCGGCGCTTCGAAGAGGGGCTTGAAGGCCTGCCGCACCATGATGACGCCGTTCGGCGGCTCGCCCTTGCCGGCCGCGGCATAGACTTCCCTGAGGAGTGTGTCGGAGACCAGGCTCCTGTCGGCGGCGAATTCCGCCGGCCGCAATGTCCTGAAAGCCTTGATCGCCTGCACGGTCGACGGACCGAGGAAGCCGTCCGGATTGCCGGCGGAAAAGCCGAGCTGGTTGAGGAGGGTCTGGATGTCGATCACCGTCTCGCGAAGCGTCCGGCGCGTAACGAGCATGCTGATCGGCTCAGATGGCGGCTCGGGTTCGGGCGCTGCAATCGGCAGCGCTGCCGGCATCGGCATCGCGGCCGTGTCGTTCATCGCCACCTGCACAGGCTTCTCGGGGCTGTCGGGCATGGAGGGCCGCAGTTCGACATCCGAAAGCAGCGGCATCGCCGGTGCATCCGGATGGAAAAGCGTCGGATGCTCGATCGGCTGCGGCGCCAGTTCACCGTCGCTGATAATGACGGGGACACCGCGGTCGGTCATCCCATAGAGCATTTTTGCGAAGGCGCCGGGCATACGCACGCAG
The DNA here is from genome assembly GCF_005862305.2 of Rhizobium indicum. Classification (NCBI taxonomy): domain Bacteria; kingdom Pseudomonadati; phylum Pseudomonadota; class Alphaproteobacteria; order Hyphomicrobiales; family Rhizobiaceae; genus Rhizobium; species Rhizobium indicum. Next base: position 869,386 of record NZ_CP054021.1, on the reverse strand, counting down.
CCATGCGAGGCCGGATAACGCGGCACCGAATTCGATTCATGGAGCGCGATGCCTGACCATGTCAGCCTTTGCATGAACGGCATCGGGGCGTTGGAATAGAGATTGGATTCGTGGTATTTCTGCTTTTCCAGCACAGAAAAGATGCCGCTCGGCGTCGTGTGGCCGTCCTTGCCGGTCGAGACCTTCGAGGTCGCGACGACCTCGGTGCCATCATAGACCGCAAGCGACTGCTTGTCCTTCGAGACGATGATCTGCAGTGTGCGCGCATCCGCGGCAAGAGCGGGGTGCACGAGTGCGGTGGCCGACAGCAAGCCGAGGCCGAAGACGAGACGCGAGAACATGATACCCAACCATACGCAATACTTGCCCGGCACATTATGGGACGAAGTTTAACGAAGATTTTATAGGCTGGATCACCCGCAGGTTTCACGCCTTAGTGATCGCGCTTGCTGCCGAAGGTGTAGCCGGTCTCGACCGTCTTCTTGCCGAACTTGTCGCGCAGCTTGTCCATCGCCGCTTCGGCAGCCGCTCGCCGCCCTGATTGCTGGTCGATGAGATCGGGCGGATCGGCGCGACCGGCATCGCCGAGATCGGTGACGCCGATGCCAAGCAAGCGGAATTTCGTGCCGTCCGTTTCCTTTTCGAGAAGCTCGAGCCCGGTGCGGAAGATCCTGTCGGCAAGCTGGGTCGGGTCTTCGAGCTTGCGGTTGCGGGTGCGCGATTTGAAATCGGCGGTCTTCATCTTCAGGACGACGGTCTGGCCGGCAATGCCGTTTTTCTTCAGCCGCCAGGAGACCTTTTCGGAGAGGTTGCGCAGGATCGGCACCAGATCGTCGTAACGCGAGATGTCGTCGAAGAAGGTCGTCTCGGACGAAACGCTTTTGGCCGCATCATTGAGATGCACTTCGCGGTCGTCGATGCCGCGCGACAGCCGTGCGAGCCGCTGGCCGATGCTGCCGTAGCGGCGCATCAGGTCGTTTTCTTCCATCTGCTGCAACTGGCTGATGGTGCGGATACCGTCCGCCTCCAGCGTCGCCGCAAAGGCCTTGCCGACGCCCCAGATCGTGGTGACGGGACGCGGTGCCAGGAATTCGACCGCTTCCTCGCGGCCGATGACCGAAAAGCCGCGCGGCTTCTGCAGATCGGAGGCGACCTTGGCGAGAAATTTGCAATAGGAAAGCCCGACCGAAACGGTGATGCCGATCTCCCTTTCGATGCGACGGGCGAATTTGGCGAGCGTGCGCGCCGGCGGATCGTGATGCAGCCTCTCGGTGCCGCCGAGCTCCAGGAAGGCCTCGTCGATCGACAGCGGCTGCACCAGCGGCGTCAGATCCTGCATCATGGCGCGCACCTGCCGTCCGACCCGGACATATTTCTCCATGTCGGGGCGGATGACGATCGCTTGAGGGCATGCCTCCAGCGCCTTGAACATCGGCATGGCCGACCGCACGCCATGGATACGGGCGATATAGCAGGCGGTGGAGACGACGCCGCGTTTGCCGCCGCCGATAATGACAGGCTTGTCGGCAAGCTCGGGATTGTCGCGTTTCTCGACGGCTGCGTAGAAGGCGTCGCAGTCGATATGGGCGAGCGTCAGCGCGTAGAGTTCGCGATGGCGCACGAGGCGCGGGCTGCCGCAGGAAACGCAACGGCGCGCCTCGCCCTTCTGCTCGGCAAGGCAGTCGCGACAGAAGCCGGGTGTCTTGTCAGGCGTGGGCGTCATCATGGGAACAAAGATTGAACATTGTGAGGTTACGCCTTAAGCTTCCGAGTCACAAGATAGGGTGGAAGCTTTGCCTTTGGATAACGATCTTCGTTTCGAGCCGGTAACGCCAGAACGCTGGGATGACTTCGAAATCGTGTTCGGGCCACAGGGTGGCTTCTATAACTGCTGGTGCGTCGCGTTGCGCCTGCCACATGCGGTGAGGACCAAGATGGCGGCCAACGAGCGCAAGGCGCATATGCGGGAGCGGATCAAGGCGGGTCCGCCGCCTGGCATCCTCTGTTATGCCGACGGCGCGCCGGTCGCCTGGGTGCAGGTCGGGCCGCGCCACGACGTGTCGCAGTTCAATTCGCCGCGCACCGTCTCGCGGCCGCTGGAGGAGAGCGATGCGCATGATCCATCCATCTGGGCCGTCAGTTGCTTCTTCCTGCTGCCCAAACTGCGCGGCAAGGGAATGAGCCACCGTCTGCTCGCCGGCGCGATCGACCATGCGCGGCGCCAGGGAGCGCGGCTGCTCGAAGCCTGTCCGATCGATCATGTGAAGCAGTCGAAATCCGTGACGCTCTGCATCGGCTCGACGGCGATCTTCGATGCCGCCGGTTTCGAGACGATAGCACGGCGCAAGGACGGCCGGCCGCTCATGCGGCTGGAACTGCGTGCGTGAAGGTGCCGGAAAGAAAATGCGCCTCGATCAGCTCGGCCGCATGCGTCCAGTCGGTGGCGCGGGTGATCTCGTCGGCAACCGCCGGTGCGAAACGATGGACGGGCGAGTTCGGCATCAGGTGAATCAGCAGGCAATCGGCGACGTGATCCCTAACGGAATGCAGATTGCGCGCCATATCATCAATGAAGACGACGGGAAGGGAGCGGCTGGCATGCAATGCGTGAACGATCGGCCCCTTGGGTTGTTCGGTGGCAAGCAGCGGAAAGACGAGGCCCATCCTGTCCAGCAGGCGTCGGCGCTGGTCCTGGAACCGCGGCTGCATGGCTGTCAGGAAAAGCACATCGGCCTCTTCCGAAAGTCGGTCGAGCGTTTCGACCACGCGGTCGAGCGGCGTCTGCCACAGCTCTTGGGCCTCGAAGAATTCCTCGATCAGCCGGCTGACCTCTTGATCCTCGATCTCCACGCCGTCCGCTTGCGAGACGATGTTGCCGTGAAGCCGGAACGATCGCGGCAGAAACGCGTGGCCCTGGCTCTGAAGGAAAAGCTGGAAGGGACCGATGAACTGCAGCACGACGTCGTCGACGTCGCAGACGATCAACGGCCGTTCGCCGAGGCGGATATGCGAGATGTCGAATTCCCCGGAGGTCACGGTCAGTATTCTCCGGAATCGAGGCCCGGTGACGAGAAATGCCGCCAGGCGGCGGTCACCGTCTCCGGGCTGATCCCGCTCGCCGCGCAGAAGGCCATCGCCGTCGGTTCGTGGTTCATCAGGAAATCCATCAGGCCGGCGAGGAATCCGGGATCGTTGACGGCGTTGCGCACCTGGCCGGGCGCTACACCCGTCAGGGAAAGAAAGCGGCCGAACATGTCGGGATCGTCGGCAAGCCAGCCGAGCACGGCGATCGCTGTCTCGTGCGGGTCGGCGGCCTGTTGTTTCGAAGTCTTGAAGTTGCTTTGCATTTCGCTGGGTAAGTTACCTTTTCTTCAACCAAATACCGGTAGCGTGCGCTATCGGTTTCACGAGCTATTTGTCCGCATGTGCCTTTCTCATGGGACGAACCGCTGCGCGAACGGACGTAGGGACAGCTTGTCATGCCCAAACAGGTGATGATTGTAGAAGATAACGAGCTCAACATGAAGCTCTTTCGCGACCTCATCGAGGCGTCCGGTTATACGACGATCCAGACCAGAAACGGTATGGAGGCGCTCGATCTGGCGCGCAAGCATCGCCCCGACCTCATCCTGATGGATATTCAGCTTCCCGAAGTCTCCGGCCTCGAAGTCACGAAATGGCTGAAGGAAGACGACGAGTTGCACGTGATTCCCGTCATCGCCGTTACGGCTTTCGCGATGAAGGGCGACGAGGAGCGGATCCGCCAGGGCGGCTGCGAGGCCTATGTTTCCAAGCCGATCTCGGTTCCGAAATTCATCGAGACGATCAAGACCTATCTGGGCGATGCCTGACGCATCGGAAAGACGCTGATGACTGCGCGAATACTGGTGGTTGACGATATTCCGGCCAACGTGAAGCTGCTCGAAGCGCGGCTGCTTGCGGAGTATTTCGACGTGATGACCGCAGCCGACGGCTACACGGCACTGGCGATCTGCGAGCGCAACCAGGTCGATCTCATCCTGCTCGACATCATGATGCCCGGCATAGACGGTTTCGAGGTCTGCGAGCGGCTGAAGGCCAGCCAGAAGACCGCCCATATTCCAGTCGTCATGGTCACCGCGCTCGACCAGCCGACCGATCGGGTGCGCGGCCTGAAGGCCGGCGCTGACGATTTTCTCACCAAGCCGGTCAACGATCTGCAACTGATCTCCCGGGTGAAGAGCCTGCTGCGGCTGAAGACGTTGAGCGATGAGCTGCGCATCCGCGCCGACACCGCCCATACGATGGGCATTGACGACCTCACACGGGCAGGCGAGGGCCGCGCCGACGAAACCGCACAAGTGTTGCTCGTTGACGGCCGCGCCAATTCGCAGGAGCGCATCATCAAGGCGCTGAAGCCCGTCGCCGACGTGCTTGCCCTTTCCGATCCGCAGGCCGCCCTCTTCGAGGCGGCCGAAAGCGCGTTCGATCTCGTCATCGTTAACGCCAACTTCGACGATTACGATCCGCTTCGCCTCTGCTCGCAGCTGCGTTCGCTGGAGCGCACCCGCTTTCTGCCGATCCTGATTATCACCGAGCAGGGCGCTGACGAAATGGTCGTGCGCGCGCTGGATCTCGGCGTCAACGACTACATCATCCGCCCGGTCGATCCCAACGAACTGGTTGCCCGCAGCCTGACGCAGATCCGCCGTAAGCGTTACAACGACCGGCTGCGCGCCAGCGTCAAGCAGACGATCGAGCTTGCCGTGACCGATGCGCTGACCGGCCTTTATAACCGGCGCTATCTCGACAACCACCTGAACGTGCTCTTCAACCGTTCGATGGCGCGGGGCCGGCCGCTTTCGGTGCTGATCACCGATATCGACCGCTTCAAGCACGTGAACGACACCTACGGCCATGATGGCGGCGACGAAGTGCTGCGGGAATTTTCAAATCGCGTCCGTTCGACCATCCGCGGCGCCGATCTCGCCTGCCGCTACGGTGGTGAAGAATTCGTCGTCGTGATGCCCGACACCTCGCCGGAAATTGCCGCCGCCGTCGCCGAGCGCCTTCGTGCGGCGATCGAAAACGCTCCCTTCATGCTGAAACACGCCGGGGAAGCACTGAACGTCACTGCTTCCTTCGGCATCGCCTCGCGCATTACGTCGGTGCTGACCCCGGACCAACTGATGAAACAGGCGGATCTGGCCCTTTACGAGGCAAAGAATACCGGCCGCAACCGCGTGGTCGCCGCGGCCGCGTGACGAATCATTTTCCGCCATTAGGCGCCATTTGCGGGTTTTCCACTGCGGTAAGCGAATTGTTACCGATTTTTAATCTCCGCCTGTGCACTGCGGGGCGAAAAAATTGCAGCCCAATAGCCCAAAATTGGACTCGCCGCGTTGCCGCGGATGTGTTGCCGCGCGATAGTCTTGATAGCGGCAGGCCGTAGCTCAATATGAAATGAAGACTATAAAAAATGCCTATCGCCGACGGGGTCAAATAGATTGCGGCGGCGTCACCTCACGTAAGGGGAAGGGTGGCGTAAGTTATTAAGGTATATTGTCGAATTTCTTGGAAAGAGCAGGCGCTACGCTTCGATCCAAAGCAGAGGCGACAAATCTTTGTATGTCCCAAATCTGGACTTTTAACCATAGAATCAAGATGAGAAAATTCATCATTAAGAATTTGTTGATTTTCTTTCATTTTTGCGCAAATTATCGCTCATAAGAGAAGCGCTCCCGTTGAGGAGTTGTCGATACCCCATGATGCTCAGGTCCGCCGCATCTCCTGGGTCGTGGGGTCGGTCGGCTAGTAGGCAAGTTATAGCGGTTCCTCGTGCCGTTTTGCATGCTGGCCGACCCCCTTTCACGAAAACGCCGCCACTTCCCGAAGATGGAAGGGCGGCGTTTTGTCTGTTTGCGCTATCATTTTTTAAAGACGATTAATCCGGGCAATAAAAAACGCGCAACCCGAAGGCGCGCGCTTTTTTGAAATCCGTCAGGCCAAGTGATTACTTGATCTTGGTTTCCTTGAACTCGACATGCTTCTTCGCAACCGGGTCGTACTTCGTCTTCGTCATCTTGTCCGTCATCGTGCGGCTGTTCTTCGTGGTGACGTAGAAGAAACCGGTGTCAGCCGTCGACAGCAGCTTGATCTTGATTGTTGTAGCCTTGGCCATGGTCGTCCTGCCTCTAAGAAAATGAAAGCCGTGGAAGCCGGATGGGCTCCACGGCAAATCCTGGCGCGAAACTACGAATCCCGCCCGAAAAGTCAAGCCCGTTTTCGAATGAACATCAGTCTGATGCCGGAAAGTAGGGCGTAAAGACCGAAGAAAGCCGCAATCGCCCAGGCAAAACCGTTATTTCCAGCGACATCGATCGCTGCGCCGATCGCCTGCGGCCCGGCCACGGTTCCCATCGCATAACAGAAGACAAAGGCAGCATTGGCCGCAGCAAGATCGGAGCCCGTCAGCCGCGAGCCGAGATGGCTGAGGCCGACCGTATAGAGGCCTGAGACGCAGCCGCCCCAGAAAAGCAGGAGCCCGGCCATCAGCAGCCAGTTGTCGAGCAACAGCGGCAACATCATCGAGCCGATGAAGCCCATCAGCGCCATGCCGGCCAGAAGCGGCCGCTTGTCGGCGATGCGGTCGGAAAGCAGGCCGAGCGGGATCTGAAAGATGACGTTGCCGACGCCCATCATGGTGAGCAGAAGTGCTGCCTGCGATTCGGTGAAATGGGCGCGCACGGCAAAGATCGGAAAAAGCGACAGCCCACCGGCTTCGACCGCGCCGAAGATGAAGACCGCCGCCGTCGCAGTCGGCACCAGGAAAACGTAGCGCATGAAATGCAGCTCCGGTTTTTCCTCGAGCACCGGGCTTTCGTCGCGGGCGATGTAGATCGGGATGGCGGCAAGCAGGATGGCGCCGGCGCCGATCAGGAAGGGGAAGATACCGTCGCTGCCGAGGATCGAAAACAGCAGCGGTCCGGCCGCGAAGCCAAGGGAAAGCACCGTCGCATAGATGCCGAGTACGAAGCCGCGCTTGGAAGGCGGCGAAGCGGCGTTGATCCAGAATTCGGAGAGGATGAACAGCGTCGTCGTCGCGCCGTGGAAGGCGAAACGCAGCGGAAACCACATCCAGAAATCCTGGGCGTAATAGAAACCGAGCGCGCTCAGCGCCGAAATCAGCACAGCCCAGATCATCGTCGGCGCAACGCCGTATTTATGGGCGAGCTTGGTGGTGATCGGTGCGGCGGCCATCGCCGCGACCCCGGCCATCGCCGTGTTGAGCCCGATCAGGGTGGACGAGATACCGCGTTTTTCGAGGATGATGCTGAGGAGGGGCAGACCGAGGCCGATTGCTATGCCAACGGCTGAGATGGACGAGATGGCTGCCACCAGAGAAGGCCAATGGATTTCTTCGACATCGCCCGGTGTGCCGGTTCTCGGCTGAGACATTTATCCATCCTTAGAGAGGTGCGCGAACGAATCGACCGATCCCGTCAGATAGATAGACACGGACGTGCCAAATCCAGGTGACGGATGCCGCTTCGCAGTATTTCCGATGTGAGTGACCATCTGCGGAATGTAAAGCCCGTTCGGGCAAGAAATGCTTACCATGTCAGGTCTTGAGGATCGTCGGCTCCCGCATTTGGGTGGTGGTCGGTGGAGGGCTGGCACTACACGTTAAATATGTCTGGAAGGTGAAGGCGCTAATTCGGCCGGCCGGGGATGTCATAATCGTCCGGACCGTCACTCTCGCCACCGAAGCCGTGCATGCGCAGCGCCCATTGCAGGCCGATGACCCCGCCCTTGATCGGCTGGATCGAGGCAAGCGCGGTGATGACGGTGATCGGCGCCCAGATGGCGAGATGCACCCAGACCGGTAGCACGAAAGTCAGGTCGGTCAGCATATAGCCGCCGACCACGACGTGGCCGAGGACGAGGATGACGATATAGGGCGGCAGGTCGTCGGCGCGTTGGTGATGCATCGCCTCGCCGCAAGCGGCGCAATGATCGACCGGCTTCAGGAAGGCGCGAAAGAGCTTGCCGTTGCCGCAGGCCGGGCAGCGGTTCATCAGCCCGCGCATGATGGAGCGCCCAAGCGGACGCTCGATCTCGGGCGTATCGCTGTAGCGGACGGCCGGATCGGTCGGTGTGCTCATCGCATGTTCCTCTTCGGATCTAAAACATGTCGCGCGAAACTGTGCAGCGGCTTCGCGATAACGACACGAAAACAAGGACCTACAGCGGGGGCGCAATCTGAACGATTGCGACGCTTTAGTGCCGCCCGCGCGGCGGCCTCGTTCCAGGCTTCTTGCGAACCTGGCCCCTGTCGCGGCGCCCCGCCTTGTGGAAGGAACGCACCGCCGCCGGCATCTCGCGGCCCTCGCTGATCATCTCGAAACGCAGTGCACCGGCAAGCGGGATCGCTTCGACAAGTTTGACGGTGACACTGTCACCCAGGCGATAGCCGAGTCCTGTTCGTTCACCTGAGAGTGCCTGATGCGCCTCGTCATAGATGAAATAATCGCTGCCGAGCGTAGATATAGGGACGAAACCGTCGGCGCCATAGTCCGGCAGGGCGATAAAAAGCCCCGATTTCGTCACGCCCGAAACCCGCCCGGCAAATTCCTCGCCGACACGGCCGCTGAGGTGGTGCGCGATCAGCCGGTCGACGGTTTCGCGCTCGGCTGCCATGGCCCGGCGCTCGAAGGTCGAGATTTCGGCGGCGATATCGTCGAGCGCCGCCTCTTCTTCGGGCGTGATGCCGCCTTCGCCGAAGCCGAGCGAGCCGACGAGGGCGCGATGCACGATGAGGTCGGCATAACGGCGGATCGGCGAGGTGAAGTGGGCGTATTTCATCAGGTTGAGGCCGAAATGGCCGATATTCTCCGGGCCGTAGATCGCCTGGCTCTGCGAACGCAGCACCATCTCGCTCACCATGGTCTGATGCGGCGTGCCGTCCGCCTTCGCCAGAATGCCGTTAAAGTTGTTGGCGCGCATGTTGCCGCCCTTGGCAAGCGAGATGCCGAGCGTGGCCAGGAACTCGCGCAGGATTTCCTGCTTGGCAAGCGTCGGGCCGTCATGGATGCGGTAGATCAGCGGCTGACGCTTCTTTTCCAAAGTCTCGGCGGCGCAGACGTTCGCCTGGATCATCATCTCTTCGATCAGCTTATGCGCATCGAGCCGTGGCGGCACGACGACCCGGTCGACCGTGCCATCGGGCTTCAGCAGGATCTTGCGCTCCGGCATATCGAGTTCCAGCGGTTGGCGCCGGTCGCGTCCGCGCTTCATCACCTCATAGGCGTGCCAGAGCGGCTTCAGGATCGGCTCGAGCATCGGTCCGGTCTGATCGTCCGGTTTCCCGTCGATCGCCGCTTGCGCCTGCTGGTAGGAGAGCTTGGCGGCACTCTTCATCATGATGCGATGGAAAGTATGGCCGATCTTGCGGCCTTCCCCGGAAAAGCTCATGCGCACGGCGAGCGCCGGGCGGTCGACGCCTTCTTTCAGCGAGCAGAGATCGTTTGAGATGCGCTCCGGCAGCATCGGCACGACACGATCAGGGAAATAGACCGAGTTGCCGCGCTTCAGCGCCTCGCGGTCGAGCGGCGAATTGGGTCGGACATACCAGGAGACGTCGGCGATCGCGACGGTGACGAGGACGCCGCCGGGATTGTCGGGCGAGGGGTCGAGCTCGGCATAGACGGCGTCGTCATGGTCCTTGGCGTCGGCCGGGTCGATGGTGATCAGCGGCACGTCGCGCCAATCCTCGCGATGCGACATGCTGGCGGGCTTTGCGGCCTCCGCCTCGGCGATAACGGCCGGCGGGAAGACATGCGGGATGCCGTGCGCATGGATCGCGATCATCGAGATCGCCTTTTCCGAACCGACGGAACCGACGACGGAAAGCACCTTGGCGCGCGGCAGGCCGAAACGGCCGAGACGGGCGATTTCGACTTCGACCAGGTCGCCGTCCGTGGCGCCGCCGGTGAAGTCGGGATCGATCACCATCTCCTCGCCGCGCCGTTCGATCGGCAGCAGTCGGCCGCCGCCGCCGGGTGCAGTGCGGAAAACGCCCATCGAGGCGCCGCGGCGCCTGTCGATCACCTTGATGATCCGCGCCGTATAGGCCGGCCCGCCGCGATCGACAGCCGGGAAGATCTTCGCCAGGATGCGGTCGCCGAGCCCGGCGACGGGCGCCTTGCCCTTGCCCTGGCGGCCTGCCGGCGATTGCTGGCGGATGGCGACGGCGGGTGCCACGCCCTGGTCCTCCGGCCATTCCGCCGGCCGGCCGATCAGATCGCCGTCCTTGTCGCGCGTGGTGATATCGAGGACGGTGACAGGCGGCAGCGCACCGGGCCGGATCAGCGACTTGCGGTTCTTCTGCAGCATGCCTTCCTGCTCGAGCTCCTGCAGCATGTGCTTGAGCTCAACGCGGTTGTCGCCCTTCAGGCCGAAAGCCTTGGCGAGTTCACGCTTGGACGCTTTCTGCGGATGATCGGCGATGAAGCGCAGGATCACCTCGCGCGAAGGCAGCGCGCCGTGGACGATGTTCAGCGGCTCGACGGCGGGAGCATCCTTGCCGGCGCGGCCGGTCTTGCCCGGGCGCTTGCCCGCAGGGTTCGTTCTCTCGCGCGGTATTCTGCTCACGTCAGCCCTTTTTCGATTTCGCGGGCGCTTTCGCCTTCGTTGTCTTCGGCTTGACAGCCGTCTTGGTGCTCTTGGCTTCGGCGGCGGCCGCCTTCGGCTTGGCTTTCGCCTTGGCCGCCTTGCCCGCAGGGGCCTTGCCGGCCTTCTCGGCGATCAGCGCAAGCGCCTCCTCGACGGTGATCGCCTGGGGATCCTTGCCCTTCGGCAGTGTAGCGTTGACCTTGCCCCAATTGACATAAGGGCCGTACTTGCCGTCGCGAACGGTGATGGCGCCGCCATCAGGATGATCGCCGAGCGTCTTCAGCGCTGCCGGCGTGCCGCGCGCACCCCGGCCCGGGGCCTGTTTCGCCTTTTCGGCGATAACAGTCACGGCGCGGTTGAGGCCGACCGAGAAAACATCCTCGACGGTTTCCAGATTGGCATAGGAGCCGTCATGCAGGAGGAACGGCCCATAGCGGCCGATGCCGGACGAGATCATCTTGCCCGATTCGGGATGTTTGCCGATATCGCGCGGCAGCGAGATCAGCGCCATCGCCTTTTCATAATCGATGTCCTCGGGCTTCCAGCCCTTCGGCAGCGAAGCGCGCTTGGCTTCCTTGCCGTCGCCGCGCTGGATATAGGGGCCGAAGCGGCCGGAACGCAGCGTCAGCTCCTCGCCTGTCGTCGGATCGGTGCCGAGGTTCTTCGGCTCGTTGAGTGCCGCACCGTCCGCTTCTCCGCCGTTTTCGGAAGAGAGCTGGCGGGTGTAGTTGCAGTCCGGATAGTTCGAGCAGCCGACGAAGGCGCCGTATTTGCCGAGCTTCAGCGACAGGTTGCCGGTGCCGCAGACCTGACAGATGCGCGGATCGCTACCGTCCTCCCGTTTCGGGAAGACGAGGGGTGCCAGCGCCTCGTTCAGCGAATCGAGCACGTTGGTGACGCGCAGTTCCTTGGTGTCCTCGATCTGGGCGAAGAAATCCTTCCAGAAATCGCGCAGCACCTGCTTCCAGTTCAGCTCGCCGGCGGAAATCCGGTCAAGCTTCTCTTCGAGATCGGCGGTGAAGTCGTATTCGACATATTTGGTGAAGAAGCTCTCGAGGAAAGCGGTCACCAGCCGGCCCTTGGCCTGCGGGATCAGCTTGCGCTTGTCGATCGTCACATAGTCGCGGTCGCGCAGTGTCGCGAGCGTCGCGGCATAGGTGGAGGGGCGGCCGATGCCGAGCTCTTCCATCTTCTTGATCAGCGAGGCTTCCGAATAGCGCGGCGGCGGTTCGGTGAAATGCTGCGTCGAATTGATCTTCTGCTTGGCGAGCGCCTCGCGCGCATTGATCTCCGGCAGGCGGCCATCCTCGTCGCCGTCGTCGCTCTGCTCGCCATCTTCCTTCTGGTCGGTATAGGCGGCGATGAAACCATCGAAGCGGATGACCGAACCGACGGCGCGCAGACCGGCCTTCTCGCCCTTGTTGTCGGCGGTGATTTCAGCCGTCGTGCGCTCGATCTCGGCCGACGCCATTTGGCTGGCGATGCCGCGTTTCCAGATCAGCTCGTAGAGCCGGATCTGGTCGGCATCGAGGAATTTGCGCACACGGTCGGGCGAACGATAGAAATCAGTCGGTCGGATCGCCTCGTGCGCCTCCTGGGCGTTCTTCGCCTTGGTCGAGTAGAAGCGCGGCTTTTCCGGCATATAGCGCTCGCCGAACTGGTCGACGATGGCGCTGCGCGCCGCGTCGATCGCCTCGGGCGCCATTTGCACGCCGTCGGTTCGCATATAGGTGATGAGACCGACCGTCTCGCCGCCGATATCGACGCCCTCATAGAGCTTCTGGGCAACCTGCATGGTGCGCGAGGCCGAGAAGCCGAGGTTGGAGGAGGCGGCCTGTTGCAGCGTCGAGGTCGTGAAGGGCGGTCCGGGATTACGCTTGACCGGCTTCGCCTCGACTGAGTCGACGACGTAGCTCGCACCTTCGAGCAATGCCTTCAGCCGGCCGGCATCTTCGCCGTTGCCGATTGCGCGCGGCTGCAGCCGTTTGCCGTTCGCCGAAACCAGCCTCGCCTCGAACTCGTCGCCGCGCGGCGTCTTCAGCAGCGCCGAGATGTTCCAGTATTCTTCCGAGATGAAGCGCTCGATCTCGGATTCGCGGTCGCAAACGAGGCGCAGTGCCACCGACTGGACGCGGCCGGCCGAACGCGCGCCGGGCAGCTTGCGCCAGAGAACCGGTGAAAGGTTGAAGCCGACGAGGTAGTCGAGTGCGCGCCGAGCGAGATAAGCGTCGACCAGAGGCACATCGAGATCGCGTGGCGCAGCCATCGCGTCGAGCACTGCCTTTTTGGTGATCGCGTTGAAGACGACGCGCTTGACCGACTTGCCGGTGAGCGCGCGCTTCTTGTTCAGCATGTCGAGAACATGCCAGGAAATCGCTTCGCCTTCGCGATCCGGGTCGGTCGCGAGAATGAGGCCGTCCGAGGATTTCAACGCGTCGGCAATGTCCTTCATGCGCTTGGCGGAGGCGCTGTCGACCTCCCAAAGCATTTCGAAGTCCTGATCAGGAAGAACTGAGCCGTCCTTGGCAGGCAGATCGCGCACATGGCCGAAGGAGGCGAGCACTTTGTATCCCGGACCCAGATACTTATTGATCGTCTTGGCCTTGGCAGGCGATTCCACCACTACAACATTCATGATGATTCTCTAAAAAGGAAACGACGCCAGCGTTGAAGCCAGCGCGACACACACCGCAACATGGATATCGGCCCTCCGACATGGACAGGGAAATCGCCGCGGTCAAGGGGTTTGCTACAATTTTACCTCTTGTGTTCGCTGCAGCCAAAGGGAGATTGTCGGTAAAATACAATTTTAGATATGCTGTCGAAGGTTTTCGACTCAGCGTTCGGCAATTCGAAAGCCGCCACCCGATGTCGTACTCAGGTTCAATCTGAAAGCGAGACGAGGCCGCCCTGATGCCGGTGCAGCCTGCCGGCGATATCAAGCTCCAGAAGGATGAGATAGACCGCGGATGCCGACAGGCCGGTATGGCGGATGACGTCGTCGATCTCGACCGGCGTCGGCCCGAGCGCATCGATGATGCGGTTTCGATCGGAATCACCTGGTGGCACCGACATTGCCTTGCCGTCAGGTGCCAGTTCCTCCGCCATCGATGACGGGAACAGCTCGAATTGCGCAAGCGGCGCCAGGGCCTCGATGACATCGGCGGGTGCGGTGACGATCGAAGCGCCGTCCTTCAGCAGGCCGTTGGTGCCATGGCAGCGCGGATCGAGTGGCGAGCCAGGCACGGCAAACACCAGGCGGCCGAACTCGCCGGCAAGCCGCGCCGTGATCAGCGAGCCCGAACGCGTCGCCGCTTCAATGACGACGAGGCCGAGCCCGATGCCGGCGATCAGCCGGTTTCGGCGTGGGAAGTCGCGGGCGCGGGGTTCCCAGCCGAAGGGCATCTCGCTCACCGCCAGGCCATTGCCGCCGGTTATCTCTTCGAGCAGGCCGATATTCTCCGGCGGGTAGGGTTGGTCGAGGCCGCCGGCGAGTGCTGCGATCGTGCCTGTGTCGAGGCTTGCCCGGTGGGCGGCGGTGTCGATGCCGCGTGCCAGGCCGGAGACCACGGTGTAACCCGCCCGGCCGCAGTCACGCGCCACCATCGCTGCGAATTTCGCGCCTGCGATCGAGGCATTGCGCGAGCCGACGATGCCGACGGCCGGTCGTTTGGCAGCGGCAAGTGTGCCCTTGACGGCCAGAAGCGGCGGCGCGCCGTCGATCTGCTTCAGCGCTTGCGGATAGTCCGGCTCACCGATGCCGACGAAGCGGGCCCCGAAGCGACGCGCCGCCTCCAGTTCCCGATGCGCCTCGGCCTCGCTGGCGATGCGGATTGCCCGTGTGGCGCCGCCACGCGCCGAAAGCTCCGGCAGTGCGGCAAGTGCTGCCTCGGCCGAACCGAAATGATTGATGAGGTCACGAAAGGTGGCGGGGCCGATATTGTCGGAACGGATGAGGCGCAGCCAGGCAATTCTTTGCCGCTCGGTCAGCACGACGCCTTTTGGTTCGGCGTTCAGCGCATCCATTATCCCTTCGCCCCGATCTTGCTTTCCGTCCCGCCCATCAGGCGAGAAATATTTGCCTTGTGCTTCCAGTAGGAGATGAGGGTCATGATTGCCATCACTGCCGCAACTTTTTCGTTGCCCAATATCCACAGGGCAACTGGAATGACAAGCATGGCAACCAGCGCCGACAGTGAGGAGTAGCGGGTGGTGAAGGCGACCGCCAGCCAGACGGCGGCGAAGAGCACGACCATGATCGGCGCGACGCCGAGCAGGGTGCCGATATAGGTGGCGACACCTTTGCCGCCCTTGAAGCCGATCCAGACCGGGAAAAGATGGCCGATAAAGGCGAAGAAGCCGGCGATGATCGCGGCTTCCTCACCGAGGAAATAGCCGACGACCCAGGCCGCGGCCGATGCCTTCAGCGCATCGAGCAGCAGCGTCGCCGCGGCGAGCGTCCGGTTTCCTGTTCTCAGTACATTGGTCGCGCCGATATTGCCGGAGCCGATGCTGCGCACGTCGCCGAGGCCGGCGGCGCGCGTGAGGATCAGGCCGAACGGGATCGAGCCGAAGAGATAACCGATAACGGCGGCGGCAAGCGCGATCGGCAGCGTGATCTGCCATGACATGAGATTGGATAACATATGTCCCCTCAGCCTCTCCGTGGCCTATCCTCGAGTCAGCCTTCTCCCGTTGCGGGATGGACGGCGATCGTGTCGGTTCTAAATTGCGTGGACAAGCTTTCCCGAGACGTATGTCGCGACCGCCCGCCCACTGAAGCGCGCATCCTCGAACGGCGTATTCTTCGAGCGGGAGAGAAGCATGTCTTTGGCGACAAGCCAAGGCTCATCGAGATCGATCAGCGCGATATCGGCCGCAGCGCCGGGCTTCAGCGTGCCGGCATTCAGGCCGAAAATCTGAGCGGGGCGGGTCGACATAGCGTCGATCAGGCGCATTAGGCTCACCTGGCCGCCATGATGAAGTCTGAGCGCTGCCGCCAGCATGGTTTCGAGGCCGATCGCGCCATCCTCTGCCTCGCCGAAGGGCAGGCGCTTCGTATCGACATCCTGCGGGTCGTGCGAGGAGACGATTATATCGATCGCACCGCTCGCAACGGCGTCGGCCATCGCCACCCGGTCGTCTTCCGGGCGCAGCGGCGGATAGAGCTTGAAGAAGGTGCGGTATTCGCCGATGTCGTTTTCGTTGAGCGCCAGATTGTTGATCGAGATGCCGCAGGTCACCTTGGCGCCGCGGCTGCGGGCACGCTCGATCGCCTCGACCGATTCCGGCACCGAGATCATCGCGGCGTGATAACGGCCGCGCGTCAGATGCGCGATCCTGAGATCGCGTTCGAGCGGGATGAGCTCGGCTTCCTTTGGAATGCCGGAGAGCCCGAGCCAGCTGGCAAAAAGCCCCTCATGCATGACGCCGTTGGCGCCGAGATATTTGTCGCGCGTCTCGCAGGAGACGACGGCGCCGAATTCGCGCGCATAGGTCATGATCCGGCGCAGCACCTGCGTGTCGTGGACGCTGGAATGGGCATCGGTGAAGGCAACGGCGCCCGCCTGCATCAACAGGCCGATCTCCGTCATCTCCTCGCCGGCAAGGCCCTTGGTGATGGCGGCTGCTGGATAGACGTTGACGTCGGCCGTATCCCGCGCCGTCTTCTTGACGAATTCGACGAGCGCGATGTCATCGATGATGGGATCGGTGTCCGGCATCATGATGATCGAGGTGACGCCGCCGGCCGCCGCCGCCCGGCTCGCCGAGGCGATCGTCTCACGGTGCTCGCCGCCGGGTTCGCCGACATGGACGCGCGCATCGACAAGGCCGGGCGTCGCGACAAGGCCCGTGCAATCGCGGATGACGGCGCCTTCCGGTGCACCCTGGTTTTGCGCCTTGTGGCCCGCGGCGAGAATCACGCCGTTTTTGGCAATGATCGTCCCGACCTCGTCGAGATTGCGCGACGGGTCGATGATGCGGACGTTCTTGAGGACGATCGGGTTGCTCATGCCATCATTCCATCGCTTCGGGGACCCTGGTTCTGCGAGACGAGCAGCGTCTCCATGACGGCCATGCGCACCGCGACCCCCATCTCCACCTGTTCGGCGATCACGCTCTGCGGCCCGTCCGCCACTTCCGAAGCGATTTCGACGCCGCGGTTCATCGGGCCGGGATGCATGACCAGCGCATCCTCCTTGGCCGCCTTCAGCGTTTCGGCGTCGAGCCCGTAGAAGTGATAGTATTCGCGCACTGAAGGCACGAAGGCGCCGGACATGCGCTCGCGCTGCAGCCGCAGCATCATCACCACGTCGGCGTCCTTCAGCCCTTCCTTCATCGAATGGAAGACCTCGACGCCCATCTCGGCGATGCCCGCAGGCAGGAGAGTCGCGGGCGCAACGACACGCACGCGGGCGCCCATGGCGTTGAGCAGCAGGATATTGGAGCGCGCCACCCGCGAATGCAGCACGTCGCCGCAGATCGCCACGATGATGCGCGACAGCTTGCCCTTGGCGCGGCGGATCGTCAGCGCGTCGAGCAGTGCCTGGGTCGGATGTTCGTGCTGCCCGTCGCCGGCATTGACGACCGAGCAGGAGACCTTCTGGGCAAGAAGGGCGGCCGCACCGGCGCTCGAATGGCGGATCACCAGCACGTCGGGGCGCATCGCATTCAGCGTCATTGCCGTATCGATCAGCGTTTCGCCTTTCTTCACAGAGGAGTTGCCGACCGACATGTTCATGACGTCGGCGCCGAGCCGCTTGCCGGCAAGCTCGAAGGAGGCCTGCGTGCGGGTTGATGCCTCGAAGAAGAGGTTGATCTGCGTCAGCCCGCGCAGCGTCGACGTTTTCTTCTCTCTCTGGCGGCTGATCTTGACGGCCTCGTCCGCCTTGTCGAGAAGATAGGTGATATCCTGCTCGGTGAGGCCCTTGATGCCGATGAGGTGGCGGTGGGGGAAAAAGACCATGACCCTGCCTCTTGCTGTCTCTGGCGGGTCTATAAAGAGTGCTGCCCGCCGGGGCAAGCATGTGCTGTGGGCAAAGGCTTATGTCCCCATGCATTTTCGCCCGAATTCCGATAGAGCAGAATGAACCGAATCATAACTTCCGGTTTCCCTTTGCCGGGCTCTTACACTAGAAGCGAATTATGACCTCCGCCAACCGGACTGACGACAAACTCGCAGAACTCAACCAGCCGAGCCTGTGGTCCGGCATCAACGCCTATCGGTCCGATCCGCTGATCGTCGACCTGACGGCGGCCCTGCCGCGCGGCATCCGCGAAGACCTGGAAAACATGGGCCGCTACGTCACCTCGCCGGAGGCGCAGGAGATGGCGCGCATGGCAAACCAGGGCGCGCCGCAGCTGCGCACCCACGGTCCGCGCGGTGAACGCCTCGACGTCGTCGAATTCCATCCTGCTTGGCATGCATTGATGCGCCGTTCCATGTCGGTCGGCCTGCATTCCTCCGTCTGGGATCCCCAGGCCGATACCGACGCCAAGGACGAGGCCCACAAGGTTCGCGCCGCGCGGTTTTATCTGACGTCGCAGCTGGAATCCGGCCATCTTTGCCCGCTGACGATGACGAGCGCCTCCGTTGCGGCGCTCTCGGCTTCGCCCGCGGTCCAGAAGGACTGGGCGCCGAAAATCCTCTCGCGCAAATATGATTCGTCGAACAAGCCCGCCATGCAGAAATCCGCCGTGACCATCGGCATGGGCATGACGGAAAAGCAGGGCGGCACGGATGTGCGCGCCAACAGGAGCGCTGCCGAAAAGGTCAGCGAGGGCATCTACCGGCTGTCCGGGCACAAGTGGTTCATGTCGGCGCCGATGAGCGATGCCTTCATCATGTTGGCGCAGACGAAGGAGGGGATGGGCTGCTTTCTCGTGCCCCGCCTTCTGGAGGATGGTTCCGCCAACGGGCTGCAGTTCCAACGGCTGAAGGACAAGGTCGGCAACCGCTCCAACGCCTCTTCCGAGGTGGAATTTACAGACACGTTCGGTTTCCTGCTCGGTGGTCCGGATGCCGGCATCCGCACCATCCTCGACATGGTGACGCTGACCCGGCTCGACTGCGCGCTGGCCTCGTCAGGCATGATGCGCGCCTCGCTCGCCGAAGCCGTGCACCACACCCGCGGCCGCAGCGTCTTCGGCAAGATGCTCGTCAACCAGCCGATCATGACGCGCGTGCTCGCCGACATGGCGCTCGATGTCGCCGCCGCGACGGCACTGTCCTTCCGTCTTGCCGACGCCTTCGACAAGGCGCGCGGCAATGCCGAGGAGGCGGCCTATGCCCGCGTCATGACGCCGGTCGCCAAATACTGGTGCTGCAAGATCGCGCCTGCACTGATCTACGAGGCGATGGAATGCATCGGCGGCAACGGCTACATCGAAGAGCGCCCGATCGCCCGCCATTACCGCGAGGCTCCCGTCAACGCCATCTGGGAGGGCTCCGGCAACGTCATGGCGCTCGACGTGCTGCGCGTGCTCAACCGCGGCAAGGATCTGTTCGAAACGGTCTTCGCCGGCCTTGCCCGCGATCTCGGCCCTGCCGGCAAGAAGACCATCGACGTGCTGCGCGCCGCAATCGCGCTGTGCGAACAGGATGAGGGCGCCGCGCGCCTGCTCGTCGAGCAGCTGGCGCTCGCCGCCGGTGCCGCTGAGCTCTATCGCCTGGGGGCAGGGCGCATTGCCGATGCCTTCATCGAGACGCGTCTTGCCGGCGGCTGGCGCTCCACCTACGGCATGCTCGATTCCCGCTTCGACGCCAGCTATATCGTCGACCTGCTCTATCCCCCGGCCGCCTGATCGCCGCCGAGGGATGATGATCGCGCTTCGCTGAGTGGAACCAAGCGATATAGAAGCGCTTTGCGCCGTCTCGTTACCCTCGATGGCGGCCGTTGATGCCGCTCATCTGTCGGGATGGTAGGATGGCGAGAGCACCTGTTCCTCACTTTCCATGGGGAGCAACCGATCTGTCCGATCGGGCTCTCTGAAGTCAGGCGATCCTGAGGCCGAGATGCTCGGTCATCGGATCGAAGTCGCGATCATCGTGCAAGAGCGCATAGCCTTCCTCAATGCAGAAGGTGCCGATGATCACATCGATGGTCTTGCGCACCGTGATGCCGCGTTCTCGCAGCAGGCGATAGTTACGAGCCGCCTTGACGGCGAGGCTGTCGCCAAGCATCGGGCGGACTGTGAACTGGCGTAGGCTTTCTTCGACCACCGTTGCATGGCGTTCATTGCGCGCGCCCTGAAGCACTTCCAAAAGGATCAGGTCCCCGACAACAATATCCAGCGGATCCTCGATGTTCTGCAGCCGCCATCTGGCGGCGCTTTCTATCCCACGCAGATGCGCAATCCAGACCGAACTGTCGACGACGATCACCGTTTATCGTCGGGCCGGTCGCGACGTATCACGTCCAGGTCGCCTTCCCAACCTATTCCTGCAAGGTTTGCGATGGCATTGCCACGGCGGTGCCTCTCGACAAGATTTTGCAACGCTTGTTCGACGGTGGCCTTTTTTGTCGCCAGTCCGGTGGCGGTCATTGCCGCGTCGAGCAAGGCATCATCGATATCTATATTTGTCCGCACGATCGCGCCTCATGTGTATGAATATCGCAAAATATACACATCTGCGCCACGTTATTCAAGCTCGGCCACGAGCCCTCGTCATAAACGAAAATCCGGCCACGTCGCCGCGGCCGGATTTCAGTGTTTACGTCCGAAAATCAGCGTTCAGAAGAAGCCACGGCGCTGCCACCAGCCGGCTTTCTTGGGCTTGCCGTCATCGCCTTCGCCATTCTCGACGCGGGTGGATTTCACCGTCGGCTCGGAGGAGGAGATGTTGGATTCGCGGTTGGCGCGAACCGGCTTTGCTTCTTCCTGAACGGCCGTTTCGAGATCGGCGGAGGCTTCCACCAATTCCGGTTCGGGCTCGACCGCAGGGGCCGTCTCTGCAACCGGTTCCTCGACCGGCGCTGCAACCGGTTCCTCGACCGGCGCTGCAGCCGGTTTGCGGCGGCCGCGGGCACGGGCGGGCTTCACCTCTTCGGTTATGACAGGCGCGCTCTCCACGGCTGCCATCGCGGCCTGGCCTTCGTCGGCCTGTTCGGCAATCGCTTCGACCGCTACGGCTTCGCCCGGAGCGCCGTCGTTCGAAACGTCGTCGCCTTCGTCCTCGTCGCCACCATTGTCTTCACCGGCTTCGCCAGCCGTCAGTTCGGAACCATCCTCGGCGCGATTGCGACGGCCGCCACGCTTGCCGCGACGGCGGCGCTTGCGGCGCTGCGATTCCTCGCTTTCAGCGCGTGTCTCGGGCGTGGCTTCGGTGTTTTCATCACCTTCGCCGCCCTCGTCGTCGCCGTCCTCATCCTCGTCGCCGGCTTCGCCTGCCGATACCGGCTGTTCGGCATTGCCGTTGCGGCCGCGGCGGCGCCTGCGGCGCTTGCGCTTGCGATTTCCGTCGGCTTCGCTTTCCGCGCGGGCCGCAACGGGCCGCTCGGAAACGGCCGGCTTTTCCTCGAGTTCCTCGTCTTCCTCCTCATCCACTTCGATGACGATATCGTCGTCGTCATCCTCGGGAATGGCTGCGAAGTTGAAGAGGGTTTCAATCTTGACCGGGTTTTCCACCGGCTCGCCGCGATCGATCGCGAAATGTTGCGCGCCGACCGAGCCGTCCGCATCGATCATGATCGCGACGCCGAAGCGGCTCTCATAATCGACGATCGTCTGGCGCTTGTGGTTGAGCAGGTAGAGCGCGATGTCAGGCGTGGTGCGCACGGTGATGTTGTGCGTGGTGTTCTTGAGCAGATATTCCTCGATGCCGCGCAGGACATGCAGCGCGACGGAGGACTGCGAACGCACATGGCCGCTGCCGCCGCAATGCGAGCACACCTGCGTGGTCGATTCGAGAACTGAAGCGCGGATGCGCTGGCGCGACATTTCGAGCAGGCCGAAATGCGAGATCCGGCCGACCTGGATGCGGGCGCGGTCGTTCTTCAGGCATTCCTTCAGCTTCTTCTCGACGGCGCGGTTGTTGCGCTTCTCTTCCATGTCGATGAAGTCGATGACGATCAGGCCGGCAAGGTCGCGAAGGCGAAGCTGGCGGGCGACTTCGTCTGCAGCCTCGAGGTTCGTCTGCAGCGCGGTGTCCTCGATCGAATGTTCGCGGGTCGAGCGGCCGGAGTTGACGTCGATCGAGACCAGCGCTTCGGTCTGGTTCATGATCAAGTAGCCGCCAGATTTCAGCGTCACCTGCGGCTGCAGCATGCGGTCGAGCTGAGCCTCGATGCCGGAACGCGAAAAGATCGGATGGATGTCGCGGTAGGGCTGAACCACCTTGGCATGGCTCGGCATCAGCATCTTCATGAAGTCTTTCGCTTCACGATAGCCTTCTTCGCCGGAAACGATGACTTCGCTGATATCCTTGTTGTAGAGGTCGCGGATCGAACGCTTGATCAGCGAGCCTTCCTCATAGACGAGGCAGGGAGCGGTGGACGCCAGCGTCAGCGTGCGCACATTCTCCCAGAGGCGCATCAGATATTCGAAGTCGCGCTTGACCTCGACCTTGGTGCGGTTGGCACCGGCGGTGCGAAGGATGACGCCCATGCCCTGCGGCACCTCGAGCAGGCGCGCAATTTCCTTCAGGCGCTTGCGGTCGGCAGGATTGGTGATCTTGCGGGAAATGCCGCCGCCGCGCGCCGTGTTCGGCATCAGCACGGAATAGCGGCCGGCGAGCGAGAGATAGGTGGTAAGGGCTGCACCCTTGTTGCCGCGCTCTTCCTTGGCGACCTGCACGAGCAGGATCTGGCGGCGCTTGATGACTTCCTGAATGCGGTACTGCTTGCGCGGCTTGCGCTGCACGCGGTCCGGCACTTCTTCCATCGCGTCTTCGGCGCCGACGGATTCGATGACTTCCTCTTCACCGTGATCGTCATCGTCGTCGTCGTCATCGTGGCGACGCTTGCTGGTATCGACGTCCTCGGAGATCGAGTCAGTTTCCACCATCGCGGCCATCGCGCCGCCGGTCGAACCGTCATCCTCATTGTCGACGCTCGAAGCGCCTTCGGCTTCGACGTCTGTGGGAACAGCGTCCTCGGTCGCGGTCGTCTCGGCAACCGGTTCTACGACCTTCTTGCGGCTGCGGCGCGGCCTGGCCTTCTTGGCCGGCGCTTCCTCGGTGGCCTCGGGTGATGCCGCGGCCTCTACCGCTGCGGTCTCTTCCGTTACGGCAGCCGTTTCCGGGGTCTCTGCCGGCACGATGCCGACATCCGGCTGATCCTGCTTGGAAAGATCGACCATCGGCGCGGTTTCGACATGCTCGACGTCTTCGTCGCGGCGATGCTCCTCGGCTTCGGCCCGAAGCAGTGCCTGACGGTCGGCAAGCGGTATCTGATAATAGTCGGGATGGATTTCGGCGAAGGCCAGGAAGCCGTGCCGGTTGCCGCCGTAATCGACGAAGGCGGCCTGCAGCGAGGGTTCGACCCTCGTTACCTTTGCAAGATAGATGTTGCCGCGGATCTGCTTCTTGTGCTGGGACTCGAAGTCAAATTCCTCTATGCGGTTCCCGCGAACGACAACGACGCGCGTCTCTTCCTCGTGAGACGCATCGATAAGCATTTTGTCTGCCATGTAAGCTGTGCTCCTCGGCGTGGCCGCGAGAGCGCATTCCCGACTGCTGTTGAAACAGAAAGAATGCGGTCCACTGTGGCCGCGCCGGATAATGAAAGTCGCGCCTGATGCGAGGGGGAGGGCAGCAGCCAGACCGCAGCCGGAACCATTTCGGTCCGGGGCCTGTACACTTCAGATAAAACCTGCTGCGAAACCATCAACAACCAAGCGTGATCGACAAATACGAAGACCCGTTCGGGTCCGATGAGTTTGCTCCCTGAGAGCGTGGTGGCTGATCCACCAATGAATTCCGACAATAAGCCGGAAAATCAGGATCCAGTTCTAGGGATTAAGCGCATGAGACGGCGGACGATGACCGGTGTGGCGCCAGGTCCTGATCTGGCTGGCAGCCTTTGCGGCGACTCTATCCCGTCAACACTTTACCCTGAAATTCGTTGTATGTTTTCTGTGTCACAATAGCAAGGGAAAAGCCAAATGTGCCATAATATTGATGGATTTCGCAACGCATACAAACTGGGGATAAAGTGATCGCGATTCGGCAGGCTGCAGCGGGTGTTTCGTCACAGGACGTTGGCCGCAGCCGCGTCGGGTCCATTGCAATACAGATAGGGTGTGGCGGTTTATTGTTTAAGAGGGCTCGGATCGCGGCGAAATCCGCAGCGCGGCGATCGACATTCGCAAGGCGGGTTCTGGCGGCGCTTTTGGCTGCTAGTCTGCTGCCGGCCGCTGCCAGCTCTGTCGAAGCCAGGGATCCGCTGCTTGCCTACGGTGCGCGCATCGTCGGCGACGACGCAAGGACCCGCATCGTCATCGATTTCGATCGCGAGCCGCGTTTCTCAGTCCACTATATCGCCAATCCCGAACGCATCGTTGTTGACTTGCCGGCGACAGCCTTCGGTTTTCCGGCGAAAGATCTCGCCGCCCGCGGCCTGTTCAAGGATATCCGCTACGGCAAGATGGACGAAGAGAGCGCCCGCATCGTGCTGACGACGGCAGGGCCGGTGAAGCTGGCGCTTGCCAAGGTGCAGGCCGATGAGACGGGCAACGGCCATCGCTTGGTGCTCGATGCGGAGATGATCGACAAGAAGGCCTTTGCCGAACTGGTGAAGACGCAATCCTGGAGCGATCGGACCGAGGCAGCGCAGACGACGAGCGCCATTCCGGCACCGCAAAAGGCTGCTCCCGGCGATTTCGTCATCGCCGTCGACGCCGGCCATGGCGGCATCGACACCGGCGCGATCGGCGTCGACACCAAGACCGAGGAAAAGCAGGTGACGCTTGCCTTCGCCAAGGCTTTGACCGACCGCTTGAACAAGGAACCGGGCATCAAGGCTTTCCTGACGCGCGAGGACGACGAGTTCCTGTCGCTTTCGCAGCGCGTGCTGATCGCCCGCCAGAACCATGCTGGCCTCTTCATTTCGCTGCATGCCGATACGCTGAAGCAGAAGGATATCCGCGGCGCCACCGTCTACACGATCTCCGACAAGGCATCCGACAAGCTCGCCGCCGACCTTGCCGAACGCGAAAACCTCTCCGACCAGATCGCCGGCAAGGAGACGGTTGCCGAGCCGCCCGAGGTTGCCGACATCCTGCTCGATCTGACGCGGCGCGAGACCCAGGCCTTCTCTATCTCGCTGGCCGAGAGTGTGCTGAATTCTTTCAAGGATCAGGTCGGCACTATCAACAATCCGCACCGCCATGCCGGCTTCCGCGTGCTGCAGGCGCCCGACGTGCCGTCGATCCTTCTCGAGATCGGGTTCCTCTCGAATGCCGAGGACGAGAAACTGCTGCTCGACGAGGCTTGGCGCGGCAAGATCGCCGGTCTCTTGACCGACGCAGTCAAGCGATACCGCGCCGCCGTCATGGCGAATGGCGGCTGACGGCCGCCCAAAAATCTGTAGCGGCTGCGGCACGGCGGCCGCATAAAAACAAAGATTCATAAAAACAAATATTTAAGTGCGCCGCATGAATCAAATTCTGAGCAAGATACCTCAGATTGGCGGCGGCGACGGGCGTTGCTTGGATGTGACAGTTCTAATGAAACGCGGCCGCAGCGGTGAATGCGGCGCAGGAAGCCCTATTTTGCTCACATTCGCGCCGTTACTCCGGCTTATGTTTCGCAGCCTGAGGCGCGGAATCGGCTTGTGGCGGTAGCGCTCATAGAGTAAGCCGCGCAACGTGCAAATTGCCTTGATCTGTGCAATCGTTGCGGCTGCGCCGATTGAAGATCGAAAAGACCGGTAGCTGAAATATGGTTAGACTTTTTGGATATTTCTTCGGAATGGCCTGCGTCCTGTTTCTGGTCGCGGCGGCGGGTGTTGCCATCTATCTCGCCAACGTCGCGAAGGATCTCCCGGACTATGCCGTTCTGAACAGCTATGCGCCGCCGGTGACCACCCGCGTCCATGCCGGCAACGGCGCTTTGATGGCCGAATACGCCAAGGAAAAGCGTCTCTTCCTGCCGATCCAGGCCGTCCCAGACCGCGTCAAGGCCGCGTTCCTGTCGGCCGAAGACAAGAATTTCTACAATCATCCGGGTGTTGATCTCACCGGTCTCGGCCGCGCAATCCTCGTCAACCTGCAGAATTTCGGTTCCGGCCGCCGCCCGGTCGGCGCCTCGACCATCACCCAGCAGGTGGCCAAGAACTTCCTTTTGAGCTCGGACCAGACGATCGACCGCAAGATCAAGGAAGCGATCCTCTCCTTCCGCATCGAGCAGGCCTACAGCAAGGACAAGATCCTCGAGCTCTATCTGAACGAGATCTTCTTCGGCATGAATTCCTACGGCATCGCCGGCGCCGCTCTCACCTATTTCAACAAATCCGTAACAGAACTGACCGTCGCCGAGGCCGCCTATCTCGCCTCGCTGCCGAAGGGGCCCGCCAATTACCATCCCTTCCGCCATCCGGAAGCTGCGCTCGAGCGTCGCAACTGGGTGATCGACCGGATGGTCGAGAACGGCTATGTCAGCCAGCCTGACGGCGAGGAAGCCAAGAAGCAGCCGCTCGGCGTCACCGCCCGCACCACCGGCCCCTCGCTCTTTGCTTCGGATTATTTCGCCGAAGCCGTGCGCCGCCAGCTGATCGACCAGTACGGCGAAAAGGTCCTCTATGAGGGCGGCCTTTCGGTGCGCACGTCGCTCGATCCGCAGATGCAGATCGCTGCCCGCAAGGCGCTGCAGGACGGTCTGGTCACTTACGACGAGCGCCGCGGTTTCCACGGCCCGATCAAGCAGATCGATGCGAGCGGTGATTGGGGCAAGGCGCTTGCCGATATTCCCGCACTGTCCGATGTGCCGGAATGGCGGCTTGCCGTGGTACTCGCCGTGTCAGACAGCACCGTCGACATCGGCCTGCAGCCGGCCAAGGATGGCAGCGGCAAGGTTGCGGCCGACCGTCAACGCGGCACGATCGACGCCAAGAACATGCAGTGGGCCTTCCGTTCGGCCGACGGCGCCCGCAAGACCACGAAATCGCCGGTCGGCGCCGTGTCCCCCGGTGACGTTGTCTATGTCGCAAAGCTCGGTGACGACGCGTCGACCTCTTATCGCCTGCAGCAGCCGCCGAAGGTGCAAGGTGGCCTGGTCGCCATGGATCCGAAGACCGGCCGCGTGCTCGCCATGGTCGGCGGCTTCTCCTACGCCCAGTCCGAATTCAACCGCGCCACCCAGGCGATGCGCCAGCCGGGCTCCTCGTTCAAGCCTTTCGTCTACGCGGCGGCGATGGACAATGGTTATACGCCGGCTTCGGTCATCATGGACGCGCCGATCGAAATCGTCTCGGGCGGCCAAGTCTGGAGGCCGGAAAACTACGGCGGCGAATCCGGCGGCCCGTCGACATTGCGTTCGGGCATCGAGCATTCGCGCAACCTGATGACGGTGCGCCTCGCCAACGACCTCGGCATGAACATCGTCGCGGAATATGCCGAGCGCTTCGGCATTTACGATCACATGATGCCGGTTCTCTCCATGTCGCTCGGCGCTGGCGACACGACGGTGCTGCGCATGGTCTCGGCCTATTCGGTCATCGCCAATGGCGGCAAGCAGATCAAGCCGACATTGATCGACCGCATCCAGGATCGCTACGGCAAGACGATCTTCAAGCATGAGGAGCGTCTCTGCGAGGGCTGCAATGCCGGTGACTGGCAGAACCAGGAAGAGCCGAATGTCGTCGACAATCGCGAAACCGTTCTCGATCCGATGACCGCGTACCAGATCACCTCGATGATGCAGGGCGTCATCCAGCGCGGCACCGCTGCCGGCAAGATCGATCTCGGCGGTCGCGACGTCGCCGGAAAGACCGGCACCACCAATGACGAGAAGGATGCCTGGTTCGTTGGCTTCACCCCGGATCTGGTCGCCGGCCTCTATATGGGCTTCGATACGCCGGGCCCGCTCGGCCGCGGCGGCACCGGCGGCGGTCTCTCCGCCCCGATCTTCAACGAATTCATGCAGGCTGCCGTCAAGGACACGCCGGAATCGAAATTCGTCATTCCATCAGGCATGAACCTGATTTCGATCGACCGCAAGACCGGCATGGCGGCTGGCGAAGGCGATCCGAACACCATCATCGAGGCCTTCAAGCCCGGCACCGGCCCGGCCGACAGCTTCTCCGTGATCGGCATGGACAGCACCATGGCGCCGGAGGAAATCCTGAAGACCTCGCCGCAGGCGAACCAGGCCGTCCAGACCGGCACGCCCGGCCTGTTCTGACCGAGGCCTGAATTTTGCACGCCCGCCGCGGCCCTTTACATCCGCGGCGGGCGTCTCTATGTCACCAGCACCTGAAGAAGACCGAGACAGAGAAGCAGGAAAATGCGAGCGGAAATCGAAAACGTGGTCGATGAAACCAAGCAGGCTATCACCCTGCTGAGGAGGCATCTTTGACTGGGACCAGGCGATAAGACGGCTGGACTGGTTGAACAACAAGGCAGAGGATCCGAACCTCTGGAACGACGCTTCCGAAGCGCAGAAGCTGATGCGCGAGCGCCAGCAGCTCGATGACGGCATCAACGGCGTCAAGCAGCTTGAGCAGCAGCTGAACGACAATATCGAGCTGATCGAGCTTGGCGAGGAAGAGGGCGACCAGAGCGTCGTCAAGGAAGCCGAGGATACGCTGAAGGCCTTGAAGGCCGAGGCCGCGCGCCGCCAGGTGGAAGCCATGCTCTCCGGCGAAGCTGACGGCAACGACACCTATCTCGAAGTCCATTCCGGCGCCGGCGGCACCGAAAGCCAGGACTGGGCGAACATGCTTTTGCGCATGTACACCCGCTGGGCCGAACGCCAGCGCTTCAAGGTCGAGCTTCTCGAAGTCCATGACGGCGAAGAGGCGGGCATCAAGTCCGCGACCCTGCTCGTCAAGGGCCACAATGCCTATGGCTGGCTGAAGACGGAATCGGGCGTGCACCGCCTGGTGCGCATCTCGCCCTACGACAGCAATGCGCGTCGCCACACCTCCTTCTCGTCGATCTGGGTCTATCCGGTTGTCGACGACTCGATCCAGATCGAGATCAACGAAAGCGACTGCCGTATCGATACCTACCGTTCGTCGGGCGCCGGCGGCCAGCACGTCAACACCACCGACTCGGCCGTACGCATCACGCATATCCCGACCGGTATCGTCGTACAGTGCCAGCAGGAGCGCTCGCAGCACAAGAACCGCGCCAAGGCCTGGGACATGCTGCGTGCCCGCATGTATGAAGCCGAATTGAAGAAGCGTGAGGACGCCGCCAGTGCCGAAGCCGCTTCCAAGACGGAGATCGGCTGGGGTCACCAGATCCGCTCCTACGTGTTGCAGCCCTACCAGATGGTCAAAGACCTGCGCACCGGCGTCGCCAGCAGCGCGCCGGACGACGTTCTCGACGGCGACCTGAACGAGTTCATGGAAGCAGCACTCGCTCACCGCATCAGCGGCGCCGCCGACGCGGTTGTCGAGGATGTCGACTGATCGGATTGACGATGGATTGAAATAACAAAGCCCCGGAGACGGGGCTTTTTTTGTTTTGGAAGGCTGCAGTCCTGCCCGCTTCAGCGGCTCGATCGTCGAGGCGATCATAGCTCTGGTTCGGCGTAAGAACTTATCATTTCACCTCATCGAGACGATCGATCGCCTTGACGTTTTCGGCGGAAGGTCCGCTGAGCCGCCCTCGCATTTATATGTTCGACACTGACTTGACATTTGTCGAGTCGATGTCGAATAATGTCATTGTCGATATCGGGGCTGGAGATCACCGATGTCGATCGGCTCCCGCCAATCGGTTGCCGGTGCATGTGTGGAGGAGAAGAGGGTGGAGCTTTTGCTGGATGTGGAAGGGCTGAAGAAGTCCTTTGGTGGTGTCGCGGCATTGCGCGACGGCCGCTTCGAACTTCGCGCCGGCTCGGTCCACGCACTTTGCGGCGGTAACGGCGCAGGCAAGTCGACCTTTCTCAAGATCCTCATGGGTATCCATAATCGCGATGCTGGCTCGATCCGCCGTCGTGGCAAGGACGTGGACTTTGCCGGTCCCGCCGACGCGCTCGCCTCCGGCATTGCCATCATCGAGCAGGAGCTGAGCCCGGTTCCGCACATGACGGTGGCGGAAAACATCTATCTCGGCCGCGAGCCCTCGACACGTTTCGGCGGTATCGATTTCCGGACGATGAACCGCTCCGCCCAAGGGCTTCTCGACGATCTCGAATTCGATATCCGCGCCACCCAATACATGATGAACCTCTCCGTTGCGCAGATGCAGCTCGTCGAGATCGCCAAGGCGCTAAGCCACGATGCTGAGGTCATCTTCATGGATGAGCCAACCTCGGCAATCGGTGAGAAAGAGGCTCAGCAGCTCTTCGCGGCCATCCGGCGCCTGAAGGCGCAGGGACGCGGCATCGTCTATGTCTCGCACCGGCTTTCGGAAATCTTCCAGATCGCCGATTCCTATACCGTGTTTCGCGACGGCGCCTATGTCGGCAGCGGAGATCTCAAGCAGATCAGCCGTCCGGATCTCATCCGGATGATCGTTGGCCGGGAACTGGCCGAGGAATATGTCAAGACCAACACGCCGACATCCGAAACCGGCCTCGAGGTTACGGCGCTGAGTTGCCCGAACAAGATCGAGGACATTTCCTTCTCCGCCCGCAAGGGCGAGATCTTCGGCATCTACGGGCTGATGGGCTCGGGGCGAACCGAGATCTTCAATTGCCTTTTTGGCCTCGAAAAATCTTCCGACGGCAGGATCATCGTCGACGGTGCCCGCATCTCGGTGTCGAAGCCGGCGGATGCGATGGCAAGTGGCCTGGCGCTGGTGACGGAGGATCGCAAGCTCACGGGCCTCAATCTCTCTGACTCCGTTCGTGCCAACATCTGCATGGCAAGCTTACCGGAGATGAGCCCTTCCTTTGCCATGAGCCGCCGCCGCGAGGCCGAGGCCAGCCGCCGGATACAGGCGCAATTTCAGATCAAGGCCGCCCGGGACACCATGCCGGTCTCGGGACTGTCAGGCGGCAATCAGCAGAAAGTGGTGCTCGGAAAATGGTTTCTGCGCAATCCGAAGGTGCTGCTCCTTGATGAGCCGACACGTGGCGTCGATGTCGGCGCCAAGCGCGAAATCTACCGCATCATCTGTGATTTTGCCACGGCTGGCGGAACGGTCGTGATGATCTCATCGGAAATCGACGAAGTTCTGGGCATGTCGGACCGTATCATGGTGATGCGCGCCGGCAGGAGCGCGGGAATTTACAGCCGGGAGGAAACGGATGCCCAATCACTCGTCCACCTATCGACCTGATCAGGATCAGGTCATCCTTACGGCGCCAGAGGAGCAAGCAAGAGTGTCAGAGAGCGACGATAGCAATGCCGGCGGCTGGTTCAGTTCGGATCGGCGGCGACTGTTGATTCAGGAATACGGTATCTTTCTCGCTTTTCTGCTTCTCGTAGTGGTCCTTTCGTTCTCGAACGAGTTCTTCCTGACCGGCGGCAATATTTCCAATGTGCTGCTGCAGACTTCGATCAACGGCGTGCTTGCCATCGGCATGACTTTCGTGATCCTGACCCGCGGCATCGATCTTTCGGTCGGTTCCGTCGTGGCGCTTGCCGGCATTGTCAGCGCCAGCTTCTCGACGACCTCTGCCACGGCGGCGATCGCCGGTGCGCCCTATCCGGTGGCCATCGGGCTTGCGGTCGGCATCCTGGTCGGCGTTGCCTGCGGCGCGATATCGGGGGCGATCGTCTCGCGATTTTCCGTTCCGGCCTTCGTCGCCACCCTTGGCATGCTTTCGGCCGCGCGCGGCTTGACGCTGATCTATGGCGGCGGTCGCCCTGTTCCCGCCCTGACGCCGGCCTTCCGGTGGATCGGCACCGGTGATGTCTTCGGCATCCCTGCACCCGTCATCATTCTCGCCGTCGTTTTCGCGGCTTCGTGGTGGATCCTCAGCCGGACGCGCTTCGGCCGCTACATCTATGCCGTCGGAGGCAATCCGCATGCGGCGAAGACCTCCGGTATCGACATCGGCCGCATCCGCTTCACTGTCTATGTCATTTCCGGCGGTCTTGCCGGTCTGGCCGGCATGCTGCTCAGCGCCCGTACGGGCTCGGCCTTGCCGCAGGCGGGTATCGCCTATGAGCTGGACGCGATTGCGGCGGTCGTCATCGGCGGCACAAGTCTGTCGGGCGGTGTCGGCCGGGTGACGGGCACGCTGATCGGTGCGCTCATCATCGGCGTCATGAACAACGGCCTCGATCTGATGGGGATCCAATCCTACTACCAGCAGGTGTTGAAAGGTGCCCTGATCGTCGGCGCCGTGATGCTCGACCAGAAGCGAACTTACGGGGCCTGAGCCCCATCGGAAACCGTGCCGGCCCTTGCCGGCGCGTTGCAGAGGCGAGCCATGCCGGCCGCTAAAACTTAAAGTGGAGGATATTGAAATGAGAAAGCTTATGATTGCGCTTGCTTCGGCAACTGCCTTGCTGGCCTCGTCGGCCGTGGCCCAGGAAAAGATCAAGATCGGGGCAGCTCCTTACGGCCTCAATGCGGAGTTCATGCAGATCTGGGCGGCAGCGATGCAGGAGCATCCTGCTGTCAAGAGCGGCGAGGTCGAGCTGACTGTTTTCGACGGTCGCTATGACGCGCTGGTTCAGCAGGATCAGTTCAAGACGATGGTCACGCAGAAATACAATGCGATCATCTTTGCACCGATCGACGTCGATGCGGGCGCAGCAGCCGTACAGTCGGCGGTGGATGCCGGCATTCCGGTGATCGGTTCGAACACCCGCGTCAATTCCGACCTGCTGACCTCCTATGTCGGTTCCGACGATACCATCTCGGGCTATATGGAAGCCAAGACCGTCCTCGACAAGCTTGGCTGCAAGGGCAATGTCGTCATCCTCGAAGGCCCGGTCGGTCAGTCCGCTCAGATCTCGCGCCTGGAAGGCAATAAGAAGGCGCTCGCCGAATGCCCTGACGTGAAGGTCCTCGAAGACCAGACGGCGAACTGGTCACGTGCCGAAGCGCAGACGCTGATGGAGAACTGGTTGACCGCGCACCCGAAACAGATCAACGGCGTGATCGGCCAGAACGACGAGATGGCGCTTGGCGCCATCGAGGCGATCAAGGCTGCGGGGCTCGATGAGAAGAGCTTTGCGATCGCCGGCATCGACGGCATCACCGACGCTCTTCGCGCCGTCAAGGCCGGCGAGATGACGTCGATCCTGCAGGACGCACGGGCACAGGCTCAGGGCGCTCTCGATCTTGCCATCTTCCACGCCAGGAAGGGCGACTACAAGCCGCAGTCCGATATCTGGGCGACCTACAAGGACATGCCGTGGAACGACGGCAAGGACAAGAACTACAACGTGCCGTGGACGCCGGTGACGGCCGAAAACGTCGACAAGCTGCTCGCGACACGTAAATAATCCATTTGGTGGGGCGGGTTCGCCCGCCCCATTTCTCAGACAAGCCGGGAAAAGATCCATGACCGATTCAAAACAGATTGATCTGAATTTTTCGCTGGGCGGCAAGGTCGCCCTGGTAACGGGCGGCGCCTCCGGTATCGGCGATGCCATCGCATCGGCATTTGCCGCCAAGGGCGCGGTCGTCGGCGTCATCGACATCAATGAAACGGTCGCGAAATCCAAGGCCGACGCCCTCGGAAATGGCGCGAAATCCTTCGTCTGCGACGTTTCCAACCCGCAATCGGTGGAAGCCGTCATCGCTGCGGCGCAGGCGGCCTTCGCCCATATCGACATCGTCGTCAACAGCGCCGGTGTCGCCATGCTCGCCCCCGCCGAGGATCTCACCCTGGAGGCCTGGGACAGAACCATCGACATCAATCTTAAGGGAACGTTCCTCGTCTCTCAGGCTGTAGGCCGGGTCATGCTCAAGGCCGGCAAGGGCGGTAGGATCATCAATATCGCCTCGCAGGCCGGCACGGTCGCGATCGATCAGCACGTGGCTTACTGCGCCTCCAAATTCGGCGTCATCGGTCTTTCCAAGACGCTCGCCGCCGAGTGGGGGAAACACGGCATAACCGTCAATACGATTTCGCCGACGGTGGTTCTGACCGAGCTCGGAAGAAAGGCCTGGGATAACCCGCGCGGCGAGGAGCTGAAGAAGCGCATCCCGACGGGACGCTTCGCCTATCCCGAGGAGATTGCTGCGGCGGCGGTGTTTCTGGCATCGAGCGGCGCCGAGATGATCAACGGCGCGGATCTTCTGGTCGATGGCGGCTATACCATTGTCTGACACGCGGAAAACAGGAGGAACCATGCAGCGGTTTATCAACAATCCGGACGAGGTCGTCGAGGATACGGTCAAGGGCTTCGTCAAGGCGCATGCCGATATGGTCAGGCTCGGCAACGGCAATCCGCGCGTCATCGTTGCGCGCCATGCGCCCGTCGCGGGCAAGGTCGGCGTCATCACCGGTGGCGGTTCCGGCCATGAGCCTGCCTTTATCGGCTATACCGGACGCAACATGCTGGATGCCGTCGCGGTGGGTGAGCTCTTTTCGTCGCCGACGGCCAAGAGTTTTCTCGATGCCGCGCGCGAAGCCAATGGCGGCAACGGCGTTGTCTGCCTCTACGGCAATTATGCCGGTGACAACATGAATGTGAAGATGGCGATCAAGCTCGCCGCCAAGGAAGGCATCACGATCGCGACCGTCGTCGCCAATGACGACGTATGTTCGGCCGGACCCGATGAGCGTGAGAAGCGACGCGGCGTCGCCGGCGAAATATTCATGTGGAAGTGCGCGGGTGCCAAAGCTGAGCAGGGGGCGAGCATTGAGGAAGTGCAGGCGACAGCGCAAAGAGCGATCGACAATTGCCGCTCCATCGGCATCGGCCTCGGTCCCTGCACGCTGCCCGCCGTCGGGCATCCCAACTTCCAGATTGCGCCGGGCACGATGGAGGTCGGCATTGGCCATCACGGCGAGCCGGGGGTCCGGGTCGAGCCGCTGAAGCCTGCCGCCGAGGTCGCACGCGAAATGGCCAGGATCGTTCTGGACGATCACGGCCTGGCATCCGGAACCGAGGTGGCCATCATCGTCTCCGGCCTTGGCGCGACGCCCTTGAACGAGCTCTATATCCTTCACGACACCATCGAAACCGAGATTACCGGGCGCGGACTGAAAATCTACAAGACCTATATCGGAAATTACTTCACCTCGTTGGAAATGGTCGGTGCGACGCTGACCGTCATGGCGCTTGACGATGAGTTGAAGACGCTACTCGACGTCGATGTCCACTGCCCGGCAATGCCTTGATGGGAGACAGGCGAATGCAGCAATTTGACAACGCGTCCTCGGGCGACATCGTTTTCTCGCTCGCGGATCGGATCATCGAGAATCGCGCTTATCTCAGCGAGATCGACGGCAAGATCGGCGACGGCGATCACGGGGTTAACATGGCCAAGGGATTTGGCATGGCAGCCGAACGGATCAAGGGCGCAGACATGTCGCTCGCAGAAGCTCTCGACACGCTCGGCACAGTGCTGATGACGGAAATCGGCGGCTCCATGGGACCGCTCTACGGCGTCATGTTCATTCAGTTCGCTGAAACGATTGAAAAGGCTGTACAGATCGATGCGGGGATGTTCAGCGCAATGCTGCACAATGGTCTTGAAGGTATTCAGGCGATCGGATCCGCGAAAGTCGGCGACAAGACCCTTCTCGATACGCTCGTACCCGCCATAGAGGCGTTCGATCTGGCCAATAGCGATGGAAAGTCGTTTGCGGAATCGCTGAATATTCTCGTTTCCGCCGCGGAGGCCGGCCGCGACAGCACCCGCGACCTAGTGGCCAGAATCGGCCGGGCAAGCAGGCTCGGCGAACGTTCGCTTGGCGTTCTGGATGCTGGCGCCACCTCCTGCGCGCTTATCCTCCAGTCGCTCGCACTTGGCGTCGAGGCAAAGCTTCGGCCATCCGCATAAAAACAGCGGGCTTTGGTGAGAGCCCGTGATCCTCCCGAGCATCACCTTCCGGCCGCTTTGGCGGCCGGAAATCATTGTGCGGGAGAATGTTGAAAACCGGAGCCTTTACGCTCATCTTCGCGGGCGATTTGAACCTCGCAGGGAAGCCAGACAGGATGACCGTCAAGACATCATCAGCGCGGAAGAACGGTAGCGTGCGAAACAGCGCCGACGATACGTCTGAGCCCATCCCGCTGCGGTTTGGCGATGATCCCTATGTCTGGGCCTGCTGGCTCTATTATGAGGACGGCATGACGCAGGGCGACATTGCCGATACCATGGGGATTTCGCGGGCAACCGTGAACAGTTATCTCGCCGATGCGCGCGCCCGCGGTATCGTCAATATCTCCATCGAGCCGTCGCGCCTGAGTTCGCTGACGATTGCTCAGGAGTTGAAACGGCATTTCGGTCTGCAGGACTGTCTCGTCGTTCCGAGCGACGACAATACCCGCCCGCTCATCGACCGTCTCGGGCGCGCAGGCGCTCAGGCGCTGCAGAGGCTTTTGAAATCCGGTGATACGCTGGCCGTCGTCTGGGGCCGCACGGTCATGGCGGTCGGTGAGCAGACCTCGATAAGCGGCCTGCAGGACGTCACGGTGGTCCAGGCAACCGGCGGAACCAGTGCGACATTCGCCTATACACCCGAACTTTGCGCAGCGGCCTTTGCCGATGCCGTGGACGCGCGGCTGATCAATATCGCATCTCCAGCGATCGTATCCGCTCCGGATGTCCGTAATATCCTGTTGCGTGAGCCATTGATCGAAAGTCAGTTCGGGGCGCTTTCACGCGCCAACAAGGTGATTTTCGGTATCGCCTCCATGCGCCCGAATTCGACCATCCATACCAGCGGATTCTTCGAGTCGGTATCGTTGCAGCAATATCTGGCGAAGGATGCCGCAGGCATCGTCGCCGGACGTTTCATCGACGGGCAGGGCCGCCCGGTCGCCGGGCCGCTTGACGACCGCACGATCGGAATATCACTCGACATGCTGAAGAGGATCGGTCTGCGTATCGCTGTCGCCGGCGGTTTCGACAAGGTGCCGGCAATCCTGGCAGCCCTTCGCGGCGGCTACGTCAACGTGCTGATCACCGATGCCGCGACGGGCCGTGGCATCCTGCATGCGGACGGTGTGACGGAGGTCGACCAGAAGCTTTTGCAACGCCCGAGGGTCGAAATTGGCACGCCGCCGCCAGCGACCGGTTTTCGCACTCACATCAAGAAATTTCTGAACAATCCCGACGAGGTCGTCGAGGAAATGCTCGACGGGGCAGTGAAGGCGCACGCTGCCTATCTCGAGCCGGTCGACAGTTCTCGCCGTGCGCTCGTTGCCCGGACAGGACCGCGCGCCGGCAAGGTCGGTCTTGTGATCGGCGGCGGCACGGGACACGAGCCTGCGTTCTTCGGCTATGTCGGGAAGGGTCTTGCCGATGCCGTTGCTGTCGGCAATATCTTCTCGTCGCCGCCTCCCGGCCCGATCCTTCAATGCACCAGGGCGGCGTCCGGCGGAGAGGGTGTGCTTTTCGTCTACGGCAACTACGCCGGCGACGTCATGAATTTCGAAATGGCAGCCGAGATGGCGGCGGAGGAAAACATCGCGGTCCGCACGGTCGTGACGACGGACGACATCGCCTCATCGCCGCTGGAAGACAGGGAGGGCCGGCGCGGCGTCGCCGGCAATTTCTTCATCTTCAAGGTCGCCGGAGCGGCCTGCGACCGCGGCCTGTCGCTTGCCGCCTGCGAAACGGCGACGCGCAAGGCCAACGCACGGACATTTACGATGGGCGTTGCATTGGAACCGTGCTCGCTTCCCCAGACCCGTCGCCACAACTTTGAAATTGGCCCCGACCACATCGAGATCGGCATGGGCATCCATGGTGAACCTGGCGTCATTCGCGAAAAGATGATGACCGCCGATGAAATCACCGATCGGGTGATGGATCGCATATTCGCGGAAATGAAGCCGGCATCGGGCGACCGCGTCGCAGTATTGGTCAATTCCTTCGGCGCAACGCCGCTGATGGAGCTCTATATTCTCTTCCGGCGTGTCGAGCAGCGGCTGAGTGCGAAAGGCATCGCGATAGAAGCGAATTGGGTGGGACACTATTGCACCTCGCTCGATATGGTCGGTGCATCCATATCGATCTTGCACCTCGATCAGGAATTGACGGAATTGTTGCATCATCCTTGCGATACCGCGTTCCTGCGGGTCGCGAACTGAAGGTATAAGAGATGCGCCCGGCTGACACGGGCCGCATCCTGCTCGAACTGGGAGGATCATGATGTCGGAAAGCGCGGCGCGCCACCTCAGCAGGATGTTTCATCGCATCTCCGTTGCGATCGCAGCGGAGAAGGACCGTCTCTCGGATCTGGACGGGGCTATCGGTGACGCCGATCATGGAATTACCATGGTGCTCGGCTTCACGGCGGTGAACGGGGAACTCGCGAAACTCGACCTCGACCACATGCTTCCATCAGAGGTGTTCACGTCGGCGGCGACAGCCTTTCTGAATGCCGTCGGTGCATCCACGGGACCGCTTTACGCCACGGCATTTCGCAGGGCCGCCCAGGTCCTGAAAGAGGACGAACACCTTTCAACTGCCGATCAGGCGGCGATCGTCGAAGCGATGACGGCCGGCATCAGGGAGCGTGGAAAGGGCCAGCGCGGCGACAAGACGATGCTCGATGCCTGGATTCCCGCAACCGAAGCCGCCGTCACTGCACGGGCGCGGGCGGCCGGTAGCCTCGAAATGTGGACCAGCATATTGGCGGCGGCCGAAACCGGCGCGAATTCGACCCGTTCGATGGTTGCAACTCGGGGGAGGGCGGCCCGGCTCGGCGAGAGGTCGCTCGGACACATCGATCCAGGCGCGGCCTCGGCAGTCATCATCCTGCGCGCGATGAAGGAAACCTTCGCCGGCGACAGGGTGAAAGAGTAGGAGCGGCGACAGGATTCACATGCAGGGTTACCTGCGCGGAGCAAATACGTCTTCGTTCCGAGGGCATCCTCAATTCGTGACCTTTTCCGCGATGAGGCTGCTGTCTTGAAACAGCGCTGCCGACAGATCGGCAATCTCGTCATGAACGGCTGCGCGCTTGATGCCCGGGGGATCGGTAAAAAGTTCTGCCGCAAAGGCAAGGCCGAGCGCCGTACCCTCTGGCACGAAGACATAATGCCCAAGGCCGCCGCCGAAGATTTTAAGAGCGCTGCGCCGCAGCCGCGCATGCAGCCATGATGAACATTCTTCGGCCGGTGCCGCCGTGTCGGCATCGCCGACCAGGACAAGGGCAGGCGCATCGACAGCTTTCAGGCTTTCCTCGCTGAAGCCGAGAACGGACCGGCCCGGCGCGCAGATGAGGGCGGCCTTGATTCTGTCATCTCGGTAGGACTTCGACATGCGGCCCCACGAATCGCGAAACACATCGCTAGTGCGCAGCAATGCCGGGATATGATCGGCAAGGTCGGGAAACTCCCTTGGTCCGCGCGCGCCACCCGGTTTCATCCTGGACGGTTCGAACTGCGAGAACTGGGCGACAGCCCCAAGAAGCAGCATCACGCTATAAGCTCCGGCCGAAAACCCGGCTGCGAAGACGCTGTTCGTATCGATATGGCCAGAGAGATCGCTGAGCCACTCGTCGCGGTGGTCGAGCATGTAGCTTAGATCAGGCGCCCGCTCCCAAAGGCAGGCAAAGCCTTCGGCGCGATAGGGCTCGATGCCGGTATTGCCGTGGTGGCTGACGCCGAGCGCCGCAAATCCGCGATCGACCAGGCGTCGCGCCAGCCACTCCAGTCCGGCCGCGGATCCGCCGGTGCCATGCGACAACAGCACGAGAGGATAGGGCTCGGCCTCCGATCGGATGGGTGCATTGCGGGCGACGGCCGCCTTCTGGAACCAGCTTCTTTCCGGGACGTCGCTTTGCGCGTCATCGGCGGCGGGATACCAGAGGGACCAACGGATGGGTCTGGGGCCGGCGGCGTCCCAGTTCGACCTCTTCTCGTCGTAGAGGACGCCGTCGCGAAATCCCAGTGTCATCTCTTGGATGCCCCTTTGAACACGTCCCAGCCGTTAATTCGTCGCCTTCTCGACGGTGATGTCGCCGAATTCGTCGATCAGCACGGTCCAGCCATCCGGCTCCGCCGCAGGGTCGGTCTTCAGATAGACTGTGGCGAAGAGCCCCGGCTGCTTGATGATGCCGTTCGAATTCTCGGGGCGTATATCGGTCACGTAAGGTTTCAGGTCGCTGAACTCCTGCAACTCGATGGTCGAGGCGATCGCCGGGCCGGTCTCGGTCTGGGCAATCTTCTGCAGATAGACCTTCGAGGTCCTGTCCGGCTGGCGCACGGCAAAGAGCTTGTAATAGCCGCGGCGCTGCGCGGCC
Organism: Rhizobium indicum; assembly: GCF_005862305.2. Taxonomy (NCBI): domain Bacteria; kingdom Pseudomonadati; phylum Pseudomonadota; class Alphaproteobacteria; order Hyphomicrobiales; family Rhizobiaceae; genus Rhizobium; species Rhizobium indicum. The sequence goes on along the minus strand of NZ_CP054021.1, from coordinate 829,287 downwards.
TCTCCCTCGGGATTGGCAACGCTCTCGGCGCCCGTCGGCGCCCGCTCGACATCAGGTGCGTTGCCGTCGTCCTCCCAATAGCCGGTGCTGGTCGCGAAAATCACCGATGCCGGCAGGAGGGCATCCTGCGCCGGCGCGGCCTCTGCTGTGACGCTCCATCCCGCAAGCAGGAGGCTGGTCATCAATATCCGTCGCATTGCCATCGTCTCAATCCTTGAACTGCTCGGCGAGAATACGGTCGGACCAGGAGCGGTCGGGATCAGACAGAATGCGCGCCGTGACATGCTCCGACTGGGCGATGCGAATATGCAGCACCGACTTGACCTCGGTATTGTCGGCCACCGCATTCACCGGCCGCTTCTCCGGCTCGAGAATGTCGATATCGACGGTTACCTTGTTCGGCAGCAGAGCGCCCCTCCAGCGCCGCGGCCTGAAAGCGCTGACCGGCGTCATGGCGAGCAGCGGCGCCTCGAGCGGCAGGATCGGGCCATGGGCGGAAAGATTATAAGCCGTCGATCCGGCGGGTGTCGCGACCATCAGCCCGTCGCAGATCAGTTCCTCCAGACGCACGCGCCCATCCACCATGACCCGCAGATTCGCGGCTTGGTAGGACTGGCGAAAAAGATAGACCTCGTTGATGGCGAGCGCCGTCGAGTTGGTGCCGTCGGCGTTGGCCGTCGTCATCTGCAATGGCCGGAAGACGTTTTCGACGGCGACACAGATGCGCTCCTGAAGCCGATCGGTACGATAATCGTTCATCAGGAAGCCGACCGAGCCGCGATTCATGCCGTAAACCAGCTTGCCGGAGTTCATGGTGTTGTGCAGCGTTTGCAGCATGAAACCGTCGCCGCCAAGCGCGACGATGACGTCGGCTTCGTCAGCCGGTACGTCACCATAGAGACCAATCAACTCCTCGCGCGCGGCAAGCGCCTCCGTCGTTGGTGAGGCGAGAAAGGAAAGCGTCTGAAATGAACGGCCCATGCAATGCCCTTTATGATGCTGCCCTAGCTAAAGGATAAAGGCCTTGTGCGACAAGGACGTTTTCTATCGCGAAGCGTTTTGAGCCGCAGCCGACCAGTCCACGCAGACGCGGATTTTCCCTTTACAGAATCACAGAATCTGTTAGTTGGGCAATTATTGCCCTTGTAGCTCAGTTGGTAGAGCACCTGATTTGTAATCAGGGGGTCCCGGGTTCGAACCCTGGCGGGGGCACCAAAATTTCACTGCAAAGTCAATGACTTAAAGAAGAGCCCGCCCTTTGATGCGGGTTTTTCATGCGCCACTGATTTAACCAGAATTACCATGTTTTCCGGGCTTTTCCTTAGAGTAGCGGGGATTCCGTGGAACATGAATGGCGCATGGTATGGGGACGAGCATGAATGAGGATTTCCATGAAAGCGACGCGGGCAAGTTTATTAGTAGAGCGAAATGCTTCCTCGAAGCCGCCCGTGTCCTGGATAACAAAATGGTCGATGGGCGCAGCCATATGCTTTTTGCCCCTGCGCTTCACCTCGCTGGGCACGGTCTTGAACTACTGTTGAAGGGATGCCTCATTCACAATGGCCAATCGAAGGTCAGGGCGTTCGGTCACCGAATCAATGATATGTGGGCGGTGGATCTCGTTGAGCCACTCAGACTGGCCGCCGGGCGCAATGCGGACATCACGCACCGAGAGGCTGTTGCATGCGGCATGTTTCCTGACGCCGAGAACATCAACAATCCGCGTGAGGTATTCGAGGAATATCGCTCAGCGCTGGGTGAATTGCATGCCGAGACTAGGGTCTTCCCAATCCGTTATCCTACCGACGACGATCGAGTTGGTCCTAAGACACCGCTGTTAGTTGGCACCCTTTGGCTGACTGCTGACGACTACGTGAAGCGGCCCGACGAATTCCGCACACGAAACGCCATCTTGACATGAAAAACCGCCGGCTGGTGAGGCCGACGGCGCACGTGTGGTGGCGTGGTAATTGGAAGCGATCAGCCGATCATGCGGAAGAACGGCTGACCGCGGTTCGGCCAGGGCGAGCCGAAATTAGAACCGGCCGGCGCGCTGCTGATCTTGGCGCAGGTGGTGATCGCGCCGGCCTACGGTGAACCCCTAAATTCTGACCTGCCGCCTCAGCCATGCCGCCTCATTTCGACGAGCCGAGGGGCCAGATGGAGTAGCCGCAACGACTTGCCGGACTATCTGGTCGGGGAATCGGAAATCGATGATCAGATGCTTGCCCTCTCGGACAAGCTCCCAACTGATGGCGCCAGCACCAGCGGCCAGTTCTTTAATTTCGAGAATGACGGCCCGCTTCATACGGTTACGTCGCGGAAGCCGGGAAGTGCGATCTGCTCAATCAAGCCATCGAAGTCGGCTACTCCGTCTTCCGCTGGATCGACCTCAATATCTGGATCGCCGTCGAGACGGTCCAGCAGTTCGATTAGTTGCTCAATGAGATTTTCAATCCGTTCACGCACTGCCTAATACTCCACAAATAGGCCGAGCGAAGTCGGCCGGTTAAAACCGTTGCCATGCTTCGTCTCCTACTGTGGTGGAATGCGCGCGGGTGGTGAGTCCGCTTCGGTTGGTAGCCGCGAGCAATTTTTGCGCGAAACCCAACGGGAAGTCAAGCGACCGAGCTCCCAAGCTCGGCGGGCTTTTGACCGTCTTTAGGCCGGATTCAATTCAGCGGTTTTTCCAAAGCTCTTTAACAAACGCGGCGCTGCGGCGAGCCCAGTATCGTCATTAACTTCGACAGCGTAGGCGGCTACACCTGCCCAGCGCGGCGCAATTGCTGCTGCGATTCGCAGCGCGCCAGTATCCGTTGAGGCTGGAATCGTTCGTTGTGGGGCGACAGCCGCAGCGATCATGCCGAATGACACAACAATAAATTTCGTGCTCATGTGCGCTCCTCGTTTGTTCGCTTTATGTTCCAAGTTATTTAAGTTGTCAAATCGCTTCAGCGTGCTCAACTGCTTTCCTAAAAGACGTGAATGAATTTTTTCGATCTCGCCGCCATCCCGTCCCAGAATCTTTCTCGATCACCCAGTCTGCTTTTTCCTTAACGAGCCGGATTGTCTTGTTGTCTCTTCGGAGCGTGGGCCAATCGATTTCGGTCCAATCCGGGATCGCGGCTCGCGCGTTCGTCAGTGCAGCGCAGAAATCAGCCACGGTGTCGTATCTGTCCGCATACACGACCCTGGTCGCCTTCCGAATTATCGCCACCAGCGCTTTAGGCACGTAAGCAGGCAAGCTGTCGTAGTCTAGCAGACGACCAGCTTTGATTTTCTTCTCAATGGCATTCGCGGAAAACAGTTGCTGTTCATATCCTTGCAGTTCGTCGTATTTTATCTGTTCCTTGACCGACAGCCAGTCACGTTCACCATAGGGGAGAAAACCGCCTAGCATTTGGTAGTAGAATATTCCCAACTGGTAGACGTCGCCAGCCCTGTAATATGTGTTCGCTACGAAGAGTTCCGGGGGCCTGTAAAGCAAAGAATGTTTCGTCAAAGATACCGCTGATCCAGTTTCACCTTGTTCAACGACCGAACCGAAATCGCCGATCACGCAGCGATCATTGTCCAAAAATATGTTCTCCGGCTTCAGATCCCGGTGGAGAAAACCTTCAGCGTGTAAAAAGCTCACCGCCGATGCCACCTGCGTAGTGAGGTCGGTAGCTTTGATAAGTCCAATTTTTCCCGCAAACAGATGATTGTCGATGTCGCCGCCATCACAATGACGCATCATGTAAAACGCGTAATCGTCATCGATTGACTGAGCATCATAGATTTTCACTACATGGTCGTGTTCCAATTGTGCCAGTCGTTTAGGTTCTATGTGGTCGCCATTTTCCCAGAAGTAAAATTTTATAACGACGCTTCGTTCTAAAAGACGGTTTTGGCCGAACAGGACGTAGCCATTGGCGCCCTTTTCGCTAGCTCTCTCAAAATCAATATCCTTCTCAAGCGAGCGTATTGTGGGAACAATCTCGGCCGGAAATTTGGAGTAGTCTATCGGCATTATTTTCTGTCCAGCGACCACAAATGCGCCGCCGCGGCCTCATAGGCATCCCGTTGATAGGTGAGGCATGTCTGCGGAGAGGCGATGGAGTTGGTTTTCTTCAGGGCGGCTCTGACTGTCGCATCGTGTATGAAAACGACTTGTTGGCAGGCAAGTTGAAGAAGTGTCTCGATTTTGTAGGTCACCGGTGATGCCTGCATGTGACCGCCTGGCCTAATTTTAATAACGATCTTTTCCACGCCGTTTTCACGAAAGAAGTTCTTTGCAGAATGGAGAAACGATTCTAGGGATGCTGTTTCCTCATCATTACCCAAGGTAAGTTTCTTAGTAGATGAGACAACATGAGCGGGAATATTTCCTGCATTATCGACCAGCGCGAACAAGGCGTCTTTAGATTTAATCTGAACGCCGCAAATTTTCATGACTCATCTTCTCCTCAACCTTGTGCCGTCGATTACTGAGCCAAATCTAGCCTGCGTTCAACCATCTTCTATGACTTTGCGTCGCAACCTGTGGATAGTTTTTGCTGCCTCGACATCGCGCCTGCGTGGTGCAATCTTTGGTTTACGTGTTCCACGATTCACAGCGATCAGCATGAGCGACCAGGAAGATAAGGATTTCCCAGAGGGCGCCAAGGGCGGCAAGTACATCCGCGGGGCGCTGAACGCCGCCGGCGGCATGATACCCTTCGCTGGCGGCCTTATCTCTGCAGCGGCGGGCGCCTGGGGTGAGCACGAACAAGAGCGCGCGAACGATTTCTTCCGCCACTGGATCGATATGCTGCGTGCTGAGATGGGCGAAAAAGAGAAGACAATCCTTGAGATTATGCAGCGTCTTGATCTGCATGATGAAAAGATTGCGGATCGCATTCAGTCTCCCGAATTTCAATCGCTACTTAGAAAATCCTTCCGTGATTGGGCGGGAGCAGAAAGCGAAGATAAGCGGAGTTTCGTCCGCAATCTCCTAGCTAATGCCGCGTCGTCAACAGTCTGCAGTGACGATGTTATCCGCTTGTTCATGGACTGGATCAAAAACTTCTCGGAATTGCACTTAACCGTAATCGGCAAAATCTATAACCAGAACGGGATTACTCGCGGCAGGATATGGCAGGCTTTAGGGCGTGCACCAGTCAGGGAGGACTCGCCGGAAGCCGACCTATTCAAGCTTTTGATACGCGATCTCTCCACCGGCGGTATTATCAGACAGCATCGAGAAGTCGACTACGCTGGCAACTTCATAAAAAACTCCTCGCGCCCTCGGAGCACCAGCACTGGCAACGTTCATAAATCAGCTTTCGATGATAGCGAATACTACGAGCTGACAGCGCTAGGAGACCAGTTCGTCCACTACGCAATGACCGACATCCCGATAAAGATCGAGTATCACGACCCGAAACCGACGGAGCGGTAGCACAACCTGTGAAATACCTGCGGGATATCTCGACATTGCCTTCGCGTGGTGCGAGTGATGCATCGACCAACAAATCAAACCTAGGACGAACCAATGTCGGAAAACGTGGTAAAAATGCAAAAAGGCTGGGTAGTGCAGCTGAAGTCGGGCGGTCCACTAATGACCGTAACCGAAGTAGAATCGGACATTGACGGTGACACCGTCTATTGCCAATGGTTCGGCGATAAGAGCAAGCTTGAATACTCGTCGTTCGCCTCCTTCGCTCTCATTGTTAAAAATCAATCTTGAGAAGCCCACGACCTGCCGGTTGAATGGTGGCTGGACATCTTCATCGCCTTTGCCCAAACGGAGAGAGCGGGGTCATGGATGATAACCTCACGCAATACCTCAAGTGTGACGTAGAGCTGAACTTCGCCGGGCCTTCACCCGCCGTTGTGAACAAATGGGCGGCAGACGTGCTCCGCGCTTTGGCTGATAGCATCGAAAAAAACGAGTTCGAGGACGGCCATCACGAAGTCAAAGACAGCGTCGGAAAGCCGGTCGGAACGATCTATCTCGACTTCAGCGAAGGCGACGAATTCTGAATACACGGTGACCGCTAAACCGCAAACAGGCTGAGGTCTGTCAAGTCCGCATCTTCATATGAGCTACGCCCAGAAGCGCCCTGAATGGCCCGGCCAGAGGCGATGATTGCTGCGACTGCCGGGTCGATCTTGTCGATGGACCGCTCTTTTACGGGCCGTCGGTTGCCGCTGGCATCGGCGTACAGAACGACGTTGCCGACCGCCCATCGGAGCATCGGATTGCCGCCATGAACGAATTTTCGGTCGAACATGGTGGCCTCGAAGTCGATCACAGGCCGGGCAAACGTCGAAATGTTCTGCGGGAACTCCGCAACGGGCATGCCGTCCTCCTCCAGGCTCTTCATCACGTCTTGTGCGTGCCACCTGTCAAAGGCAACTTCCTCGACTTGGAAGCGTTCGGAGAGTTCGCGAATATACGTCTCGATCATCTCGAGGTCGATCGTGTCGCCAGGCGTGGCCGTGAGCCAGCCCTGATCCCTCCATAAAGCGTATGGCACGCCATCCGTGCGCCGGCGGATCGCTCCTTCGGGGCAGAAGGTTTGCACATGCAGCGCAATCCGTCCGTCTTCCATGGGAACCGCCATGGCGACCGCGGCGAGGTCGATGCGCTTGGCGAGGTCGACGCCAATCCACGCTGGCCGCCCCTCAAGAGATGAAAGGTCAAGTTCGCCCGCGTTTTCGTCCCATATATCGAGCGACCACTCAGGATTCGCCGCACCGTCCAGCCACACGTTAAGGTGAAGCTGCCGGAACATCTCCCTATCTGCCGGCCGGTGCTCGGCTTCCCGCACCATTTGCCGCATGCCGTCGATATCGGGGTAGGGCGGAATGCAAGACAAGCCCGGGTTTACACGGTGCCAAACCGCCTCATCGCGCCAGTCTTCGTCCGGACCGGCTTCAAAGAGGATCGGAAGAAACGCGTCGTCTTCGATCTGACCAGCCGCCACCGCCTTGGCATAGCGGTACATCTCATATGCAATGTTCTCATGGCCGATGCCGGCCGTTGTGGTGACAACGAGCAAACTGCCTGGCGTCTTCACCAGGCCCGTCTTGATGGCATCCCATAAGTCACGTTTTTTCCACGCATGCAGCTCGTCAACGAGCGCGAACACGGGCGTGCGTCCATGCGCCGTGGCAGCATCTGCGGACATCGCCCGGTAGTGGGCGCTGCTCTTCCGGTGCGTGATTCTGTTCTTGGTATCTTGAACCGCAAACGCTTCCTCAAGCCGCGGGTGGGCGCCGATAACGCCCTTCATTTCTTCCAGGGCAATACGCGCCTGGTCTCGGTCCACGGCGGCTGACACCACCTGCGATCCGGGAATACGTTCCGGGCCGAGATGCAGCATTGCCAACGCAGCGCCAAGCGTGGTCTTCCGATTACCTCGCGGGATGAGCGCAAAAACAGTCTTGATGCGCCGCGTGCCGTCTGGCTTGGTGTCACCGTAGACCTTGCGAATGATCCGCTCTTGCCACCGGTCTAGCTGAAAAGCCCGGCCCGGCGCCGTCGATTTCGGATGTCGCAGCGCCTTCAGGAAGGCTACCGCTCGCTCACCTTTCCCGTGCGGATCCGGGATAAGAGTGTCGTCGAAGACCCATGATGGGTAGCTAGATGTCGCCAAGGGCGTCGTCTTCATCACTTCCAACGGCGCCTCCCTTGTTCTTTGTTCTGCTGGCTGGCGTCAAACCAAGCTCTGCGGCCAGCCTGCGAGAGGCTTCCACGGCTTCCTTGACAAGGGTTGTGGCGGGGTGTCGCTTCAATTCACCGGTCGGCGAGACGTAGGTCGGGCCATCCTTGGACACGATCGCCTCGGCCGTCCGCATGTTCGCTACGGCCAGGCAGTAGGCTTCGACCGTGCCAAGTTCGTGCGCGGCAATCTTCCGATCGACGACAAGCTGCGGCACAACGCGGCGCCATTCTGCTTTCGCGTGCGAAGGCAGCCACTTGGGCGCGGGCGGGGCTGAGGAAAGCGCGCCGTCGAGGGCCGTTACGGCCGCCTTTCGTCCACGGGCCATCGGTCACTCCCACGCATAGGAGCGGCGCTCCCGGACAACATCCCAAACGGAAAAGGGCGCTTCAAAAAGGTTTTCACCGGTGGCCTCTCGGTTCTCATACCAATGGCCCACGAGCGCCAGGACAGCCTGCTTAAAGTCGTCTGGCACTGTCGGGAACTCGGTTTCGATTTCATAGCCGAGCAGGGACTCCAGATGGGCCTGCGCGGCCTCGATCTTGCCCTCGATGAGGTTGTCGTCATCGCTGAAAGTGATGCGCAGGTGCGCCTTTGCGGCGACAAGGTCGACGATTGCCATAGGATGAAATTCCCAATTAGAGGTTATACCGAAGAAGCCACCCACGCTGGTCCAACCCGTTTGGGGGGAAATTGACGACCGACCCCCGGTTGTGCGAGGCTGCGGCAGCATTGGGAGGCGAGAATGGATGCAGACGAAGTCAGGGAGACGCTTAGACGCGTGCTCCGCAATGAACTCGATGATTGCGAGAGAGCGATCCGCAATGAGGATCTAGACAAGGCAAGACGCGAGCTCGATGATGCCATCAGCAAGTTGAAGAGGCTGATGAACAGTATCTAACGCCCAAAGCCACCTTCACTCTTGATCGCCTTACGACGGTTGCAGATGTCGTGGTATGGCTGCCAGTTGCTGCGAGACCAGAACAGCTTCTTGTCACCCTTTGGCGCGATGATGTGATCGACCATGTTAGCAGGCCGACCGCAACCACAGGCGCACAATGGGCTACCAAGAGCAGCGAGCCAGGCTTTGCTTTCCTTGGCCCACTTGCCATCATAACCACGACTGGCCGCACTGCCGCGTGCTGCGTCAAGCTCGCGCTGACGGGCTGCTGCTCGCTTGGTGGAGCAATCGCATCGCGTACCCTTGGGCACGCTAAAGCCACAAGGGCAAATAACGTTTGGCATTGATGTTCCTTGAGATGAAGGCGGCCGGGATCACCCCGACCGCCGCCACGCGGTTACCAGCCGCTTAGCGTGATCATGATGGAAGAAGAGATTGGCGGGCCACCATGATCTTCAGGCGCCGCTCGCGCCCCACATCGTCCCGCCGGATTGGGTTAGGCGACCGGTCGGCTCGCCGCACGGCCCAGGACCGCAGCGACACCTGCCGCAATAGACGTTCCGGATGCCTTGGTCAGCACAGGGCGCACATAGCGTTTGAACCCGTGATAGCCGACTTTGAACGTGCCGCTTGCGGTGAGCACGGCCGGGGCGTTGCTCTTGACCTGTTCGGCAGCGACGGCTGCGAAGGTGACGTTATCGTCGGAGTCTTCGAGTGTGACACCGAACGCGCCAGAACCGACAATCGCGCCGGTCTGGACGAGAAACGCCAAGCTGCCAAAGCCGAGCGTGTCAATGCCGGTGCCGTTGGCGGAAGCAGACTGTACTGCGGGATCGATCGACGAACGCGCGCCGATATTAGCTGCGAGTGAACGCATATTATTCTCCTAGAAAATGAGGAGGGCGGCGCAGTGGCCGCCCGAATAGTGGGAAAGCTCGGAGGGCTTTACGCCGGGTTCTTCAGCTTCCGGAACTTCGCAGCCTGAAGCACAGCGCCACCCACCCGTCGGGTAGCGTGAAAGCGGGTAATGCCTTCCGTGGCTTTGATGTACGGATTGACGAGGATGGACAGGGCAAGACGATCGACGATGCGGTAGCCGCTGAAATCGCCGAAGATAACCGGAGACTTGTTGGCGCCGATATCGTCAGCCTCGATCAGTTCGATAACCGGACGGCCCAAAATAGTTTCAGGCTGGCCTAGAGTTAGGGCCGGCTGCCAGATGTACGAGCCCGTACCGCTTTCCTTCAACTTGCGAACAGCGGCGAGAGTCTTGCTGTTCATTCCCCAGGTGCCGGCAGCCCGGTAGGCGGCGGGCATGTCATAATAAACGTTGATCAGGTCATCCGCGGCAAGAGCGGCAGCGGCAGCCGCAGCATAGGACGTGATCGCCGTGTCGACGAAAAGGCCCTTCGGCATGTTGGAGCCGGTACCCGTGAGGAACGCAGCGGCCTCCTTCTGACCGAAGTCTTCAGCGAGCGCGAGGCGAACTTCCTGCTCTGCGGAGCCGGCCGAGTCAGCAAGCAGCTGATTCGAAATGTCGACGTAGGTGTTGACCTCGTTGACCGGGATTTCAGCCTGACCGAAACTCGGTTCGCTGGCCTCCTGTGACTGGGTTTCGCCCTTCCACTTCGCGTTCGTGACGCCGGTACGGGCCGGGTAAATCACGGAAGGCGAGCTCGTCGAGCGGACACTGGCAACGGCACGGATCGGGGAGAACTGGACCAGGTTGCGAACGAATTCGGTCGACATTTCTGCGGGAGCGAGGTAACCGCCCTGTGGATCGCTCGAAACCGTGAGGGTCTTAAGTTCTTCAGGGCCGGCTTTGTCGCCAGTGCGGAGATAGGCTTCGAACGACTTCTGCTCAGCCGACGGCTCATTGTCATTGGCTGCGCGAATGATGTTCGGGCGGGCGAGCTTCGTTTCAAGCTCGGTAATGCGAGCGACAAGCTTGTTGTCGTTGTCTGCTTTGGCCTTGACCTCGGTAGTGAGTGTCTCGAGCGCCGTTTTGACTTCGACGATCGTATCTTCGGATTCGGACTTGGTTTCGAGTTTAAGAGCAGCGCTCATTTTGATTCCTTGATTTTGCGGGTGGTGTCATTGATGGCGGCGACGAGCTCTGAAAAGCTGGCGGCCTGTTGCTTGACGGCTGAAATGGTCGCCGCTTCGTTCATCGCGAACGTCACGATGGACACCTCGCGAAGTTCGACTTCGTGCAGGAGGCGAGCACCCTGCTTGCGGTCCAGTTCGTCGCGTACCGTCCGGAAGCCGATGGACAGGGAGTCATAAGCGCCCGCTTTCATCAGCTCGTAGGTTTCGCGCCCTTTGACCGTTTCAAGAATGAGGCGCCCGGTGGCCTTGAGCCCCTTGGCGTCTTCCTCAAACTTCAGCCAGATGCCGACAGGCTCGCGCGTATCGTGCTGGAGAAGCATCTTGACCTTGCCGGGCGGGTAGGCCGCTAGCGACTTCTTGAAGGCGCCTGGCATGACGACGTCCCGACCACGGTCTTTGACGCCGAAGACGCTGGCGTAGCCGGTGAATGTGCCGTCCTCGGCAATGGCCTTTGTGTCGAGTTCGATAAGCGTTCCGGGACTATTTGCCATTGGCGGCTTCTTTCGGTGATGGTGTGTTGTCGTTCGCGGCTGGTTTCGCCGTGTCGATCGCCGGATTGGCGAACTCGTTGCCGCCGTCACGAGGTGGCATACCGAGCCAGTCGCGGGCTTCGTTCGGATTTAGAACCCGTGCCGTGATAAGAGTGCTGATGGCCGTAGCGCGCGCCGTGAGGTCGGCTTGGCTGGTGTCGTCAATGTCGAAGGCAAAGCGATATTCGCCGCGCTCCTCTTCAGACAGGAGCGTGCGATTGAAGGCGGCCTCAAGGATCCGCAGCCACGGAATCAGCGTGTATTGGATGAATTCCTTGGCTTGCTGTTCGGAGTTACCCCACGTGTTGCGGGTCAGCTCAAAGAGCATGCCCGGTGGGACTCTGAATGCGCGCGCCACCTCGAGTATCTGGAAGGTCCGGCTGGCCGTGAACTCGCCATCGACGCTGGTTAGCGCCATCTGCTTGTAAACGGCGCCTTCATAGAGCACGGCGGTTTTGCCAGCGTTCGCCTTGCCGCTGAACGCCGCCTTCCAGCCGGCCAGCAACGCCTTGACGCCATCAGACCCTAGTTTTTGAGGGGTTTCGATAACCCCGCCAGGGCGGGCGCCGTTCGTCCATAGGCCATTTGCATAGCCTTCCATAGCACTGGCCGTGCTGATGGCGCTGCGGGCCATGGACAGTGGGCATCGCGTGAATGGGCCGCGGACACGCATGATGTTCTTCGATGAAGCGAACTGCCCGCCAATCCGGTATTTCGGTTCGCCGGTCTTATCGTCTTCGTCTACCCCTATGATGCCGTCTCGATAGACGATCATTTCGCGCGGCTCGCCGTTCACCTTGGTGACATAGCAAAGCGCGCCGGTATCCTTGGTCAGGGCACCAGCGACAAGATCGCGAATGATCTCAAAGCCGCTCGTCCAGCCGTTGGCCTGGCCTGTGAGAAGCTTCAGGCCGGGATGGTCCGTTACATCTTCTTCAGCGTCACCGACCTTGCGCTTGAGTTTCAAGTCCAGGCTGGCCGCAGCTTCTGAGATGATGCGCACAGCAGCAGAGACGGCTGGAACTGAAAGCGCCTCGGCATTGCTGATCGACGTGCCAGCGGGCATGGCACCGAAGAGTTCGAGCAGTTCCGCCGTCGGATCGCCCAGGGATTTGGTTTCGACGGCGGGAGGGGTTTTATTCTGAAACGGCCACAACGGCGGTCTCCTTTATGTGTTCGCATGCCGCAACGATGTCGTCAGTGATCTTGCCGACCGGCAGGACGATCATCGAACTGCTGCCAGGCAGGACAGGCAGGCCCGACAGCATGCGTCCCGATGTCGACGACACCGACAGGACAGGGACGACAAGAAGCGCGTCACCGGGCGGTGGCGTGGCAAGGTGTTCGAACGCTTGCGCTATGGCGGTTGGCCAATTGCGGCCGGCGCGGTCAAGCTCGTAGGCCACCCGCAAGACGGTGATGTCTTTGGCGGAGAACCAGCGTCGACCTTTTCGCTTTTCGGAAAAGAGCGGCGATAAAGGTTTCGTTCGATTGATGATGACGTCGAGGTGAGCGCGGTGGATCCCCGCCACGCGGGCGGCTTCCGCCACGGCATATTCGCGGGCAGTCCAAGACATTGGCTAACCTTTGTTAGATTTTCGATTGGGCAAAACAAAAGCCGCTCGCCGTAGAGGACGCTCCGGCGAGCGGCTTGATCAACCTCGCAGCGACATGCGCGCAAGGGATGGTATCGCCGCGCGTACATCCGGCGTCGGCAATAAAAAGCCGCCCGGTGAGGAGCGGCTGGATTGTCTTCACTCTACTCTCCCCGAGATCGGAGAAAGTCAGGTCTTCCTATAAAGGTACGCATTAACTGCACACGAAAAGTCAGATGGCTGGAAAAAAATCCATCTCAACCCCTGGTGACTTGAATGCGCGTGAGGGTCCGTCACCTTCATCTATACAGGTGACAAATCGTCGGAATTTAAACATTAGGCCGCATATTTATTGAGGGCGGCCCATGTCAGTCCGTACTCAAACCCTTGGTGACTTGAGTTCCCATGGCATACGGTCAGGCCTCAACTATCCACACCACGGGATGCCGCAAAGGGACGGCCCCTTCACCTCTACAGGTAACAACTTCCTGTTATTCCTACCTATAAAGCCAGTTTATCGATGGCGGCGGCGGCAGTCAGCAAATGCGCGGCTCTCACCCCTCGGGGACTTGGAGCGGCGTGGTGCGACGGCTTCAACTATACAGGTGACAACTTCGCAAAAAATGGACCTCTCATACTAACCAATTGACACGGCATTGGTGGGTCTCAACCCTTGGCGACCTGAATTCGCGTGGCATACGGCCAGGCTGCGGTAGGCGTGGGAATCCCCGAGTTAGCGATAGTGCGGATGGAGGTGGCCGGTCCCGGTGGCGAGATGCAGCGTGCTCTCCGGCGGCAGCTTGCCGTTCTGGGAGCTTCTATTTGTTGACCGCGGAGTATAATGCGAATCACGCTATTCTGCTGTGAGGATCGCAATTGTCGAAGGCCGGTTATACGCGAACCATAAACCCGCTCCAATTTAGCGCCTTGGAACCAAAACGCTTTGAAGATCTCGTGAGGCAGTTGCTTTACGAATTCCGAACTTGGCGCCAGTTGGAGGCCACCGGACGATCAGGATCGGACGACGGATTCGATGCAAGGGGCTGGGAGGTATACTCGCCTTTTCCGGCAGATCTTGAAGACGAGGAACCGGAAACGCAAGATAGGGTCTGGTTGATACAGTGCAAGCGTGAGCGCAGCATCGGGCCAGCCAAACTGATCAAATATCTCAATGACATTCCCGAAGAAGAACGAGAGAAAATCTACGGGATTATTCTTTGCGCGCCGACTGATTTCTCAAAAACGAGCCGCGACAAGTTCCGACTGTGGTGCAACGATAAAGGTATCTCCGAGTGCCATCTCTGGGGAGAAGCCGAACTGGAGGACGCGTTATTCAGCCCTCGGAATGACCATCTCCTATTCGCCTATTTCGGGCTTTCTCTTCAAATCCGCAGACGCTCTGAGCAAGCCCGGCTTCGGGCACGGACGACAATCAAGCGGAAACTCAAGCGAGCTTTCGTTGGCAAAAATGACGTTCTTATTAGGGCGGCCGATGATGACCAATACCCTTACAGCCATGGTCGTGAAGACTTCAGATGGTGGGTGTATTCGGCCCCACAGCTAACTCACAGTGGGTTAAGGTTGCAGTGGCGGAGGCACTACGCTTACCTAAATCTCGAGACGAATGAATGGGATTGCGCAAATGGATTTAACTCGGACTTGAACATGCGTCACGGTGATCCGTGGAGAGGTTCTATTGAGCGCACAGCCGAAGAGAATTCTCTTTGGGAAGTCTGGTATGGTATCCCGGAAGCCCAGCGCGCGTTGATAAGTGTTGCGGGTATAATACCTTTTGACTCCATATTAGAAGTTGATGAAATCGGAGATGAGATAACCGATCACCCGCACATCTTTGTGACCTTGGAAGCAAATTGCACCCACCCTTTTCTCGACTGTTTGGTCGAGCCAAGCTACTTCAATTCTCATCTTGCGGTGGACATCGAATTGGACCCCGCCACTAGAGTCAGCTATTTTCCGGAGAAATTCCGGAAAATATTGGTGGATGAGCCGACCGCATAGGCGGCTTATGCGGTCGTGCATTTGGGAGTGCGAACAACCGGTAGGGCTTCCACCCTACCAGGGGTGTTCCACCCCTATGGGGGTTATAGGGGGTGGAAGGAACAGGGGGGTGGAACAGGGGTGGTAGGGGGGGGGAACGTAGGGTGGAAATCTTTCACCGTGGAAGATTGTTACTCCGCCCCGAAGCGTTCCGCCGCCAGGATGAGCCGTTGTCTCGGCTTCGAGGGAGGCCCTTCCATCACAACGCGGAGCTCGCCGGCAGCAATCAAACGCTGCATTGCCGCCTCCAGCATCTTCACTGAAAGCCCCTCGACATCAGGACGCTCGGCCATGACCTTTGGTGCATAGTTCAATCCCTTGGTCTTGGCGACACGCTCGCCAGACCTGTTAATGGCCGACAGCACGTCGCGGAAGATGCGTTCGGCGCGGACATTCATCAAAGCAGAGCCAGGAGATGGCTTGCCATCGTCGAGCACAAAGACACCGTCCTTCCAACGCAACTTCATCTCTCCGCCGGTGGAACCATAGTTCGATTTCTTCGTCGTTAGAAACCGTAGGTCTTGATCCGCATCCTTTCCTTCCGGGCGCGTCATATAGAGCCTGGATCGAACCGAGTTGTTCCACGCCGTGCTGCCTGAAGATCCGGTGCCAGACTGCATCCCTGAGACGGATGGATGCGTCAGTAGCACGACCGCGCAATTAAGCGGAATGGCCACTTTCCGCAGCATACCGATAAACTGCCGAACCTGACCGCGTTTGATTTCATCACCGCCGAAGAGGTCGGCTGCCGTGTCGAGAATGATGAGTTCAGGCAGGAAGTCGTTAACCATCTTCACGAGGTCGACGTAGAGTTCGGTCGGCTGCATGTTGCCGCGACGGTCAGGGACGGAAAGGAGTGCGTCCATATCGGCCAACGGCACGAGCCGGAAATCTGAAAGGTCGCTCAGCGACTTCCCGTGAGCCGTTACGATATCGTCTAGGCGACGGTGGAATTCTTCTGCTTCGTCTTCGGCGCCGAGATAGACTACGCGGCCAGCAGACGGGTGCATCCCCATAGTCTCGACGCCAAGCGCGCCGGCGGCAGCAATCTGTAGGGCGAGTAAAGATTTGCCGACGCCGCCGTCGCCCGAGACGATCGTCACCTGACGGCTGGGAATGAGGCCTTGCAGATACCATTCACGGGCCGGTACGGGCTTGCCGTGCCATTCGGCGGGGCAGACAACGGGAAGCGAGGTGGGCGCTACGGCTGGCGTCTGCTGTGGCGCGGGAGGCCTGTTATCGTTGGCGGCGACGGGTGGGGCTTTCGGAGCGAATAGCTCCTCGCGAAGCTTCGCCATCGACTTTTGCAGCTCGGTCGGTTCCTTCGGAGGCGGCCTGTTGCCGAGATCTCGGCCGATGATGCTGTCCGCAACGACGCGGTCGATTTCGGGTCCGTGGATCTGAAACATTCCAGGGATGCCGGTCTCGTGATGCAATGTTACGATGAATGTCGAGTCGGGATCGCAGCCATCAATGTTACTTACGATGACGCAGGCGCGCTTTTCGGCCTGCTCGTATTCTGGCCATTCATCGGCTGGTAGGCTGGAGACGTTGGCCGGTCCCGTGTTTTCCCAATCCGGCTCCCCGGTTGCGTTGGCGGGGGCTAGGACGACGTCGACGCTGCAGTGTCCGTGGTCGTAAAGGCGGTCATAAATTCCGAAAATCATTGCCTCGCGGCTATCGGAGGCCGGGGTTTCCCGCAGGCTCATTGCCCGTAGTTCTTCGAGATTGGTTTCAAGCCGCGGCGAGGTCATTGTCATAGGCTTGTGCGCCTCCCATTGCTGCCTCGAGGGCCTTCAAGATTTCAGCCGCGAGCGGCGGCGCAAACGTTGCGGAATGCTTGCCGTAAGCGTTCGGCGCCAGGATACGGGAGAAGCCGTTTGGTAGCCGCCTCATGGCCAGATTGTAGAGCCGCAAGTTCGGACCTATTTGCGCGTCAAAAACGCATACGTCGGCAGGTCGCCACGGTGGGCGGACGTCTATTATCTCGATCATTGGTTTCCTTGTGGGGTGCTAGTACTCTAGATGGACCGTGACCTTGGTCAGGTTTCCATCCGCGTCCACGTCGTACTCGACCCGCTTCGCTTGAAGGTGATTTGTGCCGCCGAGATAGTGGAATGAAACCCAATCGCCGGTGCCGGGCGCGGCCGGCCAATCGACGTCTAGGCCGTTGGGATGGTCTTCGCTTTTGATGGTGATCTTCATGCCGATTTCTCCGCAGTTGCCATCCAAGAGGTGAGGGAGGATCGACGGGCAGCTACCGTGCCGCCGAGATGGAAGTTAGGAATGATGGAGTCGCTGCAGAGCCGGTAGGCCTGCCGCTGGGTAATTCCGAGATACTTGGCAATGGCTTTGGCTCCCATAAGCAGGTCGCCTCCGACGTTATCGTTCGCAGCTTGCAATTTTTCCTCCAAGTGGGGTTGACAGGTTTTGTAAACATGCTAATTTCGATGGTGGATAACTGTGCCTTGTCCACATCCAGAACATTGTTGTAAATATACAAAAATGTCAAGGTTTTTACCTTGATTACCTATTTGCGTCGTGTTTTCATGCGCCACACAGATCAGGGGGTCATGAATGGCAACGATAACCAAACGAAAATGGACGACAAGCAAGGGCGTCGAGCGCGAGGCTTGGGTGCTGGCCTATACCGATGCGGGCGGCAAGCGACATAAAGAGCAATTCGAGAAGAAGCGGGATGCCGAGGCTCGCCGCACCGAGGTGACGCATCAGGTCGTCAGCGGCACGTATCGAGCCGACGCGGCCGCAACCACGATAGATGATGCTGTGACGGATTACCTAAAGTTACTCGCGGCACGGCGAGAACGCGGCGAACATGTGACCGAACATTATTATAGGACCGTAGAAGGACAGTTGCGAAATTACGTTGCCCCGACGGACGAGCACCGAGCAAAGCAGGCGGAGAAGACCAGAATTATTTTCGACGGTGGAATCGGTGCTGTGAAGCTTTCCCAAGCGTCTGCGAAGGTGATTGGCGATTTCCGCGATCGGTTGCGGGCGGCCGGCGTCGGCGTGGTGACGACCCGGCGCATTCTTGGGAGTCTCTCGCGCGCGCTCCAAAATGCTGTTGGCAATGACCTGATGGCGATCAATCCGGCGGCAAGCATCCGCGTCACCGGCAAGCGAGGCGAGGGGTCTAAGAAGGTTGTACCGCCATCAAAGGCGGATCTTGCGGCAGCGTTGGCCGAAGCAGCAGGAAGCTTGAGGGTTCGTATGCGGCTCTCGGCTTCATCCGGCGTCCGCGCTTCGGAACTCTATGCACTTCGCTGGAAACATGCGGCATTCAACGCTGGCGAGCTCACCGTCGACGGTCGTGTCGACGCTTACAAAAATGAGGACACCACCAAGTCAACAGCAGGCATCCGGCGCGTGCCACTCTCCTCAGCTATGTTGGCCGAGTTGCGAGCATGGAAAGAAGCAGCCAAGAGCTCGGAAGCAGAAGATCTGATTTTCCCAAATGCCAAGGGCGGTTTCCTCGATCATAAGAATATCCTGAAACGCGAGTTCCGGCCGCTGCTTGTCGCTGCCGCCAAGAAGGCTACAGATGAAGGCAGGAAGTTCAAACCGTTCAATTGGCATGCGCTCCGCCACTTCGCGATCAGCACATGGATCGAAGCTGGTATGCAACCCAAGACGGTTCAAACCTTTGCCGGTCATTCCTCACTCGCCGTCACCATGAGCCGGTATGGGCACATGTTTCCAAGCGATACTCACCGTAACATCATGGATCAGATTTCGACGTCCATTTTCGTCGATGGCGCACAAATGGCGCATGAAGCCGCAGAAGCGCTGTGATATAAGGATTACCACCTGATTTGTAATCAGGGGGTCGCGAGTTCGAACCTTGCCGGGGGCACCATTCTTTTCCGCGCGATACCGTTTGCTAGTCCATAGTCTGGGTTCGACGCTGTTGCGCTCAATCGCACCAGCAGACTTTTCAGAAGGTTCATATCGCTCGATGAACCGCGCGTGAAGGGCTGCTTCACCGCCAATTCAGCCGCGCCCGCTTATCTTCGCCTCATCATCAATGAGGAAATAGCCATGAAGCTCGCACATCTCTTTCTCGCCGCAACCATTTCCGTCGGCGCGGCTTTCGCGTCCGTCGCACCGGCGGCCGCCATGCCGGCCGAGCGGCCGGCGGTGACGGCGCAGGGCGACATCGTTCAAATTCGTGATGGCTGGCGAGGTGATCGCGACCACGACGACCGTGGCTGGCGACGTGATCGCGACCGGGATGATCGTGGCTGGCGCGATGGGCGCGATTGGCGCCGGTCCGACTGGCGCGATGATCGCCGTCACGGGCGGCGGTGGCGTGCCGAGCGTTGGCAGGAACGCCGCGACTGGCGCCATCGCGATCGCGGCATGCCGTTCTGGCTCTACCGCAGCTGACGATAACGGCCCGGATCATCCGGGCCGTTATTTTAGAGCATGATGCCGAAAAGTGTGATCGGTTTTCGGACGACATCATGCTCCCACTATTTATTTTTAGAACAGGATTCAGATTTTAGGCCGAGCCGGCCTAAAGTCATCCTGTTCTAATGAGTGAGGGGTTCGTTGACGCTCGCCTCGATCCTGTCGCCATTGCCGGTCTGTCCGGCGCCGGAGGGCGACATCATCGCGATGCTGAGTACGGAGGCGATCATGAAGGCGACGACGGCGATCATTATGCGCATAAGCGTTCAATCCTCGTTCGATTCCGGGATTAACGCATGATCTCCGTCCGCGTTCCTGCAAGTATTATTGCACCTGGCCCGGCGTCGCGGGGCCAGGCGCCGTCGGCGAGAGAGGATCGGGCTGGTGGATGGGGTGCGACGTGTCCACCCAAATGATGCTGATGATAATCACGACGAAGACCGCGATGAAGAGGATACCGAAAATCAGCGGTCGAATGGCCATGATAGGGATCGTTCCTTCTTGCTTGTGAGCCGGTCGCAACAACCGGTCGTCGCCCGATCATAGTGCTCCAGGGCGTCATTCCAAGGCAAAAGTGGATTTTTCCGGCATCGGTCGGGCGTTGCACGAGCGTTGTCCGTGTCCTTTTCCATTTGTCGCGCCGCATCGAACTCCTGCATAATTCCTTAAATCCGAATCGATAGCGCGTCTGAAAAGACGCGCGGCGCTGTACGTCACGGATGATCGTCTATCCCGTCGAAGTGGCCTATGCAGGCGATACGGCGCGCAGGCCGATGGACGGATCGACCGGCTGCCCTTGCTGCGGGCCAGCCTATGCCTTCAGGTGAAGCCGCGCCGCATAAAGCGCGATTGCTGCCGCATTCGAGACGTTGAGCGATTTGATCGAGCCCGGCATGTCGAGACGGGCAAGTGCGTTGACGGTTTCCCGCGTCTTCTGCCGAAGTCCCTTGCCCTCGGAGCCGAGCACGAGCGCCACCTTCTGGCCCGAGAAGGTGCCTTCGAGTGGCGCCGGCCCTTCCGAATCAAGGCCGATGGTGGAGAAACCGAGCTTGTGCAATTCACCGAGTGCATCGGCGAGATTGGTGACCTGTATATAAGGTATCAGTTCCAGCGCGCCGGAGGCGGACTTGGCGAGCACGCCCGATTCGGTCGGGCTGTATCGCTGCGTGGTGATTACCGCGCCGGCATTGAAGGCGACGGCCGAGCGCATGATCGCGCCGACATTGTGCGGATCGGTCACCTGATCGAGGACGAGCAGGAGAGGACTTTCCTTCAGTGCTTCGAGCCGGCGTACCGGAAGCGGCCGTGTTTCCAGCATGACGCCCTGATGGATCGCCTCGGGGCCGAGCACCTTGTCGATCTCCTGCGGCGAAACGATCTCGAAGGGAATGCCGAGCGCCTCGACGTCGACTTCGAGGCGCGCCAGCGCATTCTGAGTCACGAACAGCTTGATCTTCTTGCGCTCGGGATTGTCGAGCGCTGCGCGCACCGTATGCAGGCCATAGAGATGCACCTGGTCGGGCGCAAGCGCCGGCGGCTTCCAGTCTTCGCCGCCGCGCTTTCGCTTCTGCGGCTGAGGTGTCGGAATCTCCCCGCGTTCGCGCTTGGCGTCGCGGTGGGCGCGCCGCAGAGTGGCGTAATGCGTATCCTTGGCAGATGGGTCTGTCGCGGTCTTGCCGCCGGATTTGTTGTCTTTGCTCATGCAGCTTTATAGCCATGGCGCTCGCTGCCGCATAGGCTTTCTTTCATATGCCGGCTTTCGGTGGTGAATGAAATTTTTCGTGTTTTTTCCGTTGTCATCGTGTTGACAGACTGAAATGCTCCGGTCATATACGCGGCGCAGACGACGGGCAGCAACGCTTCGAAGTCTGACGAACTTGGTCTTGCGATCCGGACGAAAACTGGAGAGATGCCCGAGTGGTTAAAGGGGACGGACTGTAAATCCGTTGGCTCAGCCTACGTTGGTTCAAATCCAACTCTCTCCACCATTCGTCATCGGATCGGACCACCCCGCGGGTATAGCTCAATGGTAGAGCAGCAGCCTTCCAAGCTGAATACGCGGGTTCGATTCCCGCTACCCGCTCCAGTTTCCGTTACGCTACTTTATTCGACCGCTGCTGTGATAGTCCCCGAGATATCTCCGGCGCTGGCGAAGAAGCTGACGATTGCGATTATCGACTGGTGGGGAAGGGCGCTCTACGCCGAACGTCTATAGCGCGTCTCCGGCGGTCAATGCGATTTTCTCTAAGATTTCAGCGATTTTCGAGGGGGCTTTGGCGAATCGCCTTGCAGGCGGCGAATTGTCTCCCATATGCGCTGTCAGGCCAAGTTTGGCGTCTGCAATTAAGTCTTGCGCAATGTCGCTGAAAGCCTTAAACGGCGGCACTAAACCGGTTCGCCGGGGCCACCATTTTCGTTCACAGGAAGCATTCAAATGGGAAAGAGTAAGTTTGAGCGCAACAAGCCGCACGTCAACATTGGCACGATTGGCCACGTTGACCACGGCAAGACGTCTCTGACGGCAGCGATCACGAAGTACTTCGGTGAGTACAAGGCGTACGACCAGATCGACGCGGCTCCGGAAGAAAAGGCGCGTGGCATCACGATTTCGACGGCTCACGTTGAATACGAGACGCCGGCCCGCCACTACGCCCACGTCGACTGCCCCGGCCACGCCGACTACGTCAAGAACATGATCACCGGTGCTGCCCAGATGGACGGCGCGATCCTGGTGTGCTCGGCCGCTGACGGCCCGATGCCGCAGACGCGCGAACACATCCTGCTGGCTCGCCAGGTCGGCGTTCCGGCAATCGTTGTGTTCCTGAACAAGGTCGACCAGGTTGACGACGCCGAGCTTCTCGAACTGGTCGAGCTCGAAGTTCGTGAACTGCTGTCGTCCTACGACTTCCCGGGCGACGATATCCCGATCGTCAAGGGTTCGGCGCTTGCTGCTCTCGAAGATTCGGACAAGAAGATCGGCGAAGACGCGATCCGCGAACTGATGGCTGCTGTCGACGCCTACATCCCGACGCCTGAGCGTCCGATCAACCTGCCGTTCTTGCTGCCGATCGAAGACGTGTTCTCGATCTCTGGCCGCGGTACGGTTGTGACCGGCCGCGTCGAGCGTGGCATTGTCAAGGTTGGCGAAGAAGTCGAGATCGTCGGCATCCGCCCGACGACGAAGACGACGGTGACCGGCGTTGAAATGTTCCGCAAGCTGCTCGATCAGGGCCAGGCTGGCGACAACATCGGCGCGCTGATCCGCGGCGTTACCCGTGACGGCGTTGAGCGTGGCCAGATTCTGTGCAAGCCGGGTTCGGTCAAGCCGCACAAGAAGTTCATGGCTGAAGCCTACATCCTGACGAAGGAAGAGGGCGGCCGTCATACGCCGTTCTTCACCAACTACCGTCCGCAGTTCTACTTCCGCACGACCGACGTGACCGGCATCGTAACGCTGCCGGAAGGCACGGAGATGGTCATGCCGGGCGACAACGTCACGGTATCGGTCGAGCTGATCGTTCCGATCGCGATGGAAGAAAAGCTGCGCTTCGCGATCCGCGAAGGCGGCCGCACCGTCGGCGCCGGTATCGTCGCGTCGATCGTCGAGTAACTTTCGAGTTATCCGCAATTATGAAGACCCCGCTGGAAACAGCGGGGTTTTCATTTTCATGGCTTCCTGTAGGTTTAACAGGTGTTGTAAAAATATCGTTAAGTTGGCCTGTCACAGTATTTTGTTCATCTCACGTTCAGAAACCGGTTTGTGATTGGACCATTGTAGTCCAGACTCCTCCTTGCAAAGAGGAGAGCCCGGATGATTCCAAAGGCCACATTCGCTGCGACGATATTCGCGATGTATGTTTTCACGATGTTTTTCATCGCTGCAATTCCGCAAGAAGTTGTTCAGTCTGCCGTCGTGCAGATTGGTGAGGTAAGTGTCGTCAAGTGATGACCTTTGCCGAGCATCGCAGGGTTCTGCGGTGATCGGAAATGATCGGCCAGGTGCTCCCGGATAGGGCTTCTGGCGACGCGGGGGTGAACCCTTGCAGGACGCTCGCTTGCTCTTCGCGCGGAAGCGTCTATCTATGCCTCCGATTTCATGACGCGGAGGATATTCCATGAAGAGACGTATTCTATTCACCGGCGGTTCGGGCAAGGCAGGTCGCCATGCGGTGCCGTGGCTCGTCAATGCCGGTTACGAGGTTCACAACCTCGATCTCGTGCCGCTGGATAGCCCCGGCGTCACCAATCTCATCGCCGACATCACCGATAGCGGTCAGGTCTTCAACGCGCTCTCGATGCATCGCGATTTTCCCGATCTCGACGCGGGCAGGGGCGTGCAGCCCTTCGACGCCGTCGTGCATTTCGCCGCCATCCCGCGCATCCTGATCAAGCCCGACAACGAAACCTTCCGCATCAACACGATGGGCACCTATAATGTCATCGAGGCGGCGGTGAAGCTCGGCATCCGCAAGATCATCGTCGCATCGAGCGAGACGACTTACGGCGTCTGCTTTGCCGAAGGCCATCGCGATTTCCACCAGTTCCCGCTGGAGGAGGATTATGACGTCAATCCGATGGACTCCTACGGCCTTTCCAAGGTGGTCAACGAAAAGACGGCGCGCGCCTTTGCCGAACGTTCGGGCTTCGACATCTATGCGCTGCGCATCGGCAATGTCATCGAGCCTGACGAATACGAGAAGTTTCCGACCTTTTTCGCCAATTCCGAGATGCGCAAGCGAATCGCCTGGAGCTACATCGACGCCCGCGATCTCGGGCAGATCTGCCATCTCTGCATCGAGAAGGACGGTCTCGGCTACCAGGTTTTCAACGCTGCCAACGACACCGTCTCTGCCAATACGCCATCGAAAGAGCTTGCGAAGCGATTCTTTCCGAACGTGCCCTTCACCCGCGAGATCGGCGAATATGAGGGTCTGCTCTCCAACCGGAAGATCCGCGAGGTGCTGGGTTTTAAGGAAGAACACGATTGGCGGAAATATGTGAAGGTCTGAACGGACCGCGGTTCCGCGATTGAAAGGCCGATCGCTCCCATATCAGGAGAATGGCTTTGAAAATCGAAAATCGTGCTTGCCAATCCCGTGCCGTCGTCTTAAAGGGAGCGCCATGCTTTTCAGCAGCGATTTGCGGGCCTTGGCTCAGGCGCTGAATGATCGGTATGAAGGGGTATAGCTCAGTTGGTAGAGCGGCGGTCTCCAAAACCGCAGGTCGTAGGTTCGAGCCCTACTGCCCCTGCCATTTTCCTGGATGCGGGACAGCGCGGACATGCTCGCGGCATTTCCGCTCGGGGATTGATTGGTGGCAAGTAATTTCGTTAAACTTCGGTTTCCCCCTTGTGTATTCGGAAATCGGTGTTTATTTAGGGTTCAACAGACACGCGGTGCGTGGGGCTGATAGTTTCAGCTTTACGCGCCGTAATTGCGTGGGCAGTCGATGGCATCCAAATCCAATCCGTTTGCGTTTCTGCAGCAGGTTCGCTCCGAGACGTCCAAAGTTACATGGCCGTCGCGCCGCGAGACCATGATCTCGACGGTCATGGTGCTGGTGATGGTGGTTTTCGCCGCGCTGTTTTTCTTTGCCGCTGACCAGCTGATCGGCTGGGCTCTGAGCTTCGTGCTGAATACCGGCAACTGATACGGGTGGAAATGAAAATGGCGGCACGTTGGTACATCGTCCACGCATATTCAAATTTTGAAAAGAAGGTGGCTGAAGACATCGAGAACAAGGCTCGCCAGAAGGGGCTTGAGCACCTGTTCGAGAAGATCCTCGTGCCGACTGAAAAGGTGGTGGAAGTGCGTCGCGGCCGCAAGGTCGATTCCGAGCGCAAGTTTTTCCCGGGCTATGTCATGGTTCGTGCCAATCTGACGGACGAAGCCTACCACCTGATCAAGAATACGCCGAAGGTCACAGGTTTCCTCGGCTCCGACAATAAGCCCGTTCCGATTCCGGATTATGAAGCCGAGCGCATTCTCGGTCAGGTCCAGGAAGGTGTCGAGCGGCCGAAGGCCTCCATTACCTTCGAGATCGGCGAGCAGGTCCGCGTTTCCGACGGTCCGTTCGCGTCGTTCAACGGCACGGTTCAGGATGTGGACGAAGAACGTTCGCGCCTGAAAGTGGAAGTGTCGATCTTCGGCCGCGCAACGCCGGTCGAGCTGGAATACGCTCAGGTCGAGAAGGTCTGATTGCAGAAACTGGAAGCTGGCCCTTGCGGCCTGTTTCCTGCGGACCTTGTCCGCACCCGCGTGGAAGGTGAGGGGTCTTAGCCGGACCCTAAGGATCCGCACCACGCAACCGCAGCCGCCGGAGAGATCCGGCATCACGGGCCGGGCGACCGGCCGTTCATGAAAGGCAGAGAGATATGGCTAAGAAAGTTGCAGGCCAGCTCAAGCTTCAGGTCAAGGCAGGATCGGCAAACCCGTCCCCGCCGATTGGTCCGGCGCTTGGTCAGCGTGGCATTAACATCATGGAATTCTGCAAGGCGTTCAATGCCGCCACGCAGGAAATGGAAAAGGGCATGCCGATTCCGGTCGTCATCACCTATTACCAGGACAAGTCCTTCACCTTCGCGATGAAGCAGCCGCCGGTCAGCTACTGGCTGAAGAAGGAAGCGAAGATCACGTCCGGTTCCAAGACGCCCGGCAAGGGCGCCAAGGCCGGCTCCCTCACCAAGGCTCAGATCAAGTCGATCGCAGAAGCCAAGATGAAGGATCTGAACGCAGCGGATATCGAAGGTGCAATGGCGATGATCGAGGGCTCTGCCCGCGCCATGGGCCTGGAAGTGGTGGGTTAAGATCATGGCTGGTAAGCGCACACAGAAGATCAACGAAGGTGTTGATCCCACCAAGCTCTACGCTCTGACCCTGGCCATCGGCATGGTCAAGGAACGGGCTGTCGCCAAGTTCGACGAAACCATCGAAGTCTCGATGAACCTCGGCGTCGACCCGCGCCATGCGGACCAGATGGTTCGCGGCGTCGTCAACCTGCCGAACGGCACGGGCCGTACGGTTCGCGTCGCCGTCTTCGCTCGTGGCGCCAAGGCTGACGAAGCCAAGGCCGCCGGTGCCGATATCGTCGGCGCCGAAGACCTCGTCGAAATCGTCCAGGGCGGCAAGATCGAATTCGATCGCTGCATCGCCACCCCCGACATGATGCCGCTCGTCGGCCGTCTCGGTAAGGTTCTTGGCCCCCGCGGCATGATGCCGAACCCGAAGGTCGGCACCGTCACCATGGATGTCGCCGGAGCCGTCAAGGCTTCCAAGGGCGGCGCTGTCGAGTTCCGCGTCGAGAAGGCCGGCATCGTCCATGCCGGTATCGGCAAGGCCTCTTTCGACGCCAAGGCTCTGGAAGAAAACATCCGCGCCTTTGCTGACGCTGTCATCAAGGCGAAGCCGGCTGGCGCCAAGGGCAACTACGTCAAGCGCGTGGCGATTTCCTCGACCATGGGCCCGGGCGTCAAGATCGAGCCCGGCTCGGTCACCGGTGCTCCGGCTGCGTAAGTTTATGACCGGGCTTTAAGTCCGGCGACTGAATTTCCGGCCTCGCAAGGGGCCGGAATATTCCGGAGAAATCCGGAATCCTGTCCGAGATTGCAGGTGGTTTTCCCTTAATCACTGTGCCTGCATGAGACGGGTAAGACCCGAATTGCAAGAAGTTCGCTTCTAGGAACTCGGTTCGAGCCTTGGATGCCTTGTGCCTCTTTAGCCTTGATTGGCGCGAGAGCGCGGGGGGACAGGATCCTCAAGCGTCGCTTGGGATCTCTCATGATCCCAGGAGGCAAAAGGCAACCGGCGGGCCCATTTTCGGTCCCGCCAACTGGAGATAGGCAGTGGAAAGAGCGGAAAAACGCGAATTCGTCACGGAACTGAACGAAGTCTTCAAGGCTTCGGGCTCAGTTGTCGTGGCCCACTATGCTGGTGCCACAGTCGCGCAGATGAACGATTTTCGTTCGAAGATGCGCGCAGCTGGCGGTACCGTCAAAGTCGCGAAGAACCGCCTGGCCAAGATTGCCCTTCAGGGTACGGAAGCGGAAGGGATGTCCAATCTCTTCAAGGGTCAGACGCTGATTGCATACAGCACCGATCCGATCACCGCTCCGAAGGTCGTCATGGATTTCGCCAAGACCAATGACAAGATCATTGTTCTGGGCGGCGCCATGGGAACAACCACGCTCAACGCCGATGCAGTCAAGTCGCTTGCGACCCTGCCTTCGCTCGATGAGCTGCGTGCGAAGCTGCTGGGCATGATCCAGACACCGGCTACCCGCATCGCTGGGGTTGTTGCAGCACCGGCAAGCCAGCTTGCCCGCGTGTTTGCGGCCTACGCCAAGAAGGACGAAGCCGCGTAAGGCGGTTTTTCGCTGTTTATAATCAACCGGTTCGAACCGAACAAAAGGAACTAGTAAAATGGCTGATCTCGCAAAGATCGTTGACGACCTCTCCTCGCTGACCGTTCTGGAAGCTGCAGAACTGTCGAAGCTTCTCGAAGAAAAGTGGGGCGTTTCCGCTGCTGCTCCGGTAGCTGTTGCTGCCGCTGCCGGCGGTGCTGCTGCTGCTGTCGTTGAAGAAGAAAAGACCGAATTCGACGTCATCCTCGTCGAAGCTGGTGCCAACAAGATCAACGTCATCAAGGAAGTCCGCGCCATCACTGGTCTCGGCCTCAAGGAAGCCAAGGATCTCGTTGAAGCCGCTCCGAAGGCTGTCAAGGAAGGCGTCAACAAGGCTGAAGCCGCTGACATCAAGAAGAAGCTTGAAGACGCTGGCGCCAAGGCCGACGTCAAGTAATCTTGAACTGCTTTTGGGAGGCAGTTCTCTACTGCCTCCCATTTGCCGTTTTTCTGAACGAATTACCCAAAAGCCGCGTCGAAACGGCTTTTGGGTAATGGGTTCTTCAAAAGGATGGTCTCGCACCGAGGGCAGCACAGCAATCCGAGCTGAGCGTTTTCTGGGGTCGGACGAGATTGAACTACTCATTGATTGACGGGATCGACTGGCCATCGGTTCCCGTCCGTTGCAGGCCCGGGTGCAAGATTTTGAAGGAGCGACGATGGCTCAGACCCTTTCGTTCAACGGTCGTAGGCGCGTACGCAAGTTTTTTGGTAAGATCCCCGAAGTCGCAGAAATGCCGAACCTCATCGAGGTTCAGAAGGCGTCCTACGACCAGTTTCTGATGGTTGAAGAGCCGAAGGGCGGCCGACCCGACGAGGGTCTTCAGGCCGTTTTCAAGTCGGTTTTCCCGATCACCGATTTCTCCGGCGCATCCATGCTGGAATTCGTGTCCTACGAGTTCGAACCGCCGAAGTTTGACGTTGACGAATGCCGTCAGCGCGACCTGACCTATGCAGCGCCGCTGAAGGTGACGCTGCGCCTCATCGTGTTCGATATCGACGAGGATACCGGCGCGAAGTCGATCAAGGACATCAAGGAACAGTCCGTTTACATGGGCGACATGCCGCTCATGACCAACAACGGCACGTTCATCGTCAACGGCACCGAGCGCGTCATCGTCTCCCAGATGCACCGTTCGCCGGGCGTCTTCTTCGACCACGACAAGGGCAAGAGCCATTCGTCCGGCAAGCTGCTCTTTGCTGCGCGCGTCATCCCCTATCGCGGTTCCTGGCTCGATATCGAATTCGACGCCAAGGACATCGTCTATGCTCGTATCGACCGCCGCCGTAAGATCCCTGTCACGTCGCTGCTGATGGCGCTCGGCATGGACGGCGAGGAAATCCTCGACACCTTCTACACGAAGTCGCTCTACAAGCGCGACGGCGAAGGCTGGCGCATTCCCTTCAAGCCGGAAACGCTGAAGGGTGCCAAGGCGATCACCGAGATGGTCGACGCCGATACCGGCGAAGTCGTCGTCGAAGCCGGCAAGAAGCTGACCCCGCGCCTGCTGCGCACACTGTCCGACAAGGGTCTGAAGGCCCTCAAGGCCGCCGACGACGATCTGTATGGCAACTACCTTGCCGGCGATATCGTCAACTACTCGACGGGTGAAATCTACCTCGAGGCCGGCGACGAAATCGACGAGAAGACGCTTGGTATCATCCTGGCGAACGGCTTCGACGAGATCCCGGTTCTCGGCATCGATCACATCAATGTCGGCGCCTATATCCGCAACACGCTGACAGCTGACAAGAACGAGAACCGTCAGGACGCTCTGTTCGACATCTACCGCGTCATGCGTCCGGGTGAGCCGCCGACCATGGAATCGGCCGAAGCCATGTTCAACTCGCTGTTCTTCGATGCGGAGCGTTACGACCTCTCCGCCGTTGGCCGCGTCAAGATGAACATGCGCCTCGACCTGACCGTCGAAGACACCGTCCGCATCCTGCGCAAGGACGACATCCTGGCCGTGGTCAGGATGCTGGTCGAACTGCGCGACGGCAAGGGCGAGATCGACGACATCGACAACCTCGGCAACCGCCGCGTCCGTTCGGTCGGCGAGCTGATGGAAAACCAGTACCGTCTCGGCCTGCTTCGCATGGAGCGCGCGATCAAGGAACGCATGTCCTCGATCGAGATCGACACGGTCATGCCGCAGGATCTGATCAATGCCAAGCCGGCAGCTGCTGCCGTGCGTGAATTCTTCGGTTCCTCGCAGCTTTCGCAGTTCATGGACCAGGTCAACCCGCTCTCGGAAATCACCCACAAGCGCCGTCTTTCGGCTCTTGGCCCGGGCGGTCTGACCCGTGAGCGCGCCGGCTTCGAAGTCCGCGACGTGCATCCGACCCACTATGGCCGCATCTGCCCGATCGAAACGCCGGAAGGCCCGAACATCGGTCTCATCAACTCGCTTGCTACCTTTGCCCGCGTCAACAAGTACGGCTTCATCGAAAGCCCGTACCGCCGCATCGTCGACGGCAAGGTGACGAGCGACGTGCTCTACCTCTCCGCCATGGAAGAGGCGAAGTACTACGTCGCCCAGGCCAACGCCGAGATGAACGCTGACGGTTCCTTCGTCGACGAATTCGTCGTCTGCCGTCATGCCGGCGAAGTCATGCTCGCCCCGCGCGATAGCATGAACCTGATGGACGTCTCGCCGAAGCAGGTCGTTTCGGTCGCAGCCGCGCTTATCCCGTTCCTGGAAAACGACGACGCCAACCGCGCGCTCATGGGCTCGAACATGCAGCGTCAGGCAGTGCCGCTGCTGCGTGCCGAAGCTCCGTTCGTCGGTACCGGCATGGAGCCGGTCGTCGCCCGTGACTCGGGTGCTGCCATCGGCGCCCGCCGCGGCGGCGTGGTCGACCAGGTCGACGCGACGCGTATCGTTATCCGCGCCACGGAAGACCTCGAAGCCGGCAAGTCCGGCGTCGATATCTACCGCCTGCAGAAGTTCCAGCGTTCGAACCAGAACACCTGCGTCAACCAGCGTCCGCTGGTCACCGTCGGTGACGAGGTCAACCGCGGCGACATCCTCGCCGACGGCCCGTCGACCGATCTCGGCGACCTGGCACTCGGCCGCAACGCGCTCGTCGCGTTCATGCCCTGGAACGGCTACAACTACGAAGACTCGATCCTGCTCTCCGAGCGTATCGTCGCCGACGACGTGTTCACCTCCATTCACATCGAGGAATTCGAAGTGATGGCGCGCGACACCAAGCTTGGTCCTGAGGAAATCACCCGCGATATTCCGAACGTTTCGGAAGAAGCGCTGAAGAACCTCGACGAAGCCGGCATCGTCTATATCGGCGCCGAAGTTCAGCCGGGCGATATCCTCGTCGGCAAGATCACACCGAAGGGCGAAAGCCCGATGACGCCGGAAGAAAAGCTTCTGCGCGCCATCTTCGGCGAAAAGGCCTCCGACGTGCGCGACACCTCCATGCGCATGCCGCCCGGCACCTACGGCACCATCGTCGAAGTCCGCGTCTTCAACCGCCACGGCGTTGAAAAGGACGAGCGCGCGATGGCGATCGAGCGCGAAGAAATCGAGCGTCTGGCAAAGGACCGCGACGACGAGCAGGCGATCCTCGACCGTAACGTCTACGGCCGTCTGATCGAGATGCTGCGTGGCCAGGCCTCCATCGCCGGCCCGAAGGGCTTCAAGAAGGGAGCCGAGCTTTCGAACGCCGTCGTCTCCGAATATCCCCGCTCGCAGTGGTGGATGTTTGCGGTCGAAGACGAAAAGGTCCAGAGCGAACTCGAAGCGCTCCGCGGTCAGTACGACGAATCCAAGTCGCGCCTTGAACAGCGCTTCATGGACAAGGTCGAAAAGGTCCAGCGCGGCGATGAAATGCCTCCTGGCGTCATGAAGATGGTCAAGGTCTTCGTCGCCGTAAAGCGCAAGATCCAGCCGGGCGACAAGATGGCCGGCCGTCACGGGAACAAGGGCGTCGTTTCGCGCATTGTGCCGGTGGAGGACATGCCTTTCCTCGAAGACGGTACGCACGTCGACGTCGTTCTGAACCCGCTCGGCGTGCCTTCGCGCATGAACGTCGGCCAGATCCTGGAAACGCATCTGGGTTGGGCTTGCGCCGGCATGGGTCGCCAGATCGGCGAACTGATCGACGCATACAAGGCCAATGGCAACATTGAGCCGCTGCGCAAGACCATCGGCGATGTCGTCGGAGACGGCCCGAAGGCCGAGCAGGTTCATGAGTTCGACGACGACTCGGTTCTGCGTCTCGCCGACCAGTGGAAGCGCGGCGTTTCGATTGCGACGCCTGTTTTCGACGGCGCGAACGAAGCCGACGTCAACGACATGCTGCGTCTGGCAGGTCTCAAGGATAGCGGTCAGTCGACGCTCTATGATGGCCGTACCGGTGAGCAGTTCGACCGTCAGGTGACCGTGGGCTACATCTACATGCTGAAGCTCAACCACTTGGTCGACGACAAGATCCACGCTCGTTCGATCGGTCCTTACTCGCTCGTGACCCAGCAGCCGCTGGGCGGCAAGGCGCAGTTCGGCGGCCAGCGCTTCGGCGAAATGGAAGTCTGGGCGCTCGAAGCATACGGCGCGGCCTACACGCTGCAGGAAATGCTGACGGTGAAGTCGGACGACGTCGCCGGCCGCACCAAGGTCTACGAAGCCATCGTCCGCGGAGACGACACGTTCGAAGCCGGTATTCCGGAAAGCTTCAACGTTCTCGTCAAGGAAATGCGCTCGCTGGGCCTCAGCGTCGAGCTCGAGAACACCAAGCTTGACGAGGCGCAGGCAGCTCAGCTGCCCGACGCGGCCGAGTAAGCACTTGATAGGGCGTGCGCTGCCAACGCGGCGCACGCCGGTCCCACCGGGCGCCGTATCCGTGTCGGCCCGGAAGGGAAGTTTCGCCGCATCCAGCGGTTATTCTCGTTTAAGCGAGGGAGGCGGCTCCCGGGAATTTGCCGCCGACCATCGCATTTTGAGGGCGCTTTAGCCCATGAAGGAGACAGGCATGAACCAAGAGGTCATGAATCTTTTCAATCCGCAGGTGCCTGCACAGAATTTCGATTCCATTCGGATTTCGATCGCGTCTCCGGAGAAGATCCTCTCCTGGTCTTACGGTGAGATCAAGAAGCCGGAAACCATCAACTACCGTACGTTCAAGCCGGAACGCGACGGTCTGTTCTGCGCGCGCATCTTCGGGCCGATCAAGGACTACGAATGCCTGTGCGGCAAGTACAAGCGCATGAAGTACAAGGGCATCATCTGCGAAAAGTGCGGCGTCGAAGTCACGCTGTCGCGCGTTCGCCGTGAGCGCATGGGCCATATCGAGCTCGCCGCTCCCGTTGCCCACATCTGGTTCCTGAAGTCGCTGCCATCACGCATTTCGACGCTGCTCGACATGACGCTGAAGGATGTCGAGCGCGTCCTCTACTTCGAAAACTACATCGTCACCGAGCCGGGCCTGACCGCCCTGAAGGAGCACCAGCTCCTCTCGGAAGAAGAGTACATGCTCGCTGTCGACGAATACGGCGAAGACCAGTTCACCGCGATGATCGGCGCCGAGGCGATCTACGAGATGCTGGCCTCGATGAACCTCGAAAAGATCGCTGGCGACCTGCGTGCCGAGCTTGCCGACACCACGTCGGATCTCAAGCAGAAGAAGCTGATGAAGCGCTTGAAGATCGTCGAGAACTTCATGGAGTCGGGCAACCGTCCGGAATGGATGATCATGAAGGTCGTTCCGGTCATCCCGCCGGATCTGCGTCCGCTGGTTCCGCTCGACGGCGGCCGTTTCGCGACGTCGGATCTGAACGATCTCTACCGCCGCGTCATCAACCGTAACAACCGTCTGAAGCGCCTGATCGAGCTTCGTGCGCCTGGCATCATCATCCGCAACGAAAAGCGCATGCTGCAGGAATCCGTTGACGCGCTGTTCGACAACGGCCGTCGCGGCCGTGTCATCACCGGCGCCAACAAGCGTCCGCTGAAGTCGCTCTCCGACATGCTGAAGGGCAAGCAGGGCCGCTTCCGCCAGAACCTGCTCGGCAAGCGCGTCGACTATTCCGGCCGTTCGGTCATCGTCACCGGTCCGGAACTGAAGCTGCACCAGTGCGGCCTGCCGAAGAAGATGGCGCTCGAGCTCTTCAAGCCGTTCATCTATGCCCGCCTCGACGCCAAGGGTTACTCCTCGACCGTCAAGCAGGCCAAGAAGCTGGTCGAAAAGG
The DNA here is from genome assembly GCF_005862305.2 of Rhizobium indicum. Taxonomy (NCBI): domain Bacteria; kingdom Pseudomonadati; phylum Pseudomonadota; class Alphaproteobacteria; order Hyphomicrobiales; family Rhizobiaceae; genus Rhizobium; species Rhizobium indicum. The sequence continues at coordinate 795,366 of NZ_CP054021.1, read as the reverse complement.
AAAAGCCTGAGGTCTGGGATATCCTCGACGAGGTCATCCGCGAGCATCCGGTTCTCTTGAACCGCGCACCGACGCTGCACCGCCTGGGCATCCAGGCCTTCGAACCTATCCTGGTCGAAGGCAAGGCGATCCAGCTGCATCCGCTCGTCTGCACGGCCTTCAACGCCGACTTCGACGGCGACCAGATGGCCGTTCACGTGCCGCTGTCGCTCGAAGCCCAGCTCGAAGCCCGCGTGCTGATGATGTCGACCAATAACATCTTGCATCCGGCCAACGGCGCGCCGATCATCGTTCCCTCGCAGGACATGGTTCTCGGCCTCTACTATCTGTCGATCCTCAACCAGAACGAGCCGGGCGAAGGCATGGCCTTCTCCGATCTCGGCGAGCTGCATCACGCCCTCGAAAGCAAGGTCGTGACGCTGCACACCAAGATCCGCGGCCGCTTCAAGTCGGTCGACGAGGATGGCAAGCCTTACTCGAAGATCTATGAGACGACGCCTGGCCGTCTGCTCATCGGCGAACTGTTGCCGAAGAACGGCAAGGTGCCCTTCGATATCTGCAACCAGGAAATGACCAAGAAGAACATCTCGAAGATGATCGACACGGTCTATCGCCATTGCGGCCAGAAGGACACGGTCATTTTCTGCGACCGCATCATGCAGCTCGGCTTCGCCCACGCCTGCCGCGCCGGCATTTCGTTCGGCAAGGACGACATGGTCATTCCGGATGCCAAGGCCAAGATCGTTGCCGACACCGAAAACCTGGTGAAGGAATACGAGCAGCAGTACAATGACGGCCTCATCACCCAGGGCGAGAAGTACAACAAGGTTGTCGACGCCTGGGGCAAGGCGACCGAAAAGGTCGCCGAAGAGATGATGGCGCGCATCAAGGCGGTCGAATTCGACGAGAAGACCGGTCGCCAGAAGCCGATGAACTCGATCTACATGATGAGCCACTCCGGTGCCCGCGGTTCTCCGAACCAGATGCGCCAGCTGGGCGGCATGCGTGGCCTCATGGCCAAGCCGTCTGGCGAAATCATCGAGACCCCAATCATCTCGAACTTCAAGGAAGGCCTGACCGTCAACGAGTACTTCAACTCGACCCACGGCGCCCGTAAGGGTCTGGCAGACACCGCCCTGAAGACCGCCAACTCCGGCTACCTGACCCGCCGTCTCGTCGACGTCGCGCAGGATTGCATCGTCACGCACGTCGATTGCGGAACGCAGACAGGCCTCACCATGACCGCCATCGTCGATGCCGGCCAGGTGGTTGCCTCGATCGGCGCCCGTATCCTCGGCCGCACGGCGCTCGACGACATCGATCATCCGGTCACGGGTGAGCGCATCGTCGATGCCGGCAGGATGATCCTCGAGCCCGACGTCGTCGAAATCGAGAAGGCTGGCATCCAGTCGATCCGCATCCGCTCGGCACTGACCTGCGAAATCCAGACGGGCGTCTGCTCGGTCTGCTACGGCCGCGACCTCGCGCGTGGTACGCCGGTCAATATGGGCGAAGCCGTCGGCGTCATCGCTGCTCAGTCGATCGGCGAGCCGGGCACCCAGCTCACCATGCGTACCTTCCACCTTGGCGGTACGGCAACCGTGGTCGACCAGTCGTTCCTCGAAGCCTCGTACGAAGGTACGGTGCAGATCAAGAATCGCAACATCCTGCGCAACTCCGATGGCAACCTCGTTGCCATGGGCCGCAACATGACCGTCCAGATCTTGGACGAACGTGGTGTCGAGCGGTCGTCGCAGCGTGTGGCCTACGGTTCGAAGCTGCATGTCGACGAAGGCGACAAGGTCAAGCGCGGCCAGCGCCTGGCGGAGTGGGACCCCTACACCCGTCCGATGATGACGGAAGTGGCCGGTACCGTTCAGTTTGAAGATCTGGTCGACGGTCTCTCCGTTCTGGAAGCGACCGACGAATCGACCGGCATCACCAAGCGTCAGGTCATCGACTGGCGTTCGACCCCGCGCGGCTCGGACCTCAAGCCGGCGATCGTCATCAAGGATGCCAGCGGCAATATCGCCAAGCTTTCCCGTGGTGGTGACGCCCGCTTCTTCCTCTCGGTCGATGCGATCCTGTCGGTCGAGCCGGGCACGAAGGTCTCCCAGGGTGACGTTCTCGCCCGTTCGCCGCTCGAAAGCGCCAAGACCAAGGACATCACCGGCGGTCTGCCGCGTGTTGCCGAGCTGTTCGAAGCCCGCCGTCCGAAGGACCACGCCATCATCGCAGAGATCGATGGTACGATCCGTCTCGGCCGCGACTACAAGAACAAGCGTCGCGTCATCATCGAGCCGGCGGAAGACGGTGTCGAGCCTGTCGAATACCTGATCCCGAAGGGCAAGCCCTTCCACCTTCAGGAAGGCGACTATATCGAAAAGGGTGACTACATCCTCGACGGTAACCCGGCTCCGCACGACATCCTGGCGATCAAGGGCGTGGAGGCTCTGGCCTCCTACCTCGTCAACGAGATCCAGGAAGTCTACCGCCTGCAGGGCGTCGTCATCAACGACAAGCACATCGAGGTGATTGTCCGTCAGATGCTGCAGAAGGTGGAAATCACCGATGCAGGCGACTCGACCTATATCGTCGGCGACAATGTCGACCGGATCGAGCTCGAAGACGTCAACGATCACCTGATCGAGCAGGGCAAGAAGCCAGCCTACGGCGATCCGGTTCTTCTCGGCATCACCAAGGCATCGCTGCAGACCCCGTCCTTCATCTCGGCCGCGTCCTTCCAGGAAACGACCAAGGTGCTGACGGAAGCTGCAATCGCCGGCAAGACCGACGGTCTGCAGGGTCTGAAGGAAAACGTCATCGTCGGCCGCCTCATCCCGGCCGGTACCGGCGGCACCATGACCCAGATCCGCCGCATCGCCACGTCGCGCGACGAGATGATCCTCGAAGAGCGCCGCAAGGGCACGGGTGCTGCCGTTGCCACGCCGATGCTGCAGGACATGGCCGAAAAGGCTCCGGCTGCGGAATAACCCGCGGCTGAAGTCGATAAATTGAAAAACCGCCCGGAGCGATCCGGGCGGTTTTTGTTTTATCTGCTCTGATTATTTGGCGGGGAGGGAGGCTGCTTCCGCTTATGCCGCCTTGACAGCGTGACCAGCGGCTCCCTTCAGTTGAACCGGATGATCGCGACTTCGCCTTCGACGGCGCCCTGGTAGGCAGATGCGTGCGGCTCTTCGGCCGGGACCTCGGTCAGCATGCCGATCTGGTCGAGATCTGCCTCGATGAAGCCTTCCTCGGCTAGGGCGTTCAAGGCCTCGCGTACGGCAGTGTCGTCGTCAGGCGCCTTCAGCATGATGTGCAGGTCGATGCCTTCGCTGGCGTCGGACTCGTAGCCCTTGCCGATGATGATGAAGATCATCGGGCCGTCGAAATTATTGTCGTTATCAGGTGTCGTGATCATCGCCTGTCCTTCGGCTCTTTGACGATTCGGTCGCTCGAATCCTGCTGGGAGGGCCGAACGCCGCAATTGCTGATTCCTTAACTGCTTTTGCTGCAATGCCCAAGTTTTTATCTTGGGGCACAGCCGTGAATTCGTCTAGAAGGATGAAACAGGGCGTTCGGCCGGCATATCAAGGCGATACGGCGAGTTTATTTCTTAACCGGCCTTGACGAGACGGGTGGAAACCAGTAGTACCCCGGCCATCAGATCCCATGTGAGGCTTGGCTGTTCGGGGCGACTCGCCCTGAAGTTCACCTCAAACAAGGTTCTAAACGCACGTTGAAGTCATGATGCTGCACGCACGACGCATATTCTATGCGTCCTCTGCTCCTTGTGGTCCATCTGCGGAAGCGGATCGGGCCATATTTTGCGCATTGACGGAAAGCGCGCGTCACTGCCGGAGACGGCGCGAGTTCAAGCCCGCAAGGGTACTGAGATAAAACGTAAGGGATGGTTGAATGCCTACCGTAAACCAGCTGATCCGCAAGCCTCGCCAGGCGAACGTAAAGCGTAACAAGGTTCCCGCACTCCAGGAGAACCCGCAGAAGCGCGGCGTTTGCACGCGCGTCTACACGACGACGCCGAAGAAGCCGAACTCGGCTCTGCGTAAGGTCGCAAAGATCCGCCTGACCAACGGCTTCGAAGTCATTGGATACATCCCCGGCGAAGGTCACAACCTTCAGGAACACTCCGTCGTCATGATCCGTGGCGGCCGCGTCAAGGACCTTCCGGGTGTCCGTTATCACATCATCCGCGGCGTTCTCGATACCCAGGGTGTCAAGAACCGCAAGCAGCGCCGCTCCAAGTACGGCGCGAAGCGTCCGAAGTAATTCGGTTTTTGAATAATCCGGCGCTGCGCGAGGTCCTCCGCGTCATGAAGCGCCTTAACGGTTGAAGAGACAAAATATGTCCAGACGTCATAAAGCAGAAAAGCGCGAGATCAATCCGGACCCGAAGTTCGGCGATCTCGTCGTCACCAAGTTCATGAATGCCATCATGCTCGACGGCAAGAAGTCCGTTGCTGAAAACATCGTCTACGGTGCGTTCGACGTAGTCCAGGGCAAGGCCAAGCAGGAGCCGCTCACGGTTTTCCACTCTGCGCTTGAGAACATTGCCCCGCACGTTGAAGTTCGCTCGCGTCGTGTCGGTGGTGCGACCTATCAGGTCCCCGTCGATGTTCGTCCGGAGCGCCGCCAGGCTCTTGCTATTCGCTGGCTGATCGCTGCTGCCCGCAAGCGCAATGAAACGACTATGGTTGACCGCCTTTCCGGCGAACTGCTCGATGCGTCCAACAACCGCGGCTCCGCCGTCAAGAAGCGCGAAGACACGCACAAGATGGCTGACGCCAACCGCGCGTTCTCGCACTATCGCTGGTAATTCCGAACGGTATCGAAAGGCAGTCCACAATGGCTCGCGAATATAAGATCGAAGACTACCGTAATTTCGGTATCATGGCGCATATCGACGCCGGCAAGACCACGACCACCGAGCGTATTCTTTATTACACCGGCAAGTCGCACAAGATCGGCGAAGTCCACGACGGCGCAGCCACCATGGACTGGATGGAGCAGGAGCAGGAGCGTGGCATCACGATCACCTCTGCTGCCACCACGACCTACTGGAAGGGCCGTGACGGCAAAACGCGCCGCTTCAACATCATCGACACTCCCGGCCACGTCGACTTCACCATTGAAGTCGAGCGTTCGCTGCGCGTTCTCGACGGCGCCATCGCGCTGCTCGACGCTAACGCCGGTGTTGAGCCGCAGACGGAAACCGTCTGGCGTCAGGCTGAAAAGTACAATGTCCCGCGGATGATCTTCTGCAACAAGATGGACAAGACCGGTGCGGACTTCTACCGCTCCGTCGAGATGATCAAGACCCGTCTCGGTGCAACGGCTGTCGTCATGCAGCTGCCGATCGGTGCAGAAACCGAATTCAAGGGCGTCATCGACCTGGTCGAGATGAACGCACTCATCTGGCGCGACGAGTCGCTCGGCGCCCAGTGGGATGTCGTCGAGATCCCCGAGGACATGAAGGCCAAGGCTGAAGAATATCGCGAAAAGCTGATCGAGACGGTCGTCGACATCGACGAAGCCGCCACCGAAGCTTACCTCGAAGGCATTCTGCCCGACAACGATCAGATCCGTGCGCTGGTTCGCCGCGGCACGATCGACGTCAAGTTCCATCCGATGTTCTGCGGCACCGCCTTCAAGAACAAGGGCGTGCAGCCGCTGCTCGACGCCGTCGTCGACTACCTGCCGTCGCCGATGGACATCCCGGCGATCAAGGGCATCGATTTCAAGACGGAAGCCGAAATCGAGCGTCATGCCGATGACAGCGAGCCGCTTTCCATGCTCGCCTTCAAGATCATGAACGACCCCTTCGTCGGTTCGCTGACCTTCGCCCGCATCTACTCCGGCAAGCTCGAGAAGGGCACGTCGGTCATCAACACGGTCAAGGACAAGCGCGAGCGCGTCGGCCGTATGCTGCAGATGCACTCCAACTCGCGTGAAGACATCGAAGAAGCCTTCGCAGGCGACATCGTTGCTCTCGCTGGCCTCAAGGAAACCACGACGGGCGACACGCTCTGCGATCCGCTGAAGCCGGTTATCCTCGAGCGCATGGAATTCCCGGAGCCGGTCATCCAGATCGCCATCGAGCCGAAGACCAAGGGCGACCAGGAAAAGATGGGCCTCGCGCTCAACCGCCTGGCTGCTGAAGATCCGTCCTTCCGCGTCAAGACCGACCAGGAATCAGGCCAGACCATCATCGCCGGCATGGGCGAACTGCATCTCGACATCATCGTCGACCGCATGCGTCGTGAATTCAAGGTCGAAGCAACTGTCGGCGCGCCGCAGGTTGCCTACCGCGAAACCATCACCCGGACGCATGAAGAAGACTACACGCACAAGAAGCAGTCCGGTGGTACCGGCCAGTTCGCGCGCGTCAAGATCGTCTTCGAACCGAACCCGGACGGCGACGAATTCAAGTTCGAATCGAAGATCGTCGGCGGTTCCGTTCCGAAGGAATATATCCCCGGCGTCCAGAAGGGCATCGAAAGCGTTCTGTCTTCGGGTCCGCTCGCAGGCTTCCCGATGCTCGGCGTCAAGGCGACCCTCATCGACGGCGCCTTCCACGACGTCGACTCCTCGGTTCTTGCCTTCGAAATCGCATCGCGTGCCTGCTTCCGTGAAGCAGCCAGGAAGGCCGGCGCTCAGCTGCTCGAGCCGATGATGAAGGTCGAAGTCGTCACCCCGGAAGATTACGTCGGCGACGTTATCGGCGACCTGAACTCCCGTCGCGGTCAGATCCAGGGCCAGGAAAGCCGTGGTATCGCCGTCGTCATCAACGCGAACGTCCCGCTCGCGAACATGTTCAAATACGTCGACAACCTGCGCTCCATGTCCCAGGGCCGCGCCCAGTACACGATGACCTTCGATCACTATTCGCCGGTCCCGTCGAACGTCGCAACTGAAATCCAGGCAAAGTATTCCGGTCAGAAGTGACCGGAATACCAATTGACCGATAACAAGAATTAGATCCCTTCGGGGACTAGCAAAACGGAGACCCGAAAATGGGAAAGAGTAAGTTTGAGCGCAACAAGCCGCACGTCAACATTGGCACGATTGGCCACGTTGACCACGGCAAGACGTCTCTGACGGCAGCGATCACGAAGTACTTCGGTGAGTACAAGGCGTACGACCAGATCGACGCGGCTCCGGAAGAAAAGGCGCGTGGCATCACGATTTCGACGGCTCACGTTGAATACGAGACGCCGGCCCGCCACTACGCCCACGTCGACTGCCCCGGCCACGCCGACTACGTCAAGAACATGATCACCGGTGCTGCCCAGATGGACGGCGCGATCCTGGTGTGCTCGGCCGCTGACGGCCCGATGCCGCAGACGCGCGAACACATCCTGCTGGCTCGCCAGGTCGGCGTTCCGGCAATCGTTGTGTTCCTGAACAAGGTCGACCAGGTTGACGACGCCGAGCTTCTCGAACTGGTCGAGCTCGAAGTTCGTGAACTGCTGTCGTCCTACGACTTCCCGGGCGACGATATCCCGATCGTCAAGGGTTCAGCGCTTGCTGCTCTCGAAGATTCGGACAAGAAGATCGGCGAAGACGCGATCCGCGAACTGATGGCTGCTGTCGACGCCTACATCCCGACGCCTGAGCGTCCGATCAACCTGCCGTTCTTGCTGCCGATCGAAGACGTGTTCTCGATCTCTGGCCGCGGTACGGTTGTGACCGGCCGCGTCGAGCGTGGCATTGTCAAGGTTGGCGAAGAAGTCGAGATCGTCGGCATCCGCCCGACGACGAAGACGACGGTGACCGGCGTTGAAATGTTCCGCAAGCTGCTCGATCAGGGCCAGGCTGGCGACAACATCGGCGCGCTGATCCGCGGCGTTACCCGTGACGGCGTTGAGCGTGGCCAGATTCTGTGCAAGCCGGGTTCGGTCAAGCCGCACAAGAAGTTCATGGCTGAAGCCTACATCCTGACGAAGGAAGAGGGTGGCCGTCATACGCCGTTCTTCACCAACTACCGTCCGCAGTTCTACTTCCGCACGACCGACGTGACGGGCATCGTAACGCTGCCGGAAGGCACCGAGATGGTCATGCCGGGCGACAACGTCACGGTATCGGTCGAGCTGATCGTTCCGATCGCGATGGAAGAAAAGCTGCGCTTCGCTATCCGCGAAGGCGGCCGCACCGTCGGCGCCGGTATCGTCGCGTCGATCGTCGAGTAATTAGCGGCTGGGCCACCTGGCCCAAGGAAAGGATAGGGACGCCGATCTCGGTGTCCCTCTCGATCTTTGAAACCGGTGGCCCGCTAACGTAACTGAAGGTAAGCCGTGTCCCTAAGTGGTGACACGCGGATAACAGACACAAGGATAAAGTCGAATGAACGGCCAGAATATCCGCATCCGCCTGAAGGCGTTCGATCACCGGATTCTCGACGCCTCCACGCGTGAGATCGTATCGACGGCTAAGCGCACCGGTGCAAGCGTCCGGGGCCCCGTTCCGCTTCCGACCCGCATCGAGAAGTTTACGGTCAACCGGTCCCCGCACATCGACAAGAAGAGCCGCGAACAGTTCGAGATGCGCACGCATAAGCGCCTTCTCGATATCGTTGACCCGACCCCGCAGACGGTAGACGCGCTGATGAAGCTCGATCTCGCCGCCGGTGTCGATGTTGAGATCAAGCTCTGAGACCTCGGGTCTTCGGGCTGAGTGAGAAGGATTGAACCGATGCGTTCAGGTGTGATTGCACAGAAGGTGGGAATGACCCGCGTCTATAACGACGCCGGCGAGCATGTCCCGGTAACGGTACTGCGTATGGAAGGCTGCCAGGTCGTAGCCACGCGCACTGTCGAAAAGAATGGCTATACCGCAGTTCAGCTCGGTGCCGGCCAGGCGAAGGTGAAGAACACGTCCAAGGCGATGCGTGGCAACTTTGCCATCGCCAACGTCGAGCCGAAGGCCAAGCTCACTGAATTCCGCGTTTCGGAAGATCAGCTGCTTGAGGTCGGCACTGAGATCAAGGCGGGTCACTTTGCAGCCGGTCAGCTCGTCGACGTGACGGGCACCACGATCGGTAAGGGTTTTGCCGGCGCCATGAAGCGCCACGGTTTCGGCGGTCTGCGTGCCACGCACGGTGTGTCGGTGTCTCACCGTTCGCACGGTTCGACCGGCTCGCGCCAGGATCCGGGCAAGGTTTTCAAGAACAAGAAGATGGCTGGTCACATGGGCCAGACGCGCGTCACGACGCAGAACCTGGAAGTGGTTTCGACCGACGAAGATCGTGGTCTGATCCTGATCAAGGGTGCTGTTCCTGGTTCCAAGGGTGCTTGGATCATCGTGCGCGACGCCGTCAAGTCGGCCGCGAAGTAAGGGAGCCAGATCAATGGAATTCAACGTCAAGACCCTCGAGGGAAAAGACGCCGGGAAGGTTTCCCTTTCGGACGCGATTTTCGGCCTCGAGCCCCGTGAAGACATTCTCGCCCGCGTCATTCGCTGGCAGCTTGCCAAGAAGCAGCAGGGCACGCACAAGGCTAAGGGCCGCGCGGAAGTTTCGCGCACCGGCGCCAAGATGTACAAGCAGAAGGGTACGGGCCGCGCCCGCCACCATTCGGCTCGCGCTCCGCAGTTCCGCGGCGGCGGTAAGGCTCACGGCCCGGTCGTCCGCAGCCACGAGCACGATCTTCCGAAGAAGGTTCGTGCACTCGGCCTTCGCCACGCCCTTTCGGCCAAGATCAAGGCCGATGACGTCATCGTCATCGACAACCTGGTTGCCGCTGAAGCCAAGACCAAGTCGCTCGCGTCTGTTTTCGAGACGCTCGGCCTGACCAACGCCCTCTTCATCGGCGGCGCAGAGCTTGACGGCAACTTCAAGCTCGCAGCTCAGAACATCCCGAACATCGATGTTCTGCCGATCCAGGGCATCAACGTTTACGACATCGTGCGCCGCGGCAAGCTCGTGCTTTCCAAGGCTGCGGTTGAAGCGCTAGAGGAGCGATTCAAGTGACCGATCTTCGCCACTACGATGTGATCGTCTCTCCGGCGATCACCGAAAAGTCCACGCTGGTATCCGAAAACAACCAGGTTGTTTTCAATGTCGCCAAGCAGGCGACGAAGCCGGAAATCAAGGCTGCGGTCGAGGCGCTGTTCGGCGTCAAGGTCACGGCTGTCAACACTCTGCTGCGCAAAGGCAAGACCAAGCGGTTCCGCGGTTTCGTCGGCAAGCAGAAGGACGTGAAGAAGGCTGTTGTGACGCTGGCTGAAGGCCAGACGATCGACGTCTCCACCGGTCTCTGAGGTATAAGAAAATGGCATTGAAAACTTTCAATCCGATCACCCCGAGCCAGCGCCAGCTGGTCATCGTCGACCGTTCGGCCCTCTACAAGGGCAAGCCGGTCAAGGCGCTGACGGAAGGTCTGACCAAGAGCGGCGGTCGTAACAACCTCGGCCGCATCACCGCCCGCTTCATCGGCGGCGGTCACAAGCGCACCTATCGTCTGATCGACTTCAAGCGTCGCAAGTTCGACGTCGAAGGCACGGTCGAGCGTATCGAATACGATCCGAACCGCACGGCTTTCATCGCGCTGGTGAACTATGCTGACGGCGAGAAGGCTTATATTCTCGCTCCTCAGCGTCTCGCTGCCGGTGACAAGGTCATCGCTTCCGAGAAGGCTGTCGACGTCAAGCCCGGCAACACCATGCCGCTGCAGTTCATCCCGGTCGGCTCCATCATCCACAATGTGGAAATGAAGCCGGGCAAGGGTGGTCAGATCGCTCGCTCCGCCGGTGGCTACGCACAGCTCGTCGGCCGCGACCAGGGCATGGCGATCCTTCGCCTGAACTCCGGTGAACAGCGTCTCGTTCATGGCTCCTGCCTTGCTTCGATCGGCGCGGTCTCCAACCCTGATCACGCCAACATCAACGACGGCAAGGCCGGTCGTACCGTTTGGCGCGGCAAGCGTCCGCATAACCGCGGTGTCGTCATGAACCCGGTCGACCATCCGCACGGCGGTGGTGAAGGCCGCACCTCCGGTGGTCGCCATCCGGTGACGCCGTGGGGCAAGCCGACCAAGGGCAAGCGCACCCGGTCGAACAAGTCGACCGACAAGATGATCATGCGCTCGCGTCATCAGCGTAAGAAGTAAGAGAGGAAGTCTCCAATGGCTCGTTCAGTATGGAAAGGTCCGTTCGTTGACGGCTATCTTCTCAAGAAGGCTGAGAAGGTTCGTGAAGGCGGTCGTAGTGAAGTGATCAAGATCTGGAGCCGACGCTCCACGATCCTGCCGCAGTTCGTCGGTCTCACCTTCGGCGTCTACAACGGCAGCAAGCATATCCCGGTCAGCGTCAATGAAGACATGGTCGGTCACAAATTCGGTGAATTCTCTCCGACCCGCACCTACTACGGTCACGGCGCGGACAAGAAGGCGAAGAGGAAGTAACAATGGGCAAGGCAAAAGCCGAACGCCGGCTGAAGGACAACGAGGCGCAAGCAGTCGCCCGCACGCTCCGCGTCAGCCCCCAGAAGCTCAACCTGGTTGCTGCGGCTATCCGTGGCAAGAAGGTAGAGCGCGCACTCGCTGAGCTGGAGTTCTCCCGCAAGCGCATCGCAGGCGCCGTCAAGAAGACGCTCGAATCTGCGATCGCCAATGCCGAGAACAACCACGATCTCGACGTCGACTCGCTGGTTGTCGCCGAGGCCTATGTCGGCAAGTCGATCGTCATGAAGCGTTTCCACGCTCGTGGCCGCGGTCGCGCGTCGCGCATCGAAAAGCCCTTCGCGCACCTGACGATCGTCGTTCGTGAAGTGCAGGCAGCAGAGGAGGCCGCATAATGGGTCAGAAAATCAATCCAATCGGTTTCCGTCTCGGCATTAACCGTACCTGGGATAGCCGCTGGTTTGCGGATAATGCCGAGTACGGTCAGCTGCTGCACGAAGACCTGAAGATGCGTAAGTTCGTCATGAGCGAACTGAAGCAGGCCGGGATCTCCAAGGTGGTCATCGAGCGTCCGCACAAGAAGTGCCGCGTCACGATCCACTCGGCACGTCCGGGCCTGATCATCGGCCGCAAGGGCGCTGACATCGACAAGCTTCGCAAGAAGCTGTCGGAGATGACCAATTCGGAAACGCACCTCAACATCGTCGAAGTGCGCAAGCCCGAAGTCGATGCGACGCTGGTCGCTCAGTCGATCGCCCAGCAGCTCGAGCGTCGCGTGGCTTTCCGTCGCGCCATGAAGCGCGCCGTTCAGTCCGCGATGCGTCTTGGCGCCGAAGGCATCAAGATCACCTGCGCCGGCCGTCTCGGTGGCGCTGAAATCGCCCGTACGGAATGGTACCGCGAAGGTCGTGTGCCGTTGCACACGCTGCGCGCCGACATCGACTACGGCACGGCTGAAGCAGAAACCGCGTTCGGCATCTGCGGCATCAAGGTCTGGATCTTCAAGGGCGAAATCCTTGAGCATGATCCGATGGCTTCCGAGCGCCGCGCGATGGAAGGTGACGCCCAGGGTCCGGCAAGCCGTGATCGTGACCGCGACAGAGACCGTCGCCGCGACAACGCTTGATAGCGCGCGTGGCAGAGAAGTTCGGAGAATAAGAAAATGTTGCAGCCAAAGCGTACCAAGTACCGCAAGCAGTTCAAGGGCCGCATCAAGGGCGTCGCCAAGGGCGGTTCTGACCTGGCATTCGGCGAATTCGGCCTGAAGGCACAGGAACCCAACCGCGTCAACGCGCGCGAGATCGAAGCGGCCCGCCGCGCGATCACGCGTTATATGAAGCGCGCCGGCCGTGTATGGATCCGCGTGTTCCCGGACGTTCCGGTAACCAAAAAGCCGACCGAAGTCCGTATGGGTAAGGGTAAGGGCTCCGTTGAATACTGGGCATGCAAGGTCAAACCTGGCCGTATGATGTTCGAGATCGACGGTGTCAGCGAAGAAATCGCCCGTGAGGCGCTTCGCCTCGGCTCTGCCAAGCTCTCGGTCAAGACGCGCTTCGTTCAGCGCATTGCAGAGTAAGGGATTGAGCTCATGAAAGCCTCAGACGTTCGCGGTTTCACCGCCGACCAACTCAAGGACGAGCTTGCCAAGCTGAAGAAGGAGCAGTTCAACCTGCGCTTCCAGAAGGCGACCGGCCAGCTCGAAAAGTCCTCGCGCATCAACGAAGTCCGCAAGGACATCGCCCGCGTGAAAACCATTGCCCGCCAGAAGGCGGCAGAAGTTAAGGCCTAAAGGAAGAAAAATATGCCGAAGCGCATCCTGCAGGGCGTCGTCGTTGGCGACAAGAACGAGAAGACGGTAGTGGTTCGTGTCGAGCGTCGTTTCGCTCACCCGCTGCTCCAGAAGACCGTTCGTCGTTCCAAGAAGTACAAGGCCCACGACGAGAACAATCAGTACAAGATTGGCGATACCGTATCCATCGAGGAATGCGCGCCGATCTCCAAGGACAAGCGCTGGACGGTAATTTCCGCCCAGGGCAAGTAACAGAATTTTGCGCGAGGCCTTGCGTCTCGCCGAAATATCTGTATGAAGCAGCGTCAGAACGCTCGAATGCCGGGCGTTCTTTTGCTTTGAGCGCACGGAAGGTCCCGTTCGGGAAACCACCCTGGCACGATCGATCCCGCGCTATTCAGCTATTGCCGCGTCTGTGCTGCCGTCATGGCAGCTCGGCCGGCGAAAATTTTCATAAGCCGGAGTAGGGGGCTAGCCCAACCATTCCGGTAAACCAAGAAGGCGACCTGATATGATTCAGATGCAAACAAACCTCGACGTCGCGGATAATTCCGGCGCACGTCGTGTCATGTGCATCAAGGTGCTGGGCGGCTCGAAGCGCAAGTATGCCTCGATCGGCGACGTCATCGTCGTTTCGATCAAGGAAGCGATCCCGCGCGGCCGTGTGAAGAAGGGTGACGTGATGAAGGCGGTTGTCGTTCGCACCGCTAAGGACATCCGTCGTCCGGATGGCTCCGTCATCCGCTTCGACACCAACGCAGCAGTCCTCATCGACAACAAGAAAGAGCCGATCGGCACCCGTATCTTCGGACCGGTTCCGCGCGAACTTCGCGCCAAGAACCACATGAAGATCATCTCGCTGGCTCCCGAAGTACTGTAAGGAGCGAAGCGATGCAGAAGATTCGTAAGGGCGACAAGGTCGTCATGCTCGCTGGCAAGGACAAGGGCCGTACCGGCGAAGTTGTCCAGGTCATGCCGAAGGAAGATCGTGCCGTTGTTCGTGGCGTCAACGTCGTCAAGCGCCACCAGCGCCAGACGCAGACCCAGGAAGCCGGCATCATCAACAAGGAAGCCCCGGTTCACCTGTCCAACGTTGCAATCATCGACAAGGACGGCAAGCCGACCCGCGTCGGTTTCAAGGTTGTTGACGGCAAGAAGGTCCGTGTGGCCAAGCGTTCTGGAGAAGTGATCGATGGCTGAGGCAAAATATGAGCCGCGGCTCAAGAAGGAATATGTCGAGCGCATCCGCAAGGCGATGCAGGAGCAGTTCTCCTACGCCAACGAGATGATGATCCCGAAGCTCGACAAGATCGTGATCAACATGGGTGTCGGCGAAGCGACCGCTGACTCGAAGAAGCCGACGGTAGCTGCCGCCGACCTCGCAGCGATCGCCGGCCAGAAGCCGGTCATCACCCGCGCACGTAACTCTATCGCAGGCTTCAAGGTCCGCGAACAGATGCCGATCGGCGCGAAGGTCACCCTGCGCGGCGCCCGCATGTACGAGTTCATGGACCGTCTCGTGAACATCGCGCTCCCGCGCGTTCGCGACTTCCGCGGCCTGAACCCGAAAAGCTTTGACGGCCGTGGCAACTTCGCCATGGGCATCAAGGAGCACATTGTGTTCCCTGAGATCAACTACGACAAGGTTGATCAGATGTGGGGCATGGACATCATCGTTTGCACGACGGCGACGACCGACGACGAAGCACGGGCTCTTCTGAAAGAGTTCAGCTTCCCGTTCCGTCAATAACCGTAACGACGAGCGTAGAAAAGGAACCTGACATGGCGAAGACAAGCGCAGTTGAAAAGAACAAGCGCCGCCGTACTACGGTCGCTAACCAGGCCGCTAAGCGGGCTGGGTTGAAGGCGATCATCATGAACCAGGCTCTTCCGATCGAAGAGCGGTTCAAGGCCTCGATCAAGCTGGCATCCCTGCCGCGTGATGGATCGAAGACCCGTATTCGCAACCGTTGCGAAGTTTCGGGGCGTCCGCGCGCATATTACCGCAAACTGCGCATGTCGCGTATTGCGCTGCGTGAACTCGGCAATCTCGGCAAGGTGCCGGGTATCGTCAAGTCGAGCTGGTAAGGAGCAGGTTACATGACAATGACTGATCCGTTGGGCGATATGCTCACTCGCATCCGTAACGGCGCTTCCCGCCGCAAGTCGTCGGTCTCGACGCCTGCTTCGAAGCTCCGTGCACGTGTTCTCGATGTTCTGCAGTCCGAAGGCTACATCCGTGGCTACTCCGTTGTCGATTTCGGCAATGGCAAGTCGGAACTCAGCATCGAGCTGAAATATTATGAAGGCGCATCGGTGATCCGTGAGATCGGCCGTGTGTCCAAGCCGGGCCGCCGGGTTTATGTCTCGGTCAAGTCCATTCCGCAGGTCGCGAACGGTCTCGGCATCACCATCCTTTCGACTCCGAAGGGTGTGATGGCCGATCACCAGGCTCGCGAACAGAACGTTGGTGGCGAGGTTCTTTGCTCGGTCTTCTAAGATCGAGCAGGGATCTCCATAGCGAACAGACAGGATTGAAACATGTCTCGTATCGGTAAAAAGCCCGTTCAGGTGCCTGCTGGGATCACGGCTACGGTCGATGGCCAGAAGGTGACTGCAAAGGGCCCGAAGGGCGAGCTGTTTTTCGTTGCTAACGACGAAATCAGCCTCAAGCTTGAAAATAACGCCGTCGTCGTGACGCCGGTGAATCAGACCAAGGATGCGCGCTCAAAGTGGGGCATGTCCCGCACGATGATCGAAGGCATCTTCAAGGGCGTCAAGGACGGTTTCGAGCGCAAGCTTGAAATCAACGGCGTCGGTTACCGCGCCGCCATGCAGGGCAAGAACCTGCAGCTGGCCCTCGGTTTCAGCCATGACGTGATCTACGAGCCGCCGGTCGGTATCTCGATCGTTGTTCCGAAGCCGACGGAAATCGTCGTCAGCGGCATCAACAAGCAGCAGGTCGGTCAGGTTGCCGCCGAAATCCGCGAATATCGCGGTCCCGAGCCCTACAAGGGCAAGGGCGTCAAGTACGCTGACGAGCGGATCGTCCGCAAAGAAGGCAAGAAGAAGTAAGGATCACGCGAAATGGCTAGCAGGAAAGAAGCACTTGCACGTCGTGCCAACCGCGTGCGCCGTCATCTCAAGTCGGTGGCCAACGGCCGTCCGCGCCTGTCGGTTCATCGCTCCTCGAAGAACATCTACGCCCAGGTCATCGATGACGTGGCCGGCAAGACGCTTGCGTCTGCCTCCACCCTCGAGAAGGATCTGCGCGGTTCTCTGAAGACCGGTGCCGATACCGCCGCCGCTACCGTTGTGGGCAAGCTCCTCGCAGAGCGCGCCTCCAAGGCCGGTGTTACGGAAGTCGTGTTCGACCGTGGCGCCTTCATCTATCACGGCCGCATCAAGGCTCTCGCCGAAGCGGCCCGCGAAGGCGGTCTCACCTTCTGATCAGTTTCCGGCCGGACGCCTCAAGCGCCGGCCGGATTTTCGCCGGACCGCAGGCACTCTCCGAAAGGGGAGGCTAATGCGGTCCACATTTGTTTGCCGATTGCACCCGGAAAAGAAAAAGGAAGAGGACAATGGCACAGGAAAGAAGGCCGCAGCGGGACGACCGCCAGAGCCGTGAAGAGCGCGATAGCGAATTCGTCGACAAGCTTGTCGCGATCAACCGCGTCGCCAAGGTCGTCAAGGGCGGCCGTCGTTTCGGTTTCGCAGCACTCGTCGTCGTTGGCGACCAGAAGGGCCGCGTTGGCTTCGGCCATGGCAAGGCACGTGAAGTGCCGGAAGCCATCCGCAAGGCAACCGAAGCCGCCAAGCGCGAACTGATCTTCGTACCGCTGCGTGACGGCCGTACGCTGCATCACGACGTTCACGGTCGCCACGGCGCCGGCAAGGTTCTGCTGCGCTCGGCCAAGGTCGGTACCGGCATCATCGCCGGCGGTCCGATGCGCGCCGTATTCGAAACACTCGGCATGCACGACGTCGTCGCCAAGTCGACCGGTTCGTCGAACCCCTACAACATGGTTCGCGCCACCTTCGACGCTCTGAAGCACCAGGTTCACCCGAAGGACATCGCAGCTCAGCGCGGCATCAAGTATGCAACGCTGCAGGCTCGTCGTAGCGCCTCCGGCAACGCCTCTGAAGAATAAGAGGAGTTTGACAGATGGCCAAGGCTACTAAGAAGGCTGAAGCGAAGACTGTCACGATCGAACAGATCGGCAGCCCGATTCGCCGTCCGGATGTCCAGCAGCGCACGCTGATCGGTCTCGGACTGAACAAGATGCACCGTCGCCGCACACTGGAGGATACCCCTTCCGTTCGTGGCATGATCCGTGCTGTCCAGCATCTCGTTCGCGTCGTCGACGAGAAGTGAGACGGAGGAAACGCTCATGAAACTCAATGAAATCAAGGACAACGAAGGCTCGACCCACAGCCGCAAGCGCCTCGGCCGCGGTATCGGCTCGGGCTCGGGCAAGACTGGTGGTCGCGGCGTGAAGGGTCAGAAGTCCCGTTCGGGCGTCGCCATCAACGGCTTCGAAGGCGGCCAGATGCCGATCTATCGTCGCCTGCCGAAGCGCGGCTTCAACAACATTTTCGCTTCCGATTTTGTTGTCGTGTCGCTGGCCCGCATCCAGACGGCGATTGACGCCGGCAAGCTCGATGCCAAGACGACCGTTGACGCAGCCGCCCTCAAGGCTGCTGGTGTCATCCGCCGCGTCAAGGACGGCGTTCGCGTTCTCGCCGACGGCGAGATCAAGGCCAAGATCACCATCGTCGTTGCAGGCGCCTCCAAGCCTGCCGTCGAGAAGATCGAAAAGGCCGGCGGCACCGTGACGCTGCTTTCGGCTCCGGCTGCAGCCGAATAATAATCTGATGATATATCGCCCGGGGTGCTTCACACCGGGCGATTTTGCTCCCATATGTGGGCCTCACAAAAACTTGGCTGGCGCGCCCGCGTCATGCCGGTAAGACTCGAAAACAAGGGTGAGGCATGGGGTTGCGTTGCAATCCGTCCTAAGCCCGGTTTTGAATAATTTCATACTGATTCCGGGTCCGGCCTGTCCCCCAGAGACGCCGGAATTGGTAGCGCGGAGAAACGCATGGCTTCTGCAGCGGAACAATTGGCATCCAACCTCAATTTTTCGACCTTCGCCAAAGCCGAGGATTTGAAGAAGCGCTTGTGGTTCACACTGGCAGCTCTCCTCGTCTACCGACTTGGCACGCATATTCCGCTTCCGGGTCTCAATCCCGAAGCCTATGCCCAGGCTTTCCGCGGCCAGGCAGGCGGCATTCTCGGCCTTTTCAACATGTTTTCGGGCGGCGCCGTTGAGCGCATGGCGATCTTCGCGCTCGGCATCATGCCCTATATCTCCGCCTCGATCATCGTGCAGCTGATGACGTCGGTCGTGCCGGCGCTCGAAAACCTCAAGAAGGAAGGCGAGCAGGGCCGTAAGATCATCAACCAGTATACCCGCTATGGTACCGTCATCCTCGGTGCGCTCCAGGCTTATGGCATTGCCGCCGGCCTTGAGAGCGGCCAGGGCCTCGTCGTCGACCCCGGCTGGTTCTTCCGCGTCTCCACCGTTCTGACGCTGCTCGGCGGCACGATGTTCCTGATGTGGCTCGGCGAGCAGATCACCTCGCGCGGCATCGGCAACGGCATCTCGCTGATCATCTTCGCCGGCATCGCCGCCGGCCTTCCCACGGCTCTTGCCGGCACGCTCGAACTCGGCCGCACCGGCGCGCTGTCGACCCCGCTGATCCTGCTCGTGATCATCGTCGCGATTGCCGTTATCGCCATCATCGTCTTCGTCGAGCGCGCCCAGCGCCGGCTGCTGATCCAGTATCCGAAGCGCCAGGTTGGCAACCGGATGTTCCAGGGCGACACGTCCCACCTGCCGTTGAAACTCAATACATCAGGTGTCATTCCGGCAATCTTCGCATCGTCGCTGCTGCTTCTGCCGGCAACGATTGCGGGCTTTGCCAGCACCACGGCAATGCCCTCCTGGGCGACATCGATCGTCGCGGCCCTCGGTCATGGCCAGCCACTCTATATGGTGCTCTATGCGGCGCTGATCGCGTTCTTCGCCTTTTTCTATACGGCCATCGTCTTCAATCCGAAGGACACGGCTGACAATCTGAAGAAGCATGGTGGCTTCATTCCCGGCATCCGTCCGGGCGACCGCACCGCCGAATATATCGACTACGTGCTGACCCGGATCACGGTGATCGGCGCGCTCTATCTCGTCTTCGTCTGCATCCTTCCGGAGATATTGGTGTCGCAAACCGGCATTCCATTAGCCCTTGGTGGGACTTCGCTTTTGATCGTGGTTAGCGTAACTCTTGATACGGTTGCACAGATCCAGGGTCACCTGATCGCGCAGCAATACGAAGGCCTGATCAAGAAATCGAAGTTGCGTGGAGGAAAGAGGGGGCGATGAGACTTATCCTTTTGGGGCCGCCGGGCGCGGGTAAGGGAACCCAGGCCCAGCGGATCGTGGAAAAGCACGGCATTCCGCAGCTTTCCACGGGGGACATGCTGCGTGCAGCGGTTAACGCCGGCACCGATGTCGGCAAGCGCGCGAAGGCGGTCATGGACGCCGGCAAGCTCGTCTCGGATGAGATCGTTATCGCCATCGTTTCCGAGCGTATCGATCAACCCGATTGCGCCAACGGCTTCATCCTCGACGGCTTCCCCAGGACGCTCGTCCAGGCGGACGCCACCGAGGTGATGCTGAAGGCGAAGGGTCTCGACCTTTCGGTCGTCATCGAATTCCGTGTCAATGACGACGAGCTGGTTCGTCGCGTTGCCGGTCGCTACTCCTGTGCACAGTGCGGCAGCGTCTATCACGATACCGATAAGGTTCCGGCTGCCGAGGGTGTGTGCGACAAGTGCGGTTCCACCCACTTCAAGCGCCGTCCTGATGACACTCCGGAGACCATGACGGCTCGGCTGCAGGTTTACTACAAGGAGACCTCACCGCTGATCGGCTATTACCATGCCAAGGGCAAACTCAAGTCCGTGGACGGCATGGCAGAGATTGATCAGGTGACCGCCGAGGTCGAAAGCATTCTTTCCAAGCTTTAAGGCTTTGAAAATAAACTTGGCGGAACGGTTGCTTTTCAGCAGTGATTCCGCTAAACACCGCGCCAACTCGCGACATTCCATGCGATCGGCGCGGATTTCCCAGGGAAGTCCGGGTGCGGTCGTTTTGACATGTTACGGACGTAAATCTGAACGGGCGGTTCTCAAGAGCCGCATAACGAAGCCCACTTGCCGGATGGCAACTGGAATGCAAGGAGAACAGGCGTGGCACGTATCGCTGGCGTCAACATCCCGACTGCGAAGCGCGTTGTTATTGCGCTGACCTACATTCACGGGATCGGTCCGAAATTCGCACAGGAAATCGTCGAAAAGGTCGGTATCCCGGCCGAACGTCGTGTGCATCAGCTGACGGACGCAGAAGTCCTTCAGATCCGAGAAGCCATCGACCGCGACTATCAGGTCGAAGGCGATCTTCGTCGCGATACCGCGATGAATATCAAGCGCCTGATGGACCTCGGCTGCTACCGCGGCCTGCGTCATCGCCGCGGCCTTCCGGTCCGCGGTCAGCGCACGCATACCAATGCCCGCACCCGCAAGGGCCCGGCAAAGGCAATCGCTGGCAAGAAGAAGTAATTTCCGGGAAACCGGGGTGGGGAGGCTGGCGGTCTGCGCCGGCCTCTTTTGAGTTTGGAGCGGGACCATATAGGCGCCGTTCCGGTGTAGCCGCTGGCATTACGGCGGTGAAGAGATCAACGAAAGGAATACCATGGCTAAGGAAGCCGTCCGCGTTCGCCGTCGCGAGCGCAAGAACATCTCGTCGGGTGTCGCTCACGTCAACTCGACCTTCAACAACACGATGATCACCATCACCGATGCGCAGGGCAATGCGATCGCCTGGTCGTCGGCTGGCGCCAAGGGCTTCAAGGGCTCGCGCAAGTCGACCCCGTTCGCTGCCCAGATCGCTGCCGAAGACTGCGCCAAGAAGGCCCAGGAGCACGGCATGAAGTCGCTGGAAGTCGAAGTCTGCGGTCCGGGTTCGGGTCGTGAATCGGCTCTGCGCGCGCTCCAGGCTGCAGGGTTCATGATCACGTCCATCCGCGACGTGACCCCGATCCCGCACAATGGCTGCCGTCCGCGCAAGAAGCGCCGCGTCTGATCATCGCTCTCGTCACCGGTGAGCGCCTTCGCGCTCCCGGTGGTTTTCAAGCTCGGTTGCCACGATTGGATGGTGGCAACGAACGGAAGGCAAACTCATGATTCAGAAGAACTGGCAGGAACTGATCAAGCCGAACAAGGTGGAGTTCTCTTCGAGCTCGCGCACCAGGGCGACGCTTGTTGCCGAACCGCTGGAGCGCGGCTTCGGCCTCACCCTCGGCAACGCGCTTCGCCGCGTTCTGCTCTCCTCGCTGCGCGGTGCTGCCGTCACGGCGGTGCAGATCGATGGCGTGCTGCATGAATTCTCCTCGATTCCGGGCGTCCGCGAAGACGTGACGGACATCGTGCTCAACATCAAGGAAATCGCCATCAAGATGGATGGCGACGATGCGAAACGCATGGTCGTGCGGAAGCAGGGCCCTGGCGTTGTCACGGCTGGCGACATTCAGACGGTCGGCGATATCGAAATCCTCAATCCCGAGCATGTCATCTGCACGCTCGACGAGGGTGCCGAGATCCGCATGGAATTCACCGTCAACAACGGCAAGGGCTATGTTCCGGCCGAACGCAATCGTGCGGAAGATGCTCCGATCGGTCTCATCCCGGTCGACAGCCTCTATTCGCCGGTCAAGAAGGTGTCCTACAAGGTTGAAAATACCCGCGAAGGACAGGTTCTCGACTACGACAAGCTGAACATGACCATCGAAACCGATGGCTCGATCACGGGCGAAGACGCCGTCGCTTTTGCGGCGCGCATTCTCCAGGATCAGCTTGGCGTCTTCGTCAACTTCGACGAGCCGCAGAAGGAAACCGAAGAGGAAGCAGTCACCGAACTCGCTTTCAACCCGGCTCTCCTCAAGAAGGTGGACGAACTCGAACTGTCGGTCCGTTCGGCAAACTGCCTGAAGAACGACAACATCGTCTACATCGGCGACCTCATTCAGAAGACCGAAGCAGAAATGCTCCGCACACCGAATTTTGGTCGCAAGTCGCTGAACGAAATCAAGGAAGTTCTCGCTTCCATGGGCCTGCACCTCGGCATGGAAGTGCCGGCATGGCCGCCCGAGAACATCGAAGATCTCGCCAAGCGTTACGAAGATCAATACTGAGAAAACAAAAGGCAGGCTCTTTCGGCTGCCTTTCCCCGTCAAACAGCAGGCCGATCGCCTGCATGTGCCAGGAAACGGCAGGCCCACTTAGCGTAAGGGCACCTGCATTAAAGGAGAATAGCAATGCGCCATGGTAAAGCCGGCCGCAAGCTGAATAGAACTGCAAGCCACCGCAAGGCGATGTTCGCCAACATGGCGGCTTCGCTGATTACCCACGAGCAGATCGTCACGACCCTGCCGAAGGCCAAGGAAATCCGTCCGATCGTCGAGAAGCTCGTCACGCTCGGTAAGCGCGGCGACCTGCACGCTCGCCGTCAGGCGATCTCGCAGATCCGCGATGCCGCTGTCGTCGCGAAGCTGTTCGACACGATCGCAACGCGTTACGCCACCCGCAACGGCGGCTACCTGCGCATCATGAAGGCCGGCTTCCGCCAGGGCGACAATGCCGCCATGGCTGTGATCGAATTCGTGGATCGCGATGCCTATGCCAAGGGCGCAGCCGACAAGGCCCGCGTCGCTGCCGAAGAGCAGGCCGTCGCCGCTTAATCTTTCGCTCCGGCGGAAACAAAACAGCCGGGCTGCGAAGCCCGGCTGTTTTTGTTTGTGCACGACAGCGCCGCGCTTCTTTTCAGATCAGCCGTTGAACCGGCTGAGGTGCAGATAGGACAGGGTCATTTGCGCGAAGTCTTTGAAAATCGTCGTCGAGTGCAGTTCCTCCGTCTCATAGCCCTGCTTGCGGTTATTGCGCTCGGGCTGGCGCTCAGACGGTTTGGCTATGCGGCCGATCTGCCCTTCATTGTCGTCAAATATGGTGGATCGGCACTCTGGGGAGCGATGGTCTATCTGCTCGTGGCGCCGTTTGTCGCAAGGTCACGGCCGGCAGCAATTGCTCTTACAGCGCTGTTCATAGCGATCTCGGTGGAATTGTTCCGGCTTTATCACACGCCCTGGCTCGACGCGTTTCGGCTGACCACGGCAGGCGCCCTGCTGCTTGGCCGGGTATTTTCGCTTTGGAACATGCTGGCCTATGCAATCGGCATAGCCGCGGCCTGCGCCTTCGATCCGGCACGCCGGACTGCGTTGCGTCCTCGCTAGAGCGCCGCGCGTCTTTTCAGACGCGCTAAGGACGCTCTATCACTTTGAATCTGCGCATAATCCTTTCCGAAAATCGATTCCGATTTTCGGGGTTATGCGCTAACCTGCCGTCTCACGAAACAGACGCCACTGCGCGATTGCGCGTCCGCCCTTTGCCCTTCTGCCTGTTGCGTGCGATCGGCCGATAGGAGCGGTAGAGGATCAGTGCGATGATCAGCCCGACATAGATATATTGCTCGAGGTCGAGAATCTTGGTCGAGAGCGCGAAGTGCAGCGCCCCGCAGGCGGCGATGATGTAGACGAGGCGATGCAGCCAGATCCAGTTCTTGCCGAGGCGGCGGATCGAGAAATTGTTGGATGTCAGCGCCAGCGGAATGAGCATCGCAAGGGCTGCCATGCCGAACATGATGAAGGGGCGCTTCAGCACGTCGTTGATGACGGCGGGAATATCCATCGCCTGGTCGAGCACCATGTAGACTGTGAAATGCATCAGTGCGTAGTAGAAGGTCAGCAGGCCAAGCGCGCGGCGATAGCGCAGATAGTTCCAGCCGAAGAGCTCACGGGCAGGGGAAACGGCAAGTGTTGCGATCAGGAAACGGATCGTCCAGATGCCGAGGAAAAGTTCGAAGGTCTTGACCGGATCGGCGCCGAGCTGATCGGTCGCGCCGAGATAGAAAGTCCAGGCTGCGGGCACGAGCCCGACGACATAAAGCAGCCAGACGGAGGCGGGCAGCCAGCGCTTCGGGATGGCGAGCGACAGTTCCGCCATCAGAAATTCGCCTTCAGATCCATGCCGGCATAAAGGCTTGCCACCTCGTCGGCATATCCGTTGAAGGGCAGGGTGGGATGGCGGCTCGCGCCGAAGAAGCCGCTTTCGCCAATGCGCCGTTCGGTCGCCTGGCTCCAGCGCGGATGGTCGACCGCTGGATTGACGTTGGCATAGAAGCCGTATTCCTGCGGATTGGTGACCTGCCAGGTATTCTTCGGTTGCTGGTCGGTGAGTGTGATCCTGACGATCGACTTGATACCCTTGAAACCGTATTTCCACGGCACGACGAGGCGGATCGGCGCGCCGTTCTGGTTCGGTAGCGTTTCGCCATAGAGCCCGACGGCCAGCAGCGTCAGCGGATGGCGCGCCTCGTCGAGGCGCAGACCCTCGACATAGGGCCAGTCAAGCGACTGGAAGAAGCCCTTCTGACCCGGCATCTCCTCCGGCCGCACGACGGTTTCGAAGGCGACGTACTTGGCGCTGCCGAGTGGCTCGACTTTGTCGAGCAGCGATGCCAGCGGAAAGCCGTCCCACGGGATGACCATCGACCAGGCCTCGACGCAGCGCATCCGGTAGGTGCGCTCCTCGATCGGGAATTCCTTCATCAGCGCCTCGAGGTCGAAGGTGCCTGGCTTGTTGACCATGCCGTCGACCTTGATCGTCCAGGGCAGCGGCTTGAAATCGCCGGAAAGAGCTGCGGGATCGCCCTTGTCGAGGCCGAACTCATAGAAATTATTGTAGGTCGTGACGTCCTTGATCGGCGTCGCCTTCTCGTCGACCTTGTACTTGCTCTCAACGGCGGAGAGGGCCGCAGCACTCGCCTTGCCGGCGCTGTAGAGCGCCATGGCGCCAAGCGCTGCCGCGCCGAGGAATTCACGGCGGCGCACATAGATCTGGCGCGGCGTAATCTCCGATGACGCGATCTTCGGTGGGCGATAGCTTGGCATGTCGAAACCTCCTCGGCGGATATTCTGAAATATAGCCCTTAAACGAACCGCCGGCATGTTGAGATTAGTGTCTAAGCCTTGAATATTGCTGACGGGAAGCCAATTTTTTGTGTTCGGCCGTGATGGAATAGGCTGTAACAAAACGTCGCGTCGAAACGTATATGATCGATGGGCCTCATGGCGCTTCTCCCCGGCGTACCGGATTTGGGCTTCCCGGTAGTGACAGCCCCCGTCGATTGGATTAGGACAATTCCAAAAAGCAGCGTTTGCCCGGCCCGCAGGCTCTATGCCGCCCGGCTTCGCCTGATAATTCCGACACGTTGAGGAAGACACCGATGCCAGTTTACCGTTCCAGAACCACGACCCATGGCCGCAACATGGCGGGCGCCCGCGGCCTTTGGCGCGCCACGGGCATGAAGGATTCGGATTTCGGCAAGCCGATCATCGCGGTGGTGAATTCCTTCACCCAGTTCGTGCCCGGCCATGTGCACCTGAAGGACCTTGGCCAGCTCGTTGCCCGCGAGATCGAAGCGGCCGGCGGTGTTGCCAAGGAATTCAACACGATCGCCGTCGATGACGGTATCGCCATGGGCCATGACGGCATGCTTTATTCGCTGCCCTCGCGTGAGCTTATCGCTGACAGCGTCGAATACATGGTCAATGCCCATTGCGCCGACGCCATGGTTTGCATCTCCAACTGCGACAAGATCACTCCCGGCATGCTGATGGCGTCGCTGCGCCTCAATATCCCGACCGTCTTCGTCTCGGGCGGTCCGATGGAAGCCGGCAAGGTCGTGCTGCACGGCAAGACGCATGCGCTCGACCTCGTCGATGCCATGGTCGCCGCAGCCGATGACAAGATCAGCGACGAGGACGTCCAGACCATCGAACGCTCCGCCTGTCCGACCTGCGGCTCCTGCTCCGGCATGTTCACTGCCAATTCGATGAACTGCCTGACGGAAGCCCTCGGCCTGTCGCTGCCCGGCAACGGCTCGACGCTTGCCACCCATCTCGACCGCAAGCGGCTTTTCGTCGAGGCCGGTCATCTAATTGTCGATCTCGCCCGCCGCTATTACGAGCAGGATGACGTCAAGGCGCTGCCGCGCACCATTGCCTCCAAGCAGGCCTTCGAGAATGCCATGACGCTCGACATCGCCATGGGCGGCTCGACCAATACGGTCCTGCACATTCTTGCCGCCGCCCATGAAGGCGAGATCGATTTCACTATGGCCGATATCGATGCGCTGTCGCGCCGCGTGCCGTGCCTGTCGAAGGTCGCCCCCGCCAAGAGCGATGTTCATATGGAAGACGTCCACCGCGCCGGCGGCATCATGTCGATCCTCGGCGAACTCGACAAGGGTGGCCTGCTGAATCGCGATTGCCCGACCGTTCATGCCGAGACGCTGGGCGAGGCGATCGATCGCTGGGATATCACCCGCACCAACAGCGAGACCGTTCGCAACTTCTATCGTGCCGCTCCCGGTGGCATCCCGACCCAGGTCGCCTTCAGCCAGGAAGCGCGCTGGGACGAACTCGACACCGACCGTGAGAACGGCGTCATCCGCTCGGTCGAACATCCCTTCTCCAAGGATGGTGGTCTTGCCGTGCTCAAGGGCAACCTTGCGATCGACGGCTGCATCGTCAAGACCGCCGGCGTCGATGAATCGATCCTGAAGTTCTCCGGCCCCGCCCGCGTTTTCGAAAGCCAGGATTCGTCGGTCAAGGCGATCCTTGCCAACGAGGTGAAGGCCGGCGACGTCGTCGTCATCCGCTACGAAGGCCCGAAGGGCGGCCCGGGCATGCAGGAAATGCTCTATCCGACCAGCTATCTGAAGTCGAAGGGCCTCGGCAAGGCCTGCGCGCTCATCACCGACGGCCGCTTCTCCGGCGGCACTTCGGGCCTCTCGATCGGCCACGCTTCGCCGGAGGCGGCAAATGGCGGCACGATCGGCCTGGTGCGCGAAGGTGACATGATCGATATCGACATCCCCAACCGCACGATCAGCCTGCGTGTCAGCGAGACCGAACTCGCCGCCCGCCGCGCCGAGCAGGACGCCAAGGGCTGGTACCCGGTCGAAGTCCGCAAGCGCAATGTCACGACCGCGCTGAAGGCCTACGCGGCCTTCGCAACGAGTGCGGACCGCGGTGCGGTGCGCGATCTGAACGCCCGCTGAGCTGCCTCAGCCTACGAACCGTTGATGAAAAGTCAGCAGCTCTTCCAACCGGTCGCTTTCAAAGCGGCCGGTTGATGTTTTTATAGGTCTCTCCGAACTGCTTCAGCCGCTCGTCATAGGCAGCCTTGATACACGCCGCATCCGCTCCGCAATCCTGCCGCTTTTTCAGCCAGGCCGTCTGTTCGTCCTGCAATGTTCCGCGCGAACCCATCGCCAGCAGGCCGGAGAGCCGCTCGAAAGTCGTCACCATCTTCACATCGGCGTCGTTGAGTGCGCGGTTGTCGCAGATCGCTTTTTCATCCGCCTTCAATTCTTTCGCATCGCAATCGAAGCTTGCTGCCTGTGCCAGGTTCGATCCACTGAGCAGGATCGCAAAGCCGAGGGCCGCTGTCGTCGTTCTTGTCGTGATCATTCATATGTTCCTATTGATGCCGGTCAGACTAGCTTCCGCAGTGCCAGAGCCAGGAAGATGATGCAGATGAGCCAGACGGCAAGGATGAAGATCAGTCCGACCCGGCTGGAGGGACGCTCGATGCGCCCTGTCGCCTCCGTACGAAGCTCGTTCATCACCTCTGCCGGAACGAGCCGGATCGCCAGCATGATACCGAGCGGCACGATGAGAAGATCGTCGAGATAGCCGAGGATGGGGATGAAATCGGGGATGAGATCGATGGGCGACAGCGCGTAGGCGGCAACGGCGCCGGCCACCGCTTTGGCATGCCACGGTACGCGGGGATCGCGGGCGGCAAGCCAGAGGGCCACGATGTCACGCTTCAGTGACTTCGTCCAGTTTTTGGCTTTTGATATCAGTTGCATGGCCAATCTTCCTGAATCAAATTCACAATGACTTCAACCGGTTTCCAAGACGCCCTCTCGCCTTGTTCTTCCATGCTTCCGCCCTCTTTCCTTTCTAGCGTCGGGCCGCAGAACAGGATGATTTTAGGCCGGTTCGGCCTAAAATCTGAATCCTGTTCGTAATTAAATAGTTAGAGCATGATGTCGTCCGAAAACCGCTCACACTTTTCGGCATCATGCTCTAAAACGTTCCTCAAGAGGATTCAAAAGGGATACCCATGCAAGGCCTGTTCAAGCGCGCCTCCGTCTCGCTATTCGCTCTCATGCTCGTTCTGCCGCTTGCTGCCCATGCGCAGACGGCAAAGACCGTACCCGAGAGCCAGATGCAGATGCAGCTCTCCTTCGCGCCGCTCGTCAAACAGACTTCAGGCGCCGTCGTCAACGTTTATGCGGAAAAGACCGTCCAGCGGCAGTCGCCCTTTGCCGGCGACCCTTTCTTCGAGCAATTTTTCGGCCAGCAGATGCCAAACCGTTCGGAGAAGCAGTCTTCGCTCGGCTCCGGCGTCATCGTTGAGGCGAACGGCACTGTCGTGACCAACAATCACGTCATCGAGGGCGCCGACGATATAAAGGTGGCGCTCTCGGACGGCCGCGAATTCCCCTGCAAGGTGGTGCTGCGCGACGACCGTGTCGATCTTGCCGTGCTGAAGATCGACACCAAGGAAAGCTTTCCGACATTGCCGATCGGCAATTCCGATACGGTCGAGGTCGGTGATCTCGTGCTGGCGATCGGCAATCCCTTCGGTGTCGGCCAGACAGTGACCAGCGGTATCGTCTCGGCGCTTGCTCGCAACCAGGTGATCAAGAACGAGTTCGGCTTTTTCATTCAGACCGATGCCTCGATCAATCCCGGTAATTCCGGCGGCGCCTTGATGAACATGAAGGGCGAGCTGATCGGCATCAACACGGCGATCTTCTCGCGCGGCGGCGGCTCGAACGGCATTGGCTTCGCTATCCCCGCCAATCTGGTCAAGGTCTTCCTCGCGTCGGCCGATGCCGGTGTCAAATCCTTCGAACGGCCCTATGTCGGCGCAAGCTTCGATGCCGTGACCTCGGAAGTGGCCGAGGCGCTGGGGCTGAACAAGGCCCGCGGCGCGCTCGTCGTCAAGGTTTCGGAAGGTGGGCCGGCCGCCAAGGCCGGGCTGAAGGCCGGCGAAATCGTCACCGCCGTCGACGGAGTTTCCGTCGAGCATCCGGATGCGCTGCTCTACCGCTTGACGACGGCTGGTCTCGGCAATTCGGTCAAGCTCACTGTCATCGAGAACGGCCGCGAGGAGCAACTGCCGCTGACGCTCGTCCGCGCCCCGGAAACCTCGCCGCGCGACCAGCGCATCATTGGCGGACGCACGCCGTTTAGCGGTGCCGTCGTCGAGAACCTGTCGCCGCGGGTCGCTGACGAGCTGCGCATGCCGCCGGAATCGGCGGGCGTCGTCGTCTCCGAGGTGAAGGAGGATTCGCCTGCCGCCCGTCTCGGTTTCGAACCGAAGGATATCATCGTCTCGATCAACGGCACCGATGTGAAGTCGACCAGCGAACTGTCCGAGATCGCCGATAGCGACCCCGGCTTCTGGCGGGTCGAGATCGAGCGCGACGGCCAGCGCATCCGGCAATTCTTCCGATGAGCAACGATCTCTTCGCGCCGCGCGTTCCGGAGGAGGTCGCCGCTAGGCGGCCACTTGCCGACCGGCTGCGGCCGAAGACGCTTGCCGATGTCACCGGTCAGGAACACCTGACCGGTGAGGATGGCGTGCTGAAAAGGATGATCGAAAGCGGCTCGCTTGGCTCGATGATCTTCTGGGGGCCGCCCGGCACCGGCAAGACGACGGTGGCACGGCTGCTCTCGGGCGAGGCGGGACTGGCCTTCGAGCAGATATCGGCGATCTTTTCCGGCGTCGCCGATCTGAAGAAGGTGTTCGAGACAGCCCGCCTGCGGCGTATGGACGGCCGTCAGACGCTGCTCTTCGTCGATGAGATCCATCGTTTCAACCGCGCCCAGCAGGACAGTTTCCTGCCGGTCATGGAGGATGGCACCGTCATCCTCGTCGGCGCCACCACCGAGAACCCTTCCTTCGAACTCAACGCCGCTCTGCTGTCTCGGGCCCGTGTGCTCACCTTCAAGTCGCATGACGAGGAGAGCCTCGAAGAACTGTTGAAGCGTGCCGAGGCGATCGAGCAGAAGCCGCTGCCGCTGACGGAGGATGCCCGTGCCAGCTTGGTGCGCATGGCCGACGGCGATGGCCGCGCGGTGCTGACGCTCGCCGAAGAAGTCTGGCGCGCGGCGCGCGAAGGCGAGAGCTTCGATACCGAAGGCCTGACGCGCATCGTCCAGCGCCGTGCCCCAGTCTACGACAAGGCGCAGGATGGCCACTACAATCTGATCTCGGCGCTGCATAAATCCGTGCGCGGCTCGGATCCCGATGCCGCGCTCTATTATCTCGCCCGCATGTTCGATGCCGGCGAGGACCCGCTCTACCTCGGCCGGCGGCTGGTGCGCATGGCGGTGGAGGATATCGGTCTTGCCGATCCGCAGGCGCTGGTGATCTGCAATGCCGCCAAGGATGCCTATGAGTATCTCGGCTCGCCGGAAGGTGAACTGGCGCTGGCGCAGGCCTGCGTCTATCTCGCCACCGCCCCGAAATCGAATGCCGTCTACACCGCCTTCAAGGCGGCAAGCCAGGCGGCAAAGCAGAACGGCTCGTTGCTGCCGCCGAAGCATATCCTCAACGCGCCGACCAAGCTGATGAAGGGCGAGGGGTACGGCGACGGCTATCGCTACGACCACGATGAGCCGGACGCCTTTTCCGGCCAGGATTATTTCCCGGAGAAGATGGGACGCCAGATCTTCTACGATCCGCCGGAGCGCGGCTTCGAGCGCGATATCCGCAAGCGGCTGGAATGGTGGGCGAAGCTTCGCAAGGAGCGTAATCCGCGCTGAAACCTGGCGAACCTCAGGAGGCGCGCGGCGTCTTCTGATTTGCCGGCGAGGCGATCACCTTGACGGACGATTCCGCAAGCCCGTGATGACCTTCCATATCGACGATGACATGCCAGTGACCGCTTTCCGGGACGGCGATCTTGATCGGCGATTTGCGTGCCACGCCACCGATATATTTGAAATCGAGAACCTCGGTGAACCGCTGGAAATTCGGGGCCGTCATCAGGCGGACATTGTTCACCGCATTCAACGACACCTCGATGATCGTTCCGGCGCGTTGTTCCTTGAGATCGTAATGGGTGAAGCGGAAATTCGGTTTCGGCATCGGTCTCGTGGCGTCTGAAGTCTCTGCGCCAGGATTTTACCAGAATGTGGGTTAAGGAAAAGTTGGAAATCGGCCGTTCAGCTCATGTCTTCGTACTCCCGCTGCATGAAAACAGCGGGAGTACGGCAAGTTTTAGTGGATTTTCGCAGTGCCGCGCGCAAAGGGCGCGAATTCAAGCACCATGCCTGCGGCCGCCCTGTGGATATCGGCGGAGGGGCAGTTGCATTCCCCTGCGGCGAAGTGGAGGGCGGCCGCCTCATTGATGAAGAGCCCGCCGACGAGGCCTTCGCGGTCGTGGACGATCCAGCGGCCGCTTCTGTCGCGGCCGACGGTGAAGCGGGCAGAAGGCGAGGGCGCTGCAGAAGGCAGGCTGCGGCGTTGCTGTGCGTTTGCCATTGTGATGATCCTTGGGGTCCTGATGCTTCAGCGGGAGATGAGGTTGAAGGTCATCTGCACCAGCCCGGCAAAAGCCATCGCTGCCGCAAGGCGGGGCGCAATGGCGGCAAAGCCGGAGAGCATCGGATGGGAGGGATTGGCGGCGAGTGCTCTGATGGGACTGCGTTGCAGCGGGTCGCTCTCGGCACTCGGTTCAGGCAGGCGTGACATCGTTTGTCCTTTCGAAATCTCACTCAACCGCCGCTTGACGATGCGGCGGTGTCACGCCTTGGAAGATAGGCGCCTGCGGATAGGGTTTCCATTTGGCGCCAAAGAGGAAAATATAAAAATCTCATAGGGATAGCGCCTTCCTCGCGCTGCTTTCGTCAAGGAAAGGCGCAAGCGCTTCGCCGATGGCCGAACACAGTTCCGGCTCGACGGCGACAAGCGGCAGGCGAAGCTCGACCTCCAGCCCGCGCATCAGCCGCAGTGCGTGCTTGATCCTCGCCGGATCGCCCTCCGGCCCGAGCGCTGATATCAGCGGCAGCAACCGATCCTGCAGCGAATGCGCGGCCAAAAGGTTCCCGGCCCGGGCCGCCTGCTGCATCGAGGTGAAGAGCCGCGGCACCACATTGGCGCCCGACGAGATCATGCCGTCGCCGCCGGCGATGGTGAAGGCGAGCGCGGAAGGATCATGCCCGGAAAAGAAGCGGAAGCGCTGCCGCAGGATAGCCGAAAGGCCGACGAAGCGAGCGATGTCGCCCGTGGTGTCGCGGATGCCAAAGATTCCCGGGATGGCGGCCAGTCTGCCAAGCGTTTCCGTCGAAAGATCGCTCGCCGTCTGCGCCGGCGCATGGTCGACGATGACAGGCAGTCCGCCGGCTGCCGCCACCTGCTCGAAGTGGTGGACGATGCCTTTCTGCCCGGGCTTGGAATAATAGGGCACGGTGACGAGTGCTGCAGCGGCGCCCAGCGCTTCCGCCTCACGGGTGAGCGCGATCGTGCTGTCGGTGGAGTTGGTGCCGGTGGCGGCGATGACCGGCACGCGGCCGGCCGCAGACCGAATGACGAGATCGATCACTTCGGCGCGCTCCTGCGGCGAAAGCGTCGAGCCTTCACCCGTCGTCGAGCAGACGGTCAGCCCGTCGACGCCGCTGAGAATCTGCCATTCCGCAAGTGCGCGAAGCGCCGGCCTGTCGAGACCGTCATGACGAAACGGCGTAACGAGGGCGGTGATCGCGCCGCCAAGGCGCGGCATTCTCGCCGTTTCCACGGGCCAGCCTCAGAGCCAGCCGAAAATGACGTAGAGCTCGACGCAGGCGAGCACCGCGCCGAAGACGATCAGCGCCTGGGCGGCGCGTTTCTCGCGCATCTGCCGGCTGCCGCGCGTGATCCTGTGCGGGCGAAGGGGCTGGAAACCGGAAGACATGACATCTCGCATGGCATTTGACCTTTGCAGTGATGACGAAAGGCTACTGCCGCTTGCGATAGGAAATCCATTCGGAGCGAGGCGCGAAAATATAGGGATGACATAAAGACCAATGCGAGAAATTTCGAAGCGTAGTGTCGGAAAGACATGAGCGCCACCGTCCTTGCGGTATCGACGCAAACATGGGAGCAAGGACATGTCGAAGATGACGCTGATTTCGATGATCGCAACGGCTGCCGCATTCCTGGCGGCGCCCGATATATCAGGCGCCGACAGCAGCACGCCTGTTATCGAGGAGAAGAAGGCTGCAGCGCCGATTGTCAGGAAGGGAAGTCTGCCGGTCAACGGCATCGATTATTATTACGAGATTCGCGGCGAGGGCGAGCCGCTGCTGCTCCTTCACGGCGGCCTCGGGCAGATCGAGATGTTCGCGCCGGTCATGCCTGTTTTCACCGACCACCGGCAGGTGATCGCCGTCGATCTGCAGGGCCATGGCCGCACGCCCCTCGGCAAGCGGCCGATCGAGCTTCCGGCCATCGGCGTCGATCTCGCAATCCTGATGAAGCAGCTCGGTTACGACAAGCTCGATGTCTTCGGCTATTCCTTCGGCGGCGGGGTGGCGTTGAACATGGCGGCGAACGCGCCAGACCAGGTGCGCCGGCTGGTGATCCTCTCGGCACCCTATGCGCAGAACGGCTTCTTCCCGGAGATGCTGCCGCAGCAGGCGGCCGTCGGCGCCGGTATGGCCGACATGATGAAGGACACGCCGATGTTCCTCTCCTACAAGGCGGTGGCGCCTGACGTTTCGGAATTTCCGAAGCTGCTCGACGCCATGGGCGCGCTGATGCGCGAACCCATCGACTATAGCGATGCCGTCGCCAAGCTCACCATGCCGGTCATGCTGATCTATGGCGATGCCGACATGATCCGGCCCGAGCATATGATCGACTTCTACCACAAGCTCGGCGGCGGTCTGCGCGATGCCGGATGGATGCGGGAAAACATGTCGAAGAACCGGCTGGCGATCCTGCCCGATCTCACCCACTACGAGACCTTCGCTTCGCCCCTGATGGCGAATATGGCGATGACCTTCCTCGATGGCGGCGGCAAGGCGCCGAACTGGGCCGAGCAGGTTGGAAAGTAAGCGAAGACGGCCGGGTTTTCCCGGCCGCCCTTCCTCCGCAATCAGCCGCCGCGCTGGTTTTCCCGATCCAACTTCGTCACCAGCGCCAGGATCGTTTCCGAAACCGGCGTCGGCACGGCGCTCAGGCGTCCGAGCGCCACCACCATGCCGACCAGCGGCGTTATTTCGAGCGCCTTGCCGCCGATCAGATCCTGCAGCATCGATGTGCGCACGCCGCCGATATGGCGCGATTGTTCCAACCGCTGCTCGACGGTCATGCTGAACCGCGCACCCAAGGCCTCGCCGACGGCGCGGACCTCACTCATCACCCTACCGACCGTAGCCGAAAGGGCGGGATCCGCCATGATGTCGGTCATCAGCGCCCTGGTCAGCGCGCTGATCGGGTTGAAGGCGGCGTTGCCCATCAGCTTGCTCCAGATCTCGCCGCGGATATCAGGCGTCGTCGTAATGCTGAGGCCGGCGCCGGTCAGCGCCGCCGCGATCGTCTCGAGATCGGGCGAGATGTCGCCGGAGGGCTCGCCGAGCACGAAGCGGCCGTTGTGGGAAAGCTGGATCTCGCCGGGGTTGATCACCTCGGCACCCTGATAAGCGACGCAGCCGATGACGCGTTCCGGCCCGATCAGCCGCCACAGCCTGCCGCCGGGATCGAGCTCGTCGAACTGCAGCTCGGCATGCCGGCTCTGGGTATCGCGGTGAAAATACCACCACGGAATGCCGTTGAGGATCATGACGACGCGGGTGCCCTCCTTGAGGAGGCCTGCAATGCCTTCGGCGGCGGGCGCCAGCTGATGCCCCTTGAGGCCGGTGATGACGAGATCCTGCGGCGGCAATGTCCTGGGATCGTCGGTCGCGGTAAGGCGGACATTGAGTGGCCTTTCCGCATCGGCTTCGCGCAGGCTGAGACCGTTGTCGCGGATGGCGTGGAGATGCGCGCCACGCGCGATAACGGAGATGGCGGCGTCGTTTCCGGCTTGGCTTGCAAGCTTGGCGGCGATAGCGCCGCCGAGCGCCCCGGCGCCATAGATGCAGATGGACTTGATGGACATGCTCGCCTCTTCATGGTGGTGATCGAAACTAGATCTAGGCCATGAGAGGCTCAAGGCGAACGTCAATTTGCCGCATGCTGCACTTTCCTGCACCCACCCTGGTCTTCAGGCAGCCGTTGCTTCGCTTGGAAAATCCGTGGACAAAGCGAGCTGGCGCCAGACGGCAAGTTCCTTTTCGACGCTGGCATGCTGCTCCTCGATCACGGCTACCGTATCGCTGCCGAACGGCATGCGCAGCGGCGGATTGGGCGAATTGGCGAGCGTCATGATGCCGGCGGCAAGTTTGGCGGGATTGCCGGGCTGGGCATGGTTTGCGTCGGCAGCGAAACTACGCATGTTGCCGGCCGGCGTACCCTCGTAGTCCGCGATGGAGGCCGGGCTGATCGCCAGCGAGGTGTCGGCGAGGAAGTCGGTGCGGAAGAAGCCCGGCTCGACGATCGTCACCTTGATGCCGAAGGGTTCGAGTTCGGCGGCCATCGATTCGGACAGGCCTTCGACGGCGAACTTCGTCGAGCCGTAGACGCCCCAGCCGGGATAGCCGAAATAACCGCCGATCGATGAGAAGTTCAGGATGTGGCCGGAGCGCTGGCGGCGCATATAGGGCAGCACGGCTCGTGTCACCTTCAGCAGGCCGAAGACGTTCGTGGCATAGAGCTTTTCGATCTCTTCGGCCGTGGCTTCCTCGACAGCGCCGAGCAGGCCGTAGCCGGCATTGTTGGCGAGGACGTCGATGCGGCCGAAGCGGGCGATGCCGGCAGCCGCTGCCTCCTTGGCCTGCGCCTCGTTGGTGACGTCGAGGGCGACGGCAAGCAGGTTCGGATGGTCGCCGAACTGCTCGATCACGGTCTTCGGGTTGCGGGCGGTGGCGATGACGGCATCGCCTGACGCAAGGGCTTCTTTGGTCATCAGCGCGCCGAAGCCGCGGGATGCACCAGTAATGAACCAGACTTTCATAACGAATTCCTTTCGAACTGTTCGGTTGCGGCATCTCTGTGCCGACGAGGTGAATTTGACCGAAAATCCATTGCTGTATAAGATTTGTTATTTTTGAAACTATGATGAGTTTGATTCAGTAATGCGCGCTACCGAACTGTCTGAACTCGCGGCCTTTGCCGCCGTCGCGCGGCATAAGAGCTTTCGCAAGGCGGGCGAGGAGCGAGGTGTCACCGCCTCTGCGGTGAGCCATGCCGTGCTCAATCTCGAAGACCGGATCGGCATCCGCCTGCTTAACCGCACGACGCGCAGCGTCTCGCTGACGGAGGCCGGCGAACTGCTGATCTCGCATCTCGACCCGGCCTTCGGCGAGATGGCGGCAGCACTCGATGCGCTGAACCGCTATCGCGACACGCCGTTCGGCAAGGTGAGGATCAACGTGCCGAATTCGATCGGCCCCTTCGTCATCGGTCGCATCATCGGTCCGTTGCTGAAAAAGAACCCCAACTTGCAGCTGGAGATCAACGCGACCGACAGGCTGGTCGATATCGTCGAGGAGGGTTTCGATGCCGGCATCCGCTTCGGCGAGCGCGTCACCGAGGGCATGATCGCGCTGCGCATCAAGCCGCGCATTCGCCTGGTCGTCGTCGGTTCGCCTGCCTATTTCGAGACCCGGCCGAAGCCGGCGACACCGCACGAGCTCAAGCGCCATCTCTGCATTCAGAACATGTTTCCGTCAGGCGCGCGTTATGCCTGGGAGTTCGAGAAGGACGGCCAGGCGGTGAGCTTTCAGCCGACCGGACCGCTGTCGCTCGACGATCACGAGCTGATGATGCAGGCAGCGCTCGGCGGCGTCGGCCTTGCCTATATCTGGGAGCCCCGCGTGGAAAAGGCGGTCGCCTGCGGCGAGCTGATCCAGGTGCTGGACGACTGGTGCCAGCCGGAGGAACCGCTCTATCTCTACTATCCGAGCCGCCGCCATATGTCGGCGGGCTTCAGGGCGGTCATCGACGCGATGAAGGCGGAGTAAAAGAGGCCAGGATGCCTGCCCGCCGCCGGCGGTCACCCAGCACAGCTGGGATCAGCCGGTGGCGGACCAAGCTCCGATATCAGCGAGAAAAGCGCCGACGGGTAAGAAATTGGCGTCGCTGGCGCGATCCATGTCAAGTCGGCGGCCATCAAGCCCGCGTGCCGGCAATCGTCTGAAGCGCCGCAAAATAAACCGCTAGGTCGCGGGCAGGGTCCGCCGGGAGCGCCGCCGCACGGAACACCTTGCCTCCCGTCGCCTCGATCCCTCCGTCGATCATCAGGTTGTCGGCCATGCCGTGATTTTCGATCGCGATGCCATCCGGTCCGCGGGGGCGCCCGCTCGTCTCATCGATCTCGAGCCCCGCATACCAGATCGAGCGAACGCGCAGGCCATAGTCGTCGGGGTGATTGGTATAGGCGAAGACCGCTTTTCCGAGCGCAATCATGAAGCCGATCTCGTAGACCGTACCCGGATCGGCGCTGACGCCTCGAAAGGGAGTGATGTTGGCAAGGCAGATTTCGGCTCGACGCATGGCGTCGTCGTTGCGTGCATAGATCTCTGCGGCGGTCCGCTTCACCGGCGTCTGGTTTTCGTCGCTGCCGGGACCGGTCGGCTCGAAGCCGAACTGGCGCGCCAATCGGCGTTTTTCGGCCATGATGGGCATGGCATCCGGAAGAAAGACTTCCGGGCCGGCAAGGTAAATGGTGGTCATCGGTATCCTTCACTCACACGCAAGACGAGGCGCCGGGGTGGGACAGCCAGGCACGCCGTCTTTTTCCGACGGAAGCGCGGCAAATGGCAAGCCGTACCGGCAGGCATTGTCCAATTTTTTTACTAGCAGCCTGATGCGGCGGCAGTGGACGGGCAACGGTCGACTTCATTCCCGACACAGCGGAGGGACGTCCGGAGGAGCTGCGCTATCTCCATCATCGA
This sequence comes from Rhizobium indicum, assembly GCF_005862305.2. Taxonomy (NCBI): domain Bacteria; kingdom Pseudomonadati; phylum Pseudomonadota; class Alphaproteobacteria; order Hyphomicrobiales; family Rhizobiaceae; genus Rhizobium; species Rhizobium indicum. The sequence continues at coordinate 756,855 of NZ_CP054021.1, read as the reverse complement.
GTCGCCGCCTGAGATCGGCGGGTTTCAGGCGGCGAGGCGATGCAGGCGGAATAAAAAGCTTGAGGTTCGCGCCTGTCACCCTTTTGACTCCGGTGGACGAACCGGCCAAAGATGCCGCCTTGGCCAACATCGTCGGGAGAGGTTGATGAACGGTCGGATTTTGCCAACTGGTATTCGAAGAGCCCCAAAGCGGCTCAAATGTCTGTTCCCCGCTTTGGCTGCGCTGATGCTGCTCGCCTCGGCGGCGGTCGGGCGGGACATTGGACCGCAAAGCCCGGCCTCGCGCGAACAGGTCGAAAAACTCATCGGCCTCTGGAAGGATCACTTTGCCGGCGCCGATAGCCTGCAGCAGCGGCGAACGGCCTTCAGGACGTTGATGGAGACGATGCCGGGGCCGACGCGCATCCAAGTGCGGCAGGTCGATGCCGACGGCGTCGACGCCGAGCTGATGTGGCCTGCCCGTCTTCATCACCCGATCGGCCAAAGGGTGATCCTCTATATCCATGGCGGTGGCTTTTCCAGCGGCTCCATTCGCACACATAGCCTGCTTGCCGGCTCGCTCGCCAAGGCGGCATCCAGCGACATTCTTCTCATTGATTATCGGCTGATGCCCGAATATGGCTATCCCGCGCAGATCAACGACGCGCTGACCGCCTATCGCTGGCTTCTCGACAACGGCTATCGGAGCGAGAATGTGATCGTGGCCGGAGACGGCGCCGGCGGCAATATCGCGATCGAGACGGTGCTGAGGCAGATGCAGGCGGCAAAGCCGTTGCCGGCGGCTGTGATTGCGCTCAGCCCCATCACCGATCTTGCCGCGACAGGCGGATCTATGACATCAAACGCCGGAAGCGATCCGCTGGTCGGCAAGGACTGGATCGAGACCTTGCGCAAGACCTATCTCCGCAGCCGGTCTCCGACCGATCCCCAGGCATCGCCGCTTTATGCTGACATGACCGGCTTTCCGCCGCTGTTGCTGCAGGTCGGCTCCGGCGAAGTCCTGCTGGACGATACGCTGCGGCTCGCCGACGAGGCGCGCGTGGCGGGAGTGGACGTCACTACCGAGGTCTGGCCGGGCATGCCGCATCAGTGGCAGCTGTTTCCCTCTCTGCTCGACGATGCCGATCGGTCGAGCCAGAATATCGCTGAGTTTGCGATTCGGCATTTTGCGGACAAACCGCAAGAGTAGGGGTCGCAAGAGCAGATGCCGGACGCCCTCCGTCATTGCATCATTGCGATGTGCCGCGGGACGGTGAGGGCGCCAGAGGCCGCTCGACCTCTCGGCCGACGCTGAGCGTCTTTCGCACATTCGGCTCCAGCCGCTCGATATAGGCGTGGTCGGGTGCAGCGCCCAGCGCATCCAGCATTTTCGAGAAGAAACACCGGGCCGCTGCCGCAGCCGTGACGTCGAAGACATCGGCGTCGCTCAGCCCGTGTTTCTTCAGTCCGTCGATATCCTGCTGCGTCACCGACGTCGCATCGCGCGCCACCTTGGCGGCAAAAGCCATGATCGCGCGTTCGCCGGCATCGATCGGCGCCTTCTCCGTCTCGTTGACAACAGCCGTCAGCCCGTCGCTGGTGAAACCCTCGCGCAGCAGCACCGAGCCGTGCGCCAGCATGCAATAGGAGGATTTGAGCTCCTTGGCCGCCGCCAGCGTCACCAGTTCGTAGCGCCGCAAGCTCATATGGCCGCGAATGCTCGAAAGCAGCGCCGCCCAGCTCTCCATCACCTCCGGCCGATGGCCGAAGGCCCGATACATGTTCGGCAGATAACCATAATTCGCCTCGGCCGACGCATACATCGACGTCGTCTTCTCGCTGGCGGATGCGTTGGGGGTGTGAATGAAAGCCATGGCATGATCCTCCTCTATTGGGAGAAGGATAGGGTAGATAAGCAGGACAGCAATCCTGAAACGTCAGGCAGCATCACTGCTCGCAGAAGCGTTACCACTTCTCTTGATTGGAAGCGTTACGGTGAATGTCGATCCGCACCCTCTTGCACTTCGAACCTCTATCGAGCCGTCGTGCAGTTCGATGATCTGCTTCACCAGATTGAGGCCGATACCCGTTCCGGCAATCCCGGTCGACGTCCGGGCCCGAAAATAGCGCTGGAACAGCCGGGGCACGTCTTCGGCATCGATCCCCACGCCATCATCGCTGATCGAAACTTTGACGTTTCCCGTCTCCGCCCATGCGGTGACGCGAATTTCTGAGGTTCCGGGCGCGTACTTGACGGCATTGGAAAGCAGGTTGGTAAAGACCTGTGCCAAAGTGCGGGGATCGGCATCGATGAACTCCGGCAGCCCATCGATATCCAACACGAAGCTGTGCGATTTTGAGATCGTCGACTGCCGCTCGCAACAGGTTTTTATCAATGATCTCAATGCGCAGGCGTCGTAGTTGATATCGATCTTGCCGGTGTCGAGGCGTCCGGCTGACAGGATGCTCTCCATGAGATCGACAATCCGGGTCACCGATGCGCGGATTTGATCGACCTTGTCGCTGAGAAATTCGGGCTCGACCGCCCCCTTTTTTCGCAGCAGCCGCTGGGCAGCAGCGTCGATGATTGCCAGCGGGGTCCTGAATTCATGGGATGCCATCGCCACGAATTGCCGTTGCAATTCGTTGATGTTCCTCTCCTGCGCCAGCATTCGCTCGAGTTCCCGCGCCTGCCGCTCGACTTCTGCCGTGCGGCTCTTAACCGTCGCTTCGAGCTGATCGTGATGCCGGCGCAGCTCTTCCGCCAGCCGGACGGTCTTGGTGACATCCTCATGGGTGGCCACGTATCCACCGTTTTGCATCGGATTGTGGGTGATCTTGATAACGCGCCCATCGGCCAGGACGATGTTTTGGCTGGCCGGCGCACCGCGGGTTGTTGCTTCGAAGACCACATCAAAATAGGTCGTGGTATCGGCCGGGCCATTTCCCTCCCGGCTGCGATAGGCCAGGATATCCACAAGTGGTGTCCCCGGTTGCGTTAGCAGGTCCGGCAGATTGTACATCCGCGCGTAGGAGGCGTTGCACAATATCAGGTTCTTTGTCGAATCGAACATGCACAGCCCATGCGGCATGTTGCTGAGCGCTGCGTCGAACCGGCGATGTTGTTCGGTCAGGCTGTCTTCGACGCGAATGAGAGTCGAGATGTCTTCGTAACTGAGGATCCAGCCTCCATCCCGTGATGGGGCGCAGGTCAATGAGACCATCCCTCCGTCTGAAAGGGCAAACTGAGACGTGGGCGCTCCACCGGCCGTCGACCGCCGGGATGCCACTGCACGGCAGTTTGCGGTGCCCGGCAATCCGTCGATATTCATGCCTTTGCGGATGGCGCCTTGCGGAAGGCCGAGAATATCAAGCGTGCGTGAATTGAAAGCCGTCACCGTACCGGCAGGATCGAGCAGAACAATGCCCTGAGGCAGGCTCTCCAAGATAGATTCAAACGAGTGTGGCATCATCCGGCCCTGCTTCAGATCTGGCGCGTTGCACGTATCCGTAGCATTCGTCACAAACGATAAAGTTTCGCTAATGCCTCTGGGCGGGCGTTCCTTGAGAGCAATTCCAGCAAAACTGCGCCGCGATTCTGCGTCACTTAGCCGAGTTGGGCCAGTTGCTCGTCCAGAAAATCAAGGATGTCCTCGCCCACCTCGTTGACGTCACCCGGCATGGGTTCGCTGGTCTCCTGATAAACAAGCCAAGCAACGTACATGAGTGCCGTCGTGAGCGCATTCCAGGCGCCTTCGCTGGACTTCCCGGCCGCCTCGGAGAGTCGGCGAAGCGTCCCCGCTCCTCGTCGCTATAGACGAGATCGGAGACGTATCGGCCGGTCAGTCCTGCAGTCCTGCGCCATCACCCCAGGTGCGGATTGCCGCCAAGGCGGCCTCGGCCTCCGGCGCGTGGGGTTCGGTACGCTTGATTTGGAGGACCAGAGAAGCGGCGACGGCTGCCAAGCGCCGTGCTTGCTGGCGTGGCGGCAGAGCAATCAGTTCAGCGCGCAGTTTCATCTGTTCATGTTCTTTATCGGGCTGGTCGCAAAATTTTCTGCCTCTCGAGGTTATTGGATCCACGACATCTGCCGCGATCCATTCTGGGAATTGAAAAGCACTATGGCTGCCTTCGCATATATGTTGCCATCTGGGATAAATCCCATGTCGAAGCGGCTATCCAGGCTGTTGTCACGATTGTCGCCCAGCACGAAGTAATGCCCGTTGGGGACAACGAATTCTCTGGTATTGTCGCCACGGGCGTTGTCCACTTGCTCAACGATCGTATAGCTGCGGCCGGATGGCAGCGTCTCCTTAAACGCCTGCACTGTTACTGATTGATAGGTCAATTCACCCGCCGGTTCGCGCTCAACGGCGGTACCATTCAGGTAAAGAATACCGGATTTCATCTGAATGCGGTCACCCGGCAGGCCGACGACGCGTTTCACGTAATCGACCCTCGGGTCCATTGGCGTCCGGAACATGACGACGTCTCCTCGCTCCGGTCCATGTCCAAATATACGACGCTCCGGTCCAAGCCCGTACGGGAGCGAATAGCGGCTGTACCCGTAGGCGTATTTTTGCGCGAACATGTAGTCGCCGTTCTGCAAATTGGGCAGCATCGAGCTCGACGGTATCGTGAATGGTTGAAAGGCGAAACTTCGAACCAGCATCGCCAAGGCGAACGGTGCAATCAAAAAGATCAGGGCAAGACTATACCACCGCGAGTACCACGGAAACACGGTGTCTGCTGGCACCTTCTTTGCTGCACGATAGCCATGCAATAGGCCGATCAGACGCCAGGCCAAGATCAGGAAATATCCAAAAACAGCGGCTGAAGGAACGCCAAACAACCAGAGTTGCGCGATCGAGATGACGATGCCACCCGTAAAGTAAGCAGTCGCTTTCCAGCCGCGCCCGAGATAGGCCATTACGACATCTGGACCGAATAGAAATCCCAGCGTGGCTGCACAAATGGGGCGGCGAGCGCGAAAAGCTTTAAAAATTTGCATAAAAAATCTCAGTAGGTTTGACGAATATACTCAGGTCACAATCGCTCTTTGGCAGCGCCTCATTTCGACTTGTAGTCGAAGTCTTGAAAAATGCCACCCCCCGATTGGCCGCGTGCTATCGCAGAAAAACGTAGCTTTCTCGTGCCCGAGAATATTGGCGGACGTTTTCCTGCTTGCGGCCCAAATTTAGAACGTTCCAATTTTCCGAGTGCTGACCGCCCCTTTGAGGCGCCAGGAATTTGCGTAAAACGTCAGCGTGAACTGAATCGGCGCGAATTTTCACTTGACAGAATTGGAACGTTCCAAATATCTATCGATCAGTCGACGTTGGCGTCGGGGAGGGGAAATGACAAAGGCGCGGGTAACCGTCATTGACATTGCGAAGGCCGCAGGCGTCTCGAAATCGACGGTTTCGCTGGTGCTTCAGGGCTCCTCCCTGGTCAATGAGGGGACGCGTTCCAAGGTCAATGCGGTGATGCGCGAGCTGGGCTACGTCTACAATCGCGGCGCAGCCAATCTTCGGCAGGCCAGTGCCAAATCGAGGATCATCGGCGTCGTCGTGAACGACCTGACGAACAGCTTCTTCGCGGAACTGGCGGTCGGTGTCGATATGGTCGTTCAGTCGGCCGGATTCGTGCAGTTCCTGTCGAACACCAGCGAGAGCATCGACAGGCAGCGCGAGGTTGTCGCATCGATGCGGGAACATGGCATTTCGGGGCTCATAGTGTCGCCGGCGCGCGCCACCGATGCCGCAGACTTCAAGCCACTCGTCGCCGCAGGGATTCCGGTGGTGGTCGTCGTCAGAAACCTGCCTGGCGCCAAAGTCTCGTCCGTCGTCTCCGACAACCAGGCTGGCATGATGTCTGCGGTCAAGCACCTGGCGGAGCTTGGTCACAAGCGCATCGCTTTTCTCGGCGGCTTTCCCGACACCGCTGTCTTCGACGACCGCCTTACCGGTTACCGAAGCGGCATAGAGGCAGCCGGGCTCGACTATCACCAAGAACTTGTCATCTCGTCGGCGCCTTCGCGAGCCGGCGGGGTAGAGGCGATCGGAAAAGCAATCGCTCTTGCCGACAAACCCTCAGCAGCCGTCTGCTTCAACGATGCCGTCGCCTTCGGTGTTTGCGACGGATTGCGTGCGCGCCGTCTGGAGCCCGGCTCCGACTTCGCGGTCGTGGGTTTCGACGACGTCATCGAGGCTCAGGCGGCGGTTCCCGCGCTCACGACGGTCTCGGTCGATCCGCAGGGCATTGGCCGCCGCGGCGCCCAGCTGCTTCTGAAGCAGATCAATGCGGGCAAGGCCGAGGCGGAGACGGTGACAACAGCGGTTCGGCTGGTCGTTCGCGAGAGCTGCGGAGCCCGCAAGAGCGTAAAAATCGAAACAGGACTCTGAGTAAGGCCCATGAAGAAGCATCTCACCCCGGCCGAAGCGGCCGCGCTGATCCCGGATGGCGCTGTTGTAACGGTGTCTTCCTCGAGCGGTCTCGGTTGCCCGGACCTCATGCTGAAGGCGATTGGCGAGCGTTTCGATGCGACCGGCCATCCTCGTGATATCACGACCCTTCATCCCATCGCAGCCGGCGACATGAGCGGTATCAAGGGTGTCGACCATATCGCCAAGAAGGGGCTGCTCAAGCGCATCATCGGTGGTTCCTATCCGTCCGGCCCGTCATCGTCAGAGCCGCCGCTGATCTGGCAAATGATCACCAACAACGAAATCCCGGCTTACAACATTCCGTCCGGCATCCTGTTCGACATTCATCGAGAAGCCGCCGCGAAGCGGCCGGGCGTTCTGACCAAGATCGGTATCGACACATTCGTCGATCCAGAGCGGCAGGGTTGCGCGATGAACGGCCTGGCTTCGGAGCATCCGGTGGTCAAGCGCGTGCGCTTCGAGGGCGATGTCTGGCTGTTCTTTCCCTCGATCGTCCCTGAGGTCGCCATCATCCGCGCCACCACCGCCGATGAGCGCGGCAACCTGACATACGAGCATGAAGGCGCCTATCTCGGCGGCCTCGATCAGGCGCTGGCCGCACGCAACAACGGCGGCATCGTCATCGCCCAGGTCAAGCGGATCACCAAGGAAGGCTCGCTGAAGCCCCACGACGTCCGGGTGCCCGGAATGCTGGTCGATTATGTGATCGTCGATCCGGAACAGAAGCAGACGACGCAGACGCAATACGATCCGGCAATCTCCGGGGAGATCTTCCGTCCGCTCGATAGCTTCAGCGTTCCGGAATTCAATGTTCAGAAAGTCATTGCGCGTCGTGTCGCGCAGGAACTGCAAGCGGGAAGCTGCGTCAATCTCGGCTTCGGCATCTCGGCCAACGTGCCGCGAATTCTGCTGGAGGAGGGGCTCCACGGCGCAGTCACCTGGGTCATTGAGCAAGGTGCTGTCGGCGGCGTGCCGCTGCTCGACTTCGCCTTTGGCTGCGCGTCGAACGCCGACGCCTACATGCCGTCTCCCTATCAGTTCACCTATTTCCAGGGTGCAGGCTTCGATGCCTCGCTGCTGTCCTTCCTCGAGATCGGCAAAGACGGTTCGGTCAACGTCTCCAAGCTCTCCTTCCGGCCGCATGTGACGGCGGGCGCCGGAGGCTTCGTCGACATCACGGCCCGGGCTAAGAAGATCGTATTCTCAGGCATGTTCAACGCCGGAGCGAAGCTTTCGATCGCCGATGGAGCTCTTTTCATCGAGAAGGAAGGCAAGCTGAAGAAGCTCGTGAACGAGGTCGAACATGTCACCTTCAGCGGCAGGCGCGCGATCGAGCAGGGCCAGGACATCACCTATGTCACTGAGCGGTGCGTGATGAAGCTGACGCCCGACGGCGTCGTCCTCACCGAGATTGCCCCAGGCGTCGATCTCCAGTCCCACATCCTCGATCAGTCGGAGTTTCCGCTGATCGTGGCGCCGGACCTGAAGGTCATGGACGCCGCGCTCTTCGGGGAGGCAAACATCGGCCTGTCGCTTTCGGAAAAAACGGCACGGACACTGGAGGGCAGCTTCCATGGCTAGCGGAACAGTCAGAATTGACGTCGATGGACATGTTGCGACGCTGACGATTTCTCGTCCGGAGAAGCTGAACGCACTCGACCTGGATATGCTCAAGGCGTTGGCGGACGCAGCCGACGAGGTGGAGGCGAACGCCAATGTGCGCGCTGCCATTCTCACGGGTGAAGGAAAGGGCTTTTCCGCTGGAGGCGATATCAAGGCCTGGGGCGGAATGTTACCTCAGGAGTTCGGTCATCTCTGGGTTCGGCATGGCCACCGTATCTTCGAAAGACTGGCGACGCTCAGGGTGCCGCTGATCGCGGCTCTGAATGGCCATGCCCTCGGGGGAGGGCTTGAACTTGCAGGGGTTGCGGACATTCGCTTCGCAGAGGAGCAGATCAAGATCGGCCTGCCCGAGACCGGCCTTGGAATGGTGCCGGGCTGGTCTGGGACCCAGCGTCTTGTGCGCCGGTTCGGGGCGCAAGCCGTCCGGCGCATGGCCTTGGGCGGCGAGATATTCACCGCCGAGGAGGCACGCCTGCTCGGGATCGTAGACGCGGTCGTTCCCACAGGAAACGCGCTCGTCGCCGCCAGGGAATATGCTGGGCGGATTGCCGCAAGGGCGCCGGCTGCGACCGAGATCGCGAAGTTGATGATCGCATCGGCAAACGGCGAAGACAACGGAACCGCGGTTGAAGCCCTGGGCTCGATCCTCGCTGCGAAGACCGGCGATCTGAAGGAGGGCGTCGCATCATTCAGCGAGAAGCGCCCGGCAACGTTCAAGGGAGAATGGTAATGACGGTTCTCGTCAACCCCACCGCGCTCAGAGACCACAAAGCGCGTGATTTCAAGATGCTCATCGATGGCAAATGGGAGGCAGGCAGCTCCGATCCGATCGAGCGTGTCGCTCCAAGCCATGGTGTCGTGGTCAGCCGGTTTCCGACCGGCAGCAAGAGGGACGCCGAGCATGCTATCGCTTCGGCACGCAAGGCGTTCGACCTCGGGCCGTGGCCCCGAATGACCGCTTCCGAACGTTCCGCCATCCTGCTCAAGGCTGCTGATTTGATCGCGGCGCGTGCAGAGGAGCTAGCATTTCTCGATGCGATCGAGGCGGGAAAACCGATCACCCAGGTGCGGGGAGAAATTGCCGGCTCCGTTGACATATGGCGCTATGCGGCAGCTCTTGCCCGCGACCTCCACGGAGAGAGCTATAACACGCTCGGCGATGGCACGCTCGGCGTCGTCTTGCGCGAAGCGATCGGCGTGGTGTCGATCATCACGCCTTGGAACTTTCCGTTCCTGATCGTTGGCCAGAAGCTGCCATTCGCCTTGGCCGCTGGCTGCACCACCGTCGTCAAGCCCTCGGAACTGACCTCAGGATCGACGCTGGTGCTGGGAGAGATCCTGCAGGAAGCAGGCGTGCCGGATGGCGTCGTCAACATTGTCACCGGTACGGGACCAGAGGTCGGTGCGGTCATGACGTCGCATCCCGACGTCGACATGGTGTCCTTCACCGGCTCGACCGGTGTCGGAAAGCTGACCATGTCGAAAGCCGCACAGACGCTGAAGAAGGTCTCGCTGGAACTGGGCGGGAAGAACCCGCAGATCGTGTTCCCGGATGCCGATCTCGATGCCTTTATCGATGCCGCGGTCTTCGGCGCATACTTCAATGCCGGCGAGTGCTGCAATGCCGGCTCGCGGCTGATCCTTCACAAATCAATCGCTTCCGATGTCGTCAAGCGGATTGCTGAGCTGTCGAAGGCGGTGAAGGTCGGCGACCCGCTCGATCCTTCGACGCAGGTCGGCGCCATCATCACGCCGCAACACCTGGAGAAGATATCAGGATACGTCGCCGCCGCGAGGAGCAGCGGTGCCCGGGTCGCGCATGGCGGCGAGACGCTCGACCTCGGCATGGGGCAGTTCATGTCGCCGACGATCCTCGAAGAGGTCACCCCCGATATGGCCGTGGCGCGCGAGGAAGTCTTTGGTCCGGTGCTTTCGGTCCTGACATTCGAGACATCGGCCGAAGCCATCAGGATTGCGAATTCCATCGACTATGGCCTGTCGGCCGGTGTCTGGAGCCGCGATTTCGACACGTGCCTGACGATCGGCCGGTCGGTGCGGGCGGGGACGGTCTGGATGAACACCTTCATGGACGGCGCCTCGGAACTTCCCTTCGGCGGTTACAAGCAAAGCGGCCTTGGTCGCGAACTCGGTCGCCATGCGGTCGAAGATTACACCGAGACCAAGACGCTGAACATGCATATCGGCAAGCGCACCAGCTGGTGGATGCCGCAGACGGAAAAGCCGGCCTAGCCGGCGGCCGAACTACGCTCGAGGAGGGCGGGTGATTGGTGCGGGAATGGGTCCCGCATCTTCCAAACTGGAACTGGGAGGTTCTTCGATGAACAAGTTTTTGACCACGACCGCAATGGTCGCATTGGCTCTGGCCGGCGCTCATGTGTCCGCCCACGCCGCTGACGTCAAGGAAGTGCAGATGCTGCACTGGTGGACGTCAGGTGGCGAGGCAGCGGCGCTGAACGTCTTGAAGCAGGATCTTTCGAAGGAAGGTTTTGCCTGGAAGGACGTGCCGGTGGCCGGCGGTGGCGGCGATGCGGCGATGACGGCGCTGAAGGCGATGGTTGCGGCCGGCACCTATCCGACAGCCTCGCAGATGCTGGGCTATACCGTGCTCGATTATGCCCAGGCCGGCGTCATGGGCGATCTGACCGAGACGGCGAAGAAGGAAGGCTGGGACAAGTCGGTTCCGGCAGCCCTGCAGAAGTTCTCCGTCTATGACGGCAAGTGGGTTGCTGCTCCCGTCAACGTCCACTCGGTCAACTGGCTGTGGATCAACAAGGCTGTGATGGACAAGATCGGCGGCACCCAGCCGAAGACCTTCGACGAGCTGATCGCCCTGCTCGACAAGGCCAAGGCAGCCGGCGTGATCCCGCTCGCCCTTGGCGGCCAGAACTGGCAGGAAGCGACGATGTTCGATTCCATCGTGCTGTCGACCGGCGGTCCGGAGTTCTACAAGAAGGCCTTCAACGACCTCGACGATGAATCGCTGAAGTCCGACACGATGAAGAAGTCCTTCGACAATCTGGCGACAATCATCAAATATGTCGACCCGAACTTCTCGGGCCGTGACTGGAACCTGGCAACGGCCATGGTCATCAAGGGTGACGCGCTGGTGCAGGTGATGGGCGACTGGGCCAAGGGCGAATTCGTCGCCGCCAAGAAGACGCCGGACACCGACTTCCTCTGCTACCGCTTCCCCGGCACCGACGGCAGCGTGGTCTACAACTCCGACATGTTCGGCATGTTCAACGTTCCTGATGACCGCAAGGCCGCCCAGGTGGCGCTGGCAACCGCGACGCTGTCGAAGAGCTTCCAGTCGGCCTTCAACGTCGTCAAGGGTTCGGTGCCGGCTCGTACCGACGTTCCCGACACCGACTTCGACGCTTGCGGCAAGAAGGGCATCGCCGACCTGAAGGCAGCCAACGAAGGCGGCACGCTGTTCGGTTCGCTGGCGCAAGGCTATGGCGCACCGCCGGCCATCGCCAATGCCTACAAGGATGTCGTCTCGAAGTTCGTCCACGGCCAGATCAAGACCTCTGACGAAGCCGTCAAGCAGCTCGTCCAGGCGATCGACGACGCCCGCTGAGATCACGTGTGATGACAATGCTTCCCCGCGTGCTCCGCGGGGAAGCTTCAGGCTCCGCGCCGATCATGCGCGGACAATCATGCCCGGACGATCATGCAGGGCCGATTGTGGGGAGGAGATGACATTCCATGAGCACCGTTGCGACAACAGAACCCGCGATCACAACGCGCGGGACAAGAGCATCCATTCGTGGCCGGCTGCAGGATGCGCTGCCGAAGATCGTCTTGGCGCCGAGCTTCGTCATCACCATCATCTTCGTCTACGGCTTCATCGTCTGGACGGCCTATCTGTCGTTCACCAATTCCAAGACCTTTCCCTCCTATGCGCTGACCGGAGCACGCGCCTATCAGCGGCTGTGGCGCTGGACCTTCGAGAGCGATCCGCCGTCCTCCTGGTACACCTCGATCACCAACATGGCGATCTTCGGCTTCCTCTATATCGGTATCTGCCTGGTGCTCGGTCTCTTCCTCGCCATCCTGCTCGACCAGAAGATCCGCGGCGAGAGCGTGTTGCGGCCGATCTTCCTCTATCCGATGGCGCTCTCCTTCATCGTGACAGGCGTTGCCTGGAAATGGTTCCTCGATCCCGGCCTCGGGCTAGAACAGACGCTGCACCATTTTGGCTGGACGAGCTTCCACTTCGACTGGATCAAGAACAAGGACTTCGTCATCTACACCGTCGTCATCGCCGGCGTCTGGCAGGCGTCCGGCTTCGTCATGGCGATGTTCCTGGCGGGTCTGCGCGGCATCGACGGCGAGATCATGAAGGCCGCCCAGATCGACGGCGCTTCGCCATTCCAGCTCTATCGGCGCATCGTCATTCCGCTGCTGCGGCCGATCTTTCTGTCGGCCTTCATCGTGCTCGCCCATATGGCGATCAAGTCCTACGACCTCGTGGTGGCGCTGACCTCGGGCGGCCCCGGCGGCTCGGCCTGGCTGCCGTCGAACTTCATGTATGAATACACTTTCAAGCGCAACGAGATGGCCGTCGGCTCGGCCAGCGCCATCATCATGCTGATGACGATCTCGGCGATCATCGTTCCCTATCTCTATTCCGAACTGAAGGAGAAGGCGCGATGAGCAGCGTGACCTCTCCGATAGCAACCTCGGCAACGCTGCCGCAGACCAGCGACAGCAGAAACGACAACAAGAACAGCAACACCCGCTGGATCGGCCGCACCGTCATCTACGGCCTGCTGCTGGTCTTCGCCGTCCTCTATCTGATGCCGCTCTTCGTCATGCTCACCACCTCGTTCAAGACCATGGACGAGATCCAGAACGGCAACATGCTGGCGCTGCCGCAATCGCCGACCTTCGATCCCTGGATCAAGGCCTGGGGCGAGACCTGCGTCGGGCTCACCTGCGCCGGCATCAAGGGTTACTTCTGGAACTCGATCAAGATGGTCGTGCCGGCTGTCGCGATCTCCACCATCATGGGGGCGCTGAACGGTTATGTGCTGACCAAATGGCGCTTCCCCGGCCACACGCTGGTGTTCGGGCTGATGCTGTTTGCCTGCTTCATCCCGTTCCAGTCAGTGCTGTTGCCGATGGCAACGATCCTGGGCTCCCTCGGCCGCTTCGGCATGACGCTGCAGAATACCACGGGCTTCAACTTCGGCTTCGGCAATCCGACGGTCAATCTGGTCTTCGTGCATGTCGTCTATGGCTTGGGCTTCACGACGCTGTTCTTCCGCAATTTCTACGAGGCCTTTCCGACCGAGCTGGTCAGGGCCGCCCAGGTCGATGGCGCCAGCTTCTTCCAGATCTTCCGCCGCATCATGCTGCCGAACTCGCTGCCGATCATCGTCGTCACGGTGATCTACCAGTTCACCAATATCTGGAACGACTTCCTGTTTGCCTCGGCTTACGCCGGCACCGGTGACACCATGCCGATGACGGTGGCGCTGAACAATGTCGTCAACACCTCGACCGGGGTGGTCGAATACAATGTCAACATGGCGGCGGCGATGATCGCCGCCGTGCCGACGCTCATCGTCTATATCCTCGCCGGCCGCTACTTCGTGCGCGGTCTGATGGCGGGCGCTGTCAAAGGGTAATCCATGGCCTTCCTCGAAATCTCCGGTCTCAAAAAGCGCTTCGGCGCCGTCGACATTCTCAAGGGGATCGACCTCGAACTCGAAAAGGGCGGCTTTCTCGTGCTGGTCGGCCCGTCCGGCTGCGGCAAGTCCACGCTGCTCAACACCATTGCCGGGCTGGAGACGATCACCTCAGGCGATATCAAGATCGACGGGCGCGACATCAGCGGGCTGCATCCCTCCAAGCGCGACATCGCCATGGTGTTCCAGTCCTATGCGCTCTATCCGAACATGACGGTGGCGGGCAACATCGCCTTCGGCATGGAGATCCGCGGCGTGCCCAAGGAGGAGCGTGCCAGGGCGATCGCCCAAGTCTCCGACATGCTGCAGATCGGCCACCTGCTCGACCGCAAGCCGAGCCAGCTGTCGGGCGGCCAGCGCCAGCGTGTCGCCATGGGAAGGGCGCTGGTGCGCAATCCGCAGGTCTTCCTGTTCGACGAGCCGCTCTCCAATCTCGACGCCAAGCTGCGGGTCGACATGCGCACCGAGATCAAGCGGCTGCATCAGCGCATGGGCACCACCTTCGTCTATGTCACCCACGACCAGATCGAGGCGATGACGCTGGCGACCAAGATCGCCGTGCTGAAGGACGGCGTGCTGCAGCAGTTCGGCACACCGGCCGAGATCTATAACAGCCCCTCCAATATCTTCGTCGCCGACTTCATGGGATCGCCGGCGATGAACCTGCTCAACGCCACCGTCGAAAACGGCGCCGGCGGGCTCGAAGTCTCGCTGGAGCGGCCGAATGCCGCCCCGCTGAGGCTCCCCGTCATGGCAGGCAATGACGGCCTGACTGCCTATACCGGCAGACAGGTGATCTTCGGCATTCGGCCCGAAGCGCTGACCGACCCCGATGGCGCCGACCGCAAGGCGCGCTCGCTGACCGAGGGCGATTGCCTGATCGAGGTGGTCGAACCGGCCGGCTCCGATACCTTCGCCGTCACCAAGCTCGGCGGCAAATCCGTCGTCGCCCGCCTGCGCGCCGATACCGGCATCGCACCAGGACAAAATACCCGCCTCGCCTTCAATCTCGACAAGGCCGTGTTCTTCGATCCGGAAACACAGGCGCGGATTGCGTGATGGCCAGGTGCTAACATGAGCAGTTCACCTGACATCGTCATCATCGGTTCAGGCGTCGGCGGCGCCACGGTCGCGGCCGGCCTGGCCATGACCGGCGCGCAGATATTGATCCTCGAAGCCGGCGACCATATCGCCGACCTTCCGGTCAACCGCGACCAACGCGCGATCTTCCAGCGGGGACATTTTCGACCGAAGGAAACCTGGTACGAGGCGAACGGCAAGGGGTTCAATCCCGGCAATTACTACAATGTCGGCGGGAATTCGAAATTCTATGGCGCCGTGTTGTCGCGTTATCGCAAAGAGGATTTCGCAGTCATCGAACACCGCGAGGGTGTGTCGCCGGCCTGGCCGTTTCCGTACGAGGTCCTGGAGCCGTGGTACTGCCAAGCGGAACGCATGTACCAGGTCCGCGGCAGTCTGGGCGAAGATCCGACGGAGCCGCACCACTCGGCGGCCTACGAGTATCCGCCCGTCCCGGACGAGGCGCCGATTGCCGATATCAGGGCGCGCCTCAAGCAGAAGGGCCTGCATCCGTTTTCCCTGCCGCTCGGCCTGGATCTTGACGCCTGGCTCTCCAAAGCACCCACGCCCTGGGATGCGCATCCAAACGCACGCGACGGCAAGATGGATGCCGAGACCGCAGCACTCTCAGTAGCACTGAGACACGAGAACGTCCGGCTCGAAACCAATGCGCGTGTGACGAGGCTCGACACGGGAGCGCGGAGCCGGATCGACCGGGTGGCCTACATCAAGAACGGGCAGACGGTGACTGTTTCGCCTGAGATCGTGATCCTCTCCGCCGGGGCGGTCCAATCATCAGTGCTTTTGCTGCGTTCGAAAAACGACCGCTTCCCAAAGGGTCTGGCGAACTCTTCCGACCAGGTGGGCCGCAACTTCATGAATCACAATGCGTCCGCCGTCATCGGGGTCTCGCCGCGGTTCAAGAACACCTCCATCTACCAGAAGACGTTTGCCTTCAACGACTTTTATCTCTCCGACGGGGAGGGCGGACCGCCCCTCGGCAACGTGCAGCTCCTCGGCCGCATCTCCGAAAAGGTTCTCAAGGGTTCTCTGCCGCAGGCTCCGGAATGGCTTCTGCGCTTCATCACCGGCCATGCCATCGACTTCTATGCGATGAGCGAGGACGTTCCCAATCCCGAAAGCCGCGTCATGGTGGATGGAGATCGGATTATTCTCCAATGGCAGCGAACCAACTGGGACGCCCATCTCGCACTTGTCGCCAAGCTGAAGGTCATCCTGAAATCGATCGGATTTCCGATCGTGCTGTCGAGACCCTTCGACAAGCGCACGCCTTCCCATCAGTGCGGAACGATCCGCATCGGAAACGATCCCGCGACTGCGCCGCTCGACGCGTATTGCCGGGCTTATGATCACGAAAATCTCTTCGTCGTCGACGCCAGTTTCCTCCCCACCTCGGCCGCGGTGAACCCTGCGCTCACCGTCGCCGCCCAAGCGCTGAGAGTGGCAGATCACATTGCGTCGCAGGACTTGCAGGCATGACACAGGCACTGGCGGTCGCCAGGCCGAATGCAACAGGACAGTAAAATGGGATTCGATTACATCATCACTGGCGCCGGTCCAGCAGGATGCGTGCTGGCAAATCGGCTGAGCGAAGATCCTGATGTCAGCGTCCTCCTGCTAGAAGCGGGCGGAGGCGACTGGAATCCGCTCTTTCACATGCCAGCGGGCTTCGCCAAGATGACCAAAGGTGTCGCCAGTTGGGGATGGGAAACCGTTCCCCAAAAGCACATGAAAGGCCGCGTGCTTCGTTATACGCAGGCGAAAGTCATCGGTGGCGGCTCGTCGATCAACGCCCAGCTCTACACGCGCGGAAACGCTGTGGATTATGACCTCTGGGCCCGTGAAGACGGCTGCGAAGGCTGGGACTATCGTTCGATCCTTCCCTATTTCAAACGCGCGGAAGACAATCAGCGCTTCGCCGACGACTATCACTCCTATGGCGGTCCGCTCGGCGTCTCGATGCCTGCTGCGCCGCTGCCGATCTGCGACGCCTATATCCGTGCAGGGCAGGAGCTCGGCATTCCCTATAATCACGACTTCAATGGACGCCAGCAGGCGGGAGTGGGATTTTATCAACTCACGCAGCGCAACCGCCGCCGGTCGTCGGCTTCGCTCGCCTATCTCTCGCCGATCAAGGACCGGAAGAACCTGACGGTCAGGACGGGCACGCGCGTCGCGCGTATTATTGTGGAGGGAGCCCGTGCGACAGGCGTCGAGATCGTGACCTCGCACGGCTCGGAGATCGTGCGTGCCGACCGCGAAGTATTGGTTTCCTCCGGCGCGATCGGATCGCCGAAGCTGCTTTTGCAGTCCGGCATAGGACCGGCCGACCATCTGCGGTCGGTGGGCGTCAAGGTGCTTCACGATCTACCGGGTGTCGGCGGCAACCTCCAGGATCACCTGGATCTTTTCGTCATTGCCGAATGCACCGGCGATCACACCTATGATGGCGTCGCAAAACTCCACCGGACCGTTTGGGCCGGGATACAATATGTACTGTTCCGCACCGGACCGGTCGCCTCGTCGCTCTTCGAGACCGGCGGCTTCTGGTATGCCGATCCGCAGGCCCGTTCTCCTGATATCCAGTTCCACCTCGGCCTGGGTTCGGGCATCGAAGCGGGTGTCGAACGGCTCAAGAATGCCGGCGTGACCCTTAACTCCGCCTATCTGCATCCGCGCTCGCGCGGGACGGTGCGTCTGTCATCCTCAGACCCGGCTGCCGCTCCATTGATCGACCCCAACTACTGGTCCGATCCTCACGACAGGACGATGTCCCTGGAAGGGCTGAAGCTCGCACGCGAGATCATGCAGCAGGCGGCGCTGAAGCCCTATGTCATGGCCGAAAGGCTTCCTGGACCGAAGGTCACGACCGACGAGCAGCTTTTCGATTACGGCTGCGCCAACGCAAAGACCGACCATCATCCGGTCGGCACCTGCAAGATGGGGAGAGGGCCTGACGCGGTTGTCGGGCTTGATCTCAAGGTGCACGGCTTGGAAGGCCTCAGGGTCTGCGATTCATCCGTTATGCCGCGCGTGCCGTCATGCAATACCAACGCGCCGACGATCATGGTCGGCGAAAAGGGATCGGACCTCATCCGGGGCTTGCCGGCACTTGCCCCCACCATCTTCGCCTACGAACGCAACGATGCGAGGCCGAGGGCCCGCGCCGAAATCCGGTAAGCCATGTCGAGAGGAGAGACGACAATGTCTGAAGTCAGAGTTGCAGTGCTTGGCGCCTCGGGCTGGATGGGAAAGGTCCACACGATGGCCTATCAGACCTTTCCGCATTTCTTCGGAGTGTCGGACGGAACGGCACGGATCGTCGCTCTCGTCGAAGGTCCCTCGAAAGCAGCCGGGAATATTTCCCACAGGGCGCCGGGTGCAAGAATTCTTCAGGATTGGAATCTGGCGGTCGCTGATCCTGATGTCGATCTGATCGATATCTGCCTGCCTGACCATCTTCATTATGAGGTGGCCAAGGCGGCCCTGCTGGCCGGCAAACATGTCTATTGCGAGAAGCCGTTGGCAAACACCGCCGCCGAAGCGCGGGAATTGGCCGACATCGCCCGGGCGAAGGGTGTCATTACCCGCGTTGGACACGCCTTTCCTCGCAATCCCGTCCATGATCTGGCGAAAGATATCATTCAATCCGGCGAAATCGGCGAGATCAAGCTGTTCCGCGGCTGCCAGCACGTCGACATGTATGGCGATCCCTACGCGCCCTTCATGTGGCGCGCCGATGGAAAGCTCGCGCCGACCGGGATCGTCGGTGATACCGGTTCGCATATCTTCAGCTTCATGGATTTCCTGGTTGGCCGCGTCAGCTCCCTGATCGCCGACAATCTTATCGCAACGCCGCGCCGGCCTGTCGTCGAAGGCCTTGCCTATGGCGAAGAGGTGAAACTGACAGGCAATGAGACCTGGGCTGATATCACCAATCCCGATGCGACGAACCTGCTGTGCCGGTTCGAGAACGGCGCCGGCGGGATCGTCGATTTCAGCCGTGTCGCGACCGGCCGCAAGTTCATGCAGACCTACGAAATCTACGGAACGAAAGGCAGCATCGCCTACACCTATGACGAAATAAACCGGCTGCGCTTCTACTCCAACGACGATCGGACGGGTCGGCGCGGCTTCCGCGAGATCGACGTGGGGCCTGAGAACCCAACCTTCCGGGCTTTCCTCCCTCTGCCGAATTTCGGCTTGGGCTACAATGAAAGCAAGATTATCGAGGTGGCCGAAGTGATCCGCTCGATCGTTGCCAACAGACCGATGTGGCCGACATTCGAGACCGGCCACCACATCTGCCAGATCGTCGACGCATGCATGGAGTCCTCCCGGCAGAGGCGTTGGGTCGACATCCCGCTGGCTGAACGCCAATGACCATAGACGTTCCGCAGGAAATTCTTGACGCACTGACCGATGTGGAGATGCCGCGGCTGCCGTCCGAGGCCGCCCCTTCGGAAACGGTCCGGCTCGCCGGCATCGAGGTGCCGGTCTACCGGGCTGGTTGCGTCGTCGTCGGATCGGGTGCTGCAGGTCTGCGGGCGGCGGTGGAATTGAATCGGCGCGGCGATGACGTCGTCATCGTCAGCCAAAGCGCGTGGGGCGGAACCTCGGCCTGTTCGGGATCCGACAAGCAGACCCTGCACACTGCAAACACCGCGGATCAGGGCGACAATTACAAGGCGATGGCCCGCGCCATCCGCAGCGGCGGCGCGATGGACGAGGATACGGCCTACGTCGAGGCCGTGGGCTCGTCCCGGATGATGGCATCGCTCCAGTTTTTAGGCCTGCCGCTGCCTCAGGATCCGCTCGGTGGAACGCTGAGATATCAGACCGACCATGACGAGGTCGGCCGCGCTACCAGCTGCGGCCCGCGCACCTCGCGCCTGATGGTCAAGGTGTTGGCCGAGGAGGCGATCCGGCTTGGAGTGCCGTTCTATAACCAGACCACGGCGGTAAAGATCCTTACCGAGGGCGGTGGCGCTGACCGTCATGTCGTTGGCATGCTCGTCATGCGCGCCAGCGACCGCACGGAGGAGAACCCGCTGGGCATCGCGCTGTTCGTCAGTGGCGTGATCGCGCTCGCCGCCGGCGGGCCGGGCGAACTCTATCGCGACAGCGTTTATCCCAACGGCTGCTTCGGTTCTCTCGGACTGGCGCTCGAGGCAGGCGTCGAACTCGTCAATCTGACCGAAAGCCAGTTTGGGATCGGCACACGCAGGGAAGGGTTCCCGTGGAATCTGTCGGGCACCTACGTCCAGGCCATCCCGCATATCTACTCGCTCGATACCGAAGGTGCCGAGCACCACTTCCTGGCAGAATACTACCGCAGCACGCAGGAGCTGGCGTCGAACGTCTTCCGCAAGGGCTATCAATGGCCATTTCACGCGACGCGCATGCTCGATTTCGGCTCGAGCCTGGTCGACCTTGCCATCTCCCGGGAAACCGCCGCAGGGCGGCGTGTCTTTATGGACTTCAATCGCAATCCCCTATCCGTGCCGGGCGACCTGCCGTTCAGCCTGGAAAGACTGGACGAAGACGTCCGCGAATATCTCGGCAAGGCAGGTGCCGACCAGGACATGCCGATCGATCGTTTGAAGCATATGAACCCGCTCGCGATCGAGCTCTACCGCCGCTACAAGATCGATATTGCCGAAGAGCCGCTGGAATTTGCGGTCAACAACCAGCACATGAACGGCGGCATCATGGTCGACACCTGGGGCCGCAGCAGTCTCGGCGGCTGTTACGCGGTTGGAGAAGCGGCGGGCACACACGGCGTGACGAGGCCGGGTGGAGCGGCGCTCAATGCCGGGCAAGTCTTCGGTACGCGCGCGGCAGAGCACATCAGCGCGAGCGGCAGGGCGAAGCGGTCGGCAGCAGAGGACATAGCCGATATCGCAGAGGCGGGCATCGTCGGCCTAGTTGCCGGACTTCGGACCGAGAGCCCGCTCACCGTCAAATCGATCCGTTCGCAAGTACAGGCGCGAATGAGCGAAAAGGCTGGCATCATCTGTGATCAAGAAAGCGTTGGCCGAGCCTTGATCGAAGCTCGCAAACTGAATGCTGACATTGGTACTAGCGGCGTCTCCTACGGTCGCGCAGCGGAGGCGGTTCGCGGCGTGCAATGGCGGCATATGGCGCTCGCCTCGGAAGCCGTGCTCAGCGCGCTTGATTTCTTCATTCGCAATGGAGGGGGCAGCCGTGGCGCGCGCGCAATATGCGATGCGGAGGGCGAATCCCTTCCGCTGGCGCGCTCAGGGCCTTTGCAGGATTATCGTTTCTGGAAGGAACGGGAAGCGCACCGCAAGGAGCAGATCGTCGTTCGGCTTGATGGCGATGAGATCAGGCTTTCAACCCGTCCAAACCGCACGCTGGATGAAAGCGCCAGGTCCTTCTTCGAGCGAGACTGGCCAGCGTGGCTGACGGGCGGAATCTACGATCTGGACGCGGACAAATGAGGTGATGCCAGGGACCTGAATCATTTAGAGACGGGTCCATAGGGTGATCAATCGGGATTCGCAACGGGGGGCGGGACCCGGACGCGCTCGGTATCGTCAGAGCCTTCGGCGATGGCTTCCTCGCTTCTGCGCACTCGCCTTGGCGGATCCTTTCCTTCGATCGGCTTCGGCGACAACTGATCGTCGGCCTGGATCTCGTCGGTGTTCAGGTAGTTTTTGCTTTCGTCCATAGCGGTCACTCAAATTGGAGCATTGCGAGGCAGGAATGCGATCTCGACATTGATGCTCTATAACCTAACTCCCGGCGACATCACGGGTTCCCTTTGTTCGTCACTGAGCGGGCTGATGCTCCTAGGTCGGCTCCCGCTTCGGAAATGTCGAGCTCGATCATGACGGGCGCGTGGTCGCTCGTATGCTCCCAGTTGCGCGGCTTTCTCCTGACGGTTGCCGATCGAAGCAACGGGGCGACTGCCGGACTGAGCAGGAAGTGGTCGATCCGAAGCCCTGCATCACGTTCGAAGCTGTTCCGCCAGTATTTCCAGAAGGTGTAGATGCGCTCTCCAGGATGAAGATGTCTGACGGCATCGGTCCAGCCCTGAGCGACGAGATCAGCATAGGCCTTGCGCACTTCCGGCCTGAAGAGGGCGTCGTCCAGCCAGCGTTCCGGCTTGTAGACGTCGATCTCCGTCGGCATGACGTTGAAGTCACCGGCCAGGATCGAAGGCACCTCGAGCTCGAGGAGCTCGGCGGCGTACGCCTGCAGACGGCGGAACCAGCGCAGCTTGTAATCGAACTTTGCTCCTGGAAACGGATTGCCGTTGGGAAGATACAGGCATCCGATCAGGATGCCGTCGACGGCAGCTTCGATATACCGGCTGTGGGTATCGTCAGGATCGCCGGGAAGACCGCGCCGCGTCAGGATCGGGGTCTTGCCCTTCGCCAGGATGGCCACGCCGTTCCAGGATCTCTGTCCGTGCCAGATGGCGCCGTAGCCGGCTCGTTCGATTTCCTTTCGCGGAAACCCGGCATCGTCTGCCTTCAGTTCCTGGAGGCAGACTACATCAGGGACATCCTCCTTGAGCCAGCGCAGCAGGATGTCCAGCCGCCCATTGATCCCGTTGACATTGTAGGTTGCGATTTTCACGATGCCCTCGGAAGTCGAAGCACGGACGGGCTCTAGAAGCGCTCCTGAGTTTCGTCCTCAGGAAATCCCCGCCCGCATTCGTCCTAATGGAGGCGGCTCTCCACACCGTAATGGTCCGCCGGTCGAATCGCCTCGGGTGATCGAGCGAGGCGACTGTCACTTGGCTCCTCAACGCGTCGCGCCGAAGACGAAGGCGATGCCGGCGACGATCGCTGCGGCTGTCAGCGGCTGCCGGCGTATCCGATCCTCGAGATCGCGTACGAAGCTGCGCGCTTCCGCTTTTGCGAGGCGGGCTGTTCCGGACGCCAGTTCCGAAGCGGTTTCGGTCATCCGACCGGCTTCTTTCTGAAGCGCGCGCATTTTCTCGCGATTGGCATCCAGCCCTTCGGAGGAACGGTCGGTTTCGCCCGTCGAGCGCAGGGCTTGATCCACCAGGGGAAACTCCTCGTCGAGCTTGGTGGGATCGGGTTCTCGCTTCACGCGCTCAGCCGCCTCGACGTCGCTGCGGCCGGCGGAAATTGAAGTGTGAGTGGCTGACACCGGATCGGACGCCGGAAAGGTATTCTCGATACCCTTGTCGAGTTGGCCGTCTCGGGTTTGCTTCCGCTGCTCTGCCTGCTCTTTTCGCATGGATTGGACTGCGGGGGATTCGTTCGGGTTTGCCATTGGGGTTTTCCTCTGTTGCACGTTGACAGACAAAGCGACGACGAGGGCAGAAGTTCCATAGAATGCTTGCGCCCTTTTCAAAGCACAGGGAGCAACGGGAGTAAGCGGCGCTTATGATCACGCCGTTGGACTCTTTCCGATGTCGACCGCGGCAATCGGTCGGCCCGGACCAAAGTCTTGCTGGCGCCTACTACCTAGGTCGGTTGCATTTTGTCTTGGGAACAGCGAGAAATCTTATGCGTCATATATGATGGGAAACGGCGAAGAACGGACGAATGAGGCCATTGCATGAGTATCCGGAAACGCGATTTTCTGAGATTGGGCGGTAGCGCGGCCGTCGCTCTCGTCGCTGCCGCATCACCAGTCACACTAAAACTCGGCGGTTCCCTTCCTGTTCTGGCAGCTGACTTTGCGCAGGCAAAGGACGGCAACAACGGGAATGGCAACGGTAATGGCAACGGCGGCGGTAATGGCAATGGGGGAGGGAATGGCAACGGTGGCGGCAACGGCAACGGCAATAGCGGTTCCGGAAACGGCAATGGTGGAAATTCCGCCGGTGGTGGAGGATCATCTTCCTCTAGCACAGGATCGTCAGCAAGATCGGGCGCGAGAGCGACAGCGGCGTCCGATGGCTCCATCGACGTCCGCCATTCAAACGGCATCACTGAAACTCTGCAACGCGGTCGCTACGTTATGAAGGACTCGAAGGGCCGGACGATTATAAGTCGGCAGGCGACGGCCAGTGATGCCCGGCGGCTGAGCCGCTTCCTTCGCTAACCTCTTTCAGCGCCGTTCGCGCCATTGTAGAGCGGCTTCAGTCCTGTTCGAGGCACCAAGCTTGCTCAGAATCTGGGTCATATGGTGCTTCACAGTCTTTTCCTGCAGGTTGAGACGCAAGCCGATATGCTTGTTTGACAGGCCCTGAGCGACAAGATCCATCACCTCGCGTTCGCGTGGCGTTAGGCTGCTTTTGTCGGAGGTTCCGCCATTCAGGGAATTTTCCATGACTTTCGCCGACATCGTCGGCGAGATATATCGCGAGCCACGCAGGACGGTTTGAATTGCTTCGGCGAGGCCACGCGAACCAACACCTTTCAGAACATAACCCATCGCGCCCCGTTGCAGAGCTCCCAGCAAAGTGTCCACCTCCTCGGATACCGTCAACATCAGCACTTTCGTTGTGGGGCTCCGCGCCAGGACGTCACTGATCGCAGACAGCCCGCCGCCGGGCATCGAGACATCGAGGAGCATGATGTCGGGATGGTTGTCCGAGGCGATCATCGCCGCGTCATCGCTGCTGGCCCCCTCGCCAACGACGATAAAGCCGCTGATTTCGGAGAGGCTGCGCGTTACACCCTCGCGAAAGAGCGGATGATCGTCCACGACTCCGATGGTGATTGCTGTCATCCCTACTCTCCCACTTCCATTGGCTCGAAGATCATGGTCACGGTCGTTCCTCCTTCGCCCGTCTTAATGTCGAAGGACCCTCCCAGGCTGTCGACGCGCTCGCGCAACCCCACGAGGCCGAGGCTCGTTGGCCTCACCTCGGTCGGATCGAAGCCGTCGCCGTGATCGCTGACCTCGACACAAACATGGCCGTCGCGCGAGACAGCCTTTATGGCCTGCTGAACGCCGCCGCCGTGGCGGTAAGCGTTATTCAACGCCTCCTGGATGAAGCGATAGATACAGATCTTCACGGCGGGGGGAAGTTCCGGTCCATCTTCGTCGACAATCGTTTCGACATGGCTTTCTGTCTTGTGTTGATGCGCTTCGACGACCCGCGTGACGATCTCGGTGATCGAGGATTTTTCGATCTGCGGAAGCACCAGTCCGCTGCAGATATTGCGGATCTCGGTCATCGCTTCGGCAAGGCTCGAGCGTATCCAGGCAAGCTCCTTTTCGCGCGCTTCGGGCTGGGTGGACGCATTGATCAACACGTCGCTGTCCAGGCGCAATGAGGCATAGGCGATGTGCTGGGCCGGACCGTCGTGCAGATCGGCACCGATGCTGCGCAAATATGTTTCGTTCAGCGCTGCCGCACGCTGGGAGGCGCGCTGCAGGCGCCGCTGGAGTCCGCGGTTTTCCGCCAGCAGCGCAGACAGTTCGGTGACCCGTTCTTTGAGATCCTTGCGCTGCGCCTCTATCGTGCGGCTACCTCGGAACACCAGAACGGAGAGAACAAGGAAAAAGGTCGCCGTCAGAGCGGCGACGGCGCCCCAGCTCCGGAGCCTGGCATGCGCCAGACTATCGCCCAATCCTTCTGCTGTCTCGTAGAACTCAAGGACGGCGACCGCCTGTCCGGACCATGGCTGGAGCACCGGGTTATAGATCTCCATCAGCGGCTTGCCGAGCGCGCGCTCCTTGTCGCTTTCCGGATCGCTGGCGATTTCGTAGCGCGCGACGAGAGATCCTGCGAATGCCCTCTGCAGCTTGTCGCTGACCGCAAACGTCTTGCCCACTAGCTCCTTCTCGTTCGAATAGAGGATGGTGCCGTCGCTTCGCCACAGCTTGAACGAAACAAGGCGTTTGCCGAGTGCACCCTGACCGAGCGTCTCGTCCAGAGCCTGGGCACTCGCTTCATCAAGCAGTGACTCGGTTTGCATATTGGGAAGTAGCGGCGCGATCACGCTGTCCACGTAAAGCGCCGTCGCCGCCCCCGAATTGTGGATGACGGTTTCCTCTATGAGGTGGCTTACAAAAAAGCCCACCACGAACATGGCGGCAATCGAGATGAGCCCACCCGCGATGAAGAACTGGGAGGCGAGTGAGCGGGCATTCCAGCGGCGAAGCCAATTCATTTTGATACCGGTAAGAGACTGCCCGATTAACCTAACGCGTCTTTAGAGTTTTCCAAACAGCATCAGGGCACATTCCTGGTGTCGAACACCTCGGCGCCTGTTACGCTCTGGGTCAACCCGGCAGTATCGCCGGACATAGCTGCGCCGAAGATGTAGAGAAGAGCGGCCAGAACGATAACAAGTGCGAAGACGGACGCGTTGCAGGCGTCATTCACTCGGGATCTATGACTCTGGTTCATGTTTGGATCTCCTTCAATATCGTTCGAAACGGCGCGAGTCCGATGCGCGTTCCAACCCAGGGACTTCGGTCCGACAGGGTTCGGACCAAGGTCTGACCCCGCCACGGGGTTCGTCCGGGCGGCGGCATGAGCGCGTTCGTCGTCGTCGGTCGCGCTTCGTAACTCTGCCTAGTGTAGGCCAGCGGACCAATCGCGCGACCTTCAGATGGAGTGTCAAAAGCTCTGTCCGCCAAGGTGTGACGGCTCGCGGACTCAGCTCGTGCGCTGCGCGTAGGAAGGTTCTTGCATCGCGCGGATGACGTGCTGCTCGATCTTGAAGCAGGTCTCGTAGTATTCCCGTACCAGGTTCGAATTGGATGGCCGTCCTCGAAGTGTGTCGCGCGCTTCGACTGCCGTCTGGTAGGCCTCGAAGAGCTCGAGCTGCAACGGGTCGCACGCTGCCATGATCAGCGTCCGCATATGCGGCAAACGCATCGCCAGGCGCCGGCGTCCAGCTTCGCGGCGATTGGATCGTGCCATCTCCTTCAGTCTCCTGCCTCCTGCATAATTCCTCAAATCGGTATCGATTTAAGGATAAATTATGCAGCAATTCAAAGTGTTACAGCGTCCTTTACGCGTCTGAAAAGACGCGTGGCGCTGTAAGCCCGTGTGTGGGGTCTTTCGATCCTGAAGTAGTGCCGGCGACGGGCATTGACATGGGTTTGGGACCAAAGGCCGGGGTCTATCAGACTGAGGTCCGGGCCGTGGAACGACCGCGCCCCCGGCTAGTTGGTGTCGCAGCGGTCACGAAGGCCGCCTCGAAACAGAAGGAGGAGAAAATGATCTCCAAGCTTATCGTCGGTGCGGCAACTGCCGCAACCCTGATGTCTGGCGTCGCATTCGCCCAGTCCTCGACCGTCAATGGTGCGGCCGGTGGCGCGGTCACCGGAGCGATCGTCGGTGGCCCCGTTGGCGCTGCTGTCGGCGGCGTTGCCGGCGCGATCGTTGGTACGGCGATCGATCCACCGCCGCAAAAGGTCATCACCTATGTTCGCGAGGCTCCGGCGCCGTCGGCCCGCGTGGTCGTGAAGGAGAAGATTGTCGTCGGCCAGCCACTGCCGGAGACGGTTGTGCTGACGCCTATACCGGATGACCCGACCTATGCTTATGCGGTGGTCAATGATGAACGTGTCATCGTCGAACCGTCGTCCCGCAAGGTGATCCAGGTTATCAAGTGATCTGATCCTACACGCGGCCTCCGCCGCGTCCTCCATCCGGAAATCATCGCTCAAGTCCGGGAACCGCCGCACGACCGACGGCAGCGTCGTCGTGCGGCCAAAAACTGCCGATGCCCCCGGCGGCGACCTCCGCCGCCGGGGCGCCAGCGAGGAGAGGAACATGATCTATTGTGAAGAGAAATCCGGCGGTCTGGTCTTGCCGCTGATCGTCATCCTGCTGGCAATGGCCGGTATTCTCGCCGTGCTTGTCGTTACCGGCGACCGACATAGCAGTAGTGCCGGCCGCGTCTGGGTTCCACAGGCTCACCAGCAACAGGCTCAGCAGCAGGGGTCGGGACAATGAAAGCCATCGCATCCGTCGCTTTTGGAATCTTAAGCTCGGTCGGGGCCTGCATGGCTGCCGCATCTGTCGCCTCCCATGTCGTGGCAGATTCTGAACCTCATGCCTTCGGGGACCTTGCTGCGCGCGATCTCTGGACGACGACGCCAGTAAAAGTCGATCCTCGGCAGCAGCGCTATGAACGAATTCCACCTCTCTATTCCAGCTATGTCACCGAGGCATCGGCCGTCATCACTGCAAGGGCGAGGCCGGATTCCGCTCGCCCGCCGACTAAACTTCAGCCACCCCAGCCAGAATTTTCGGTCGAGCATCTTGCCTGGTGCGCGGACCGCTACCGCTCTTTCGATCCCGCGACCAACAGCTATCGATCCTATAGCGGCGGGACCCGCGAGTGCATTTCGCCGTTCCAGCGGATTGTCGCCGGGGCCGATGAAGGCGTTGGCACGAAAGTGAATGCACAGGCGGCAGCCCGGTGCGCCGCTCGCTACAGATCGTATCGGCCGCAAGACAATACATATCAACCATGGGAAGGACCGCGGCGCAGCTGCGACATGTCGGATCTCGTTGCGACGAGTAACTGATGTGGTCGCACGGTGCGGACCCGATTGCACCACCTGGTCAGTCGGACTAAAGTCCGTGTTGCAAACGCTACGGTTGTGATACGTGGTTGCATTCAGAGCTTGGAGAGCGGGGATGGCGACGGCGCTGATAACGGCAATCCAGCAGGCACAGACAAGGCTTCCGCTCTTGAGCCGGGCGGACCGGGGAGCCCTTATCGTTCGCATCCTCCGCGAGCTGAAGACGCATCGGCGGGAAGTTCTCGGACATGTGCCGGCCGAGCGCTGCGTTTGGATCGACAGGCTGATCGCGTCCGTGTCCTCCGCCATATCCGAAATCGCCAACATGCAGGACGCCGAGTTCAATCGTGTCTTGAACGAATTCGAAAAGCTTATGGCCACGCTCGATGACATTTCGCATGCCGAGAAGCGGTCGAAGACAGTTCACTGAGAGGGTCACCGGCGGGCGGCCAAATGAGCGCCTCACCGGAAGCGATCCCTGCGCGTCAGCGTTTTCCTTAAGGGCGCCGTAAAAAAGAGGATGAACATCGTCAGGCTCGATGGCGCAAGGCGTCGACGAGCGCCACGAAAGCCGGAGAGGATTGCCTTCTGCTGGGATAGTAGAGATGGTAGCCATCCCAGTGTGGGGAAAAGGCTTCCAGCACGCGTCTCAGACGGCCTTCCGCGATATGAGGTAGGGCGACGTCTTCCGGTACGTATGCCAAACCAAGTCCGTCCAGCGCCGCTTCCACACTCTGATAGGAGTTATTAAAGGCAAGCTGTCCCTCGACCCTGATCCTGATCTCTTTCCCGTTGTCTTCGAACTCCCATGCCCAGAAGCCGCCATATGTGGGCAGGCGCTCGTTGATACAGTTGTGGCGGACGAGGTCCTGCGGATGCTCCGGAACCCCCTTGCCCTCGAAATATGAGGGCGCGCCGACGACGGCAAAGGGGAAATCAGGCCCGATGCGTGTCGAGATCATGTCTTTCGCCACCTGCTCCCCCATCCGGACGCCGCCGTCGAAGCGCTCGGTCACGATGTCAGACAGCCCGTTTTCGCGTATCAGCTCCACCTTGATGTCAGGGTTGTTCGGTAGGAAGCGCTGGAGTTTCGGCCAGATGATCCACCTTATTGCGTGGTCTGATGCCGTGATGCGGAGGTTCCCGGCCGGCTTTTCCCTGAATTCGGTGAGGGTTTCAAGTTGCGCCTCGATCTCGTCGAAATGAGGCCCCACGCCTTGGAACAACCGCTCTCCGGCGTCGGTGAGCGAAACGGCCCGCGTGGTACGGGTCAGCAGCCGGATTCCGAGCCGCGTCTCGAGCTGGCGGACAACGTGGCTGAGCGCCGATTGAGACACGCCCAGTTTCGCAGCTGCTCGCGTAAAGCTCTTCTCTCGGGCAACCGCCAGAAAAGCCATCAGGTCATTGACGCTCTCGCGCGGCATTCACGAGCTCCTTCGGATCGAATGGCCGTTGTACTGAATTTGCTGAGGCTGGACATTGAAATCATCGTGAACACCCGCCTGGCTCTGTTTGCACTGGAACAAGTTGCGCCGCCGGCCATTTGTCGTCCATGAAAACAGCCCTGCCGATGTCGCTGCTCGCTCTGGCCTTCTCCGTTGGCGGTGCCGCCGCGCGGGAACTCCGACCCGAAGACATCAATACCGTGTCGATTGCGTCCATCGGGACTGAGAAATCTGGGCCGGGAGATCCTGACCCGGCGATCGTCCGTCTTCAGGTTCTGCTCGACCTCGCAGGATCGTCTCCCGGCGTGATCGATGGCCTCGCCGGCGAAAACGTCGACAAGGCCGTGGCCGGCTTCGAGGCGATGAACAATCTGCCTGTCGACGGGAGGCTGGATCCTGAGGTCGCCTCCCGCCTGGAAGGCAATGCTCCTATCGTTGAGAGTTATGTCGTCTCGGCAGAGGATGCCGCGGGTCTCGTTGACGAGATCCCTGAAGACTATGGCGAGAAGGCAAAGATGCGGAGCTTGGGATATACGAGCGTTGCGGAGAAGCTATCCGAGCGGTTCCACATGGGGATCGATCTCGTGCATGCGCTCAACCCGGCTTCACAGTTTGCTCCTGGCGACACGGTGTGGGTTGTGAACCCCGGTCCTCCAAGGGAAGGAAAGGCCAAGAGGATCGAGGCTGACAGGAAGACGGGGCAGGTGCTCGCCTATGCCGCGGATGGATCGCTGCTTGCAGTCTATCCCGCAACGATCGGAAGCGAAGACAACCCGTCGCCGTCAGGCAAGCACAAGGTCAAGGGCGTCGCGCGGATGCCGGTCTACAGATATGACCCGAAGCGCAACTTCAAGCAGGGAAAGAACAACAAGGTCCTGACGATCCCGAAAGGGCCGAACGGTCCTGTTGGCACGGTCTGGATCGACCTGACCGAGCCCACCTATGGGATACATGGGACACCGGAGCCGAAGCTCATCGACAAGGTGGGATCGCATGGCTGCGTGCGGCTGACGAACTGGGATGCCGAAGAGTTGGCGGCTATGGTCAAGCCAGGGGTCGTGGTGGACTTCGTCAATCGAAGTTCAGCCACGCCGAAATGAGGGGGAAGATATTGAAAATCCCACTCTTCTCTGCTTCTCACTGACGACTTCCTGCTCAGCGCCTGCGCATAGGCCGTGCCGCCTGCATGATCAGTTTGCTTGAGTCTTGTATGCAGCATCTTGCCGAACTGAAGCGACTCCCTTTACCGCGCGAAGCGCATCGAGCGCATCAGGATTGACAGTACCGTTGACAATCATGAAGCGCTCGTGGCTTTGCACCTGTTCGAGGCCTTGCGACTTCAAGTCGCCGACGACCTCTCCCAAACTGCGGGCCTCGTTTTTGTCGATCCGAATGGTAACTTCAATCTTATCGGTCGTCATACCTCGCCGCTTCCTCTTGCCTGGAGCAGGCCCTTGCCAACATCCCTAGCAGAGGAAGATAGAGGCTTTGTAAGCTGAATCAAGCGCGCCCATAGCGCCCATCCGCGAAACTTCGGATCAGACTGAGCAATAAGAGCCGCAACGCCGGCAACATGTGGGGTCGCCATGCTGGTGCCATCCCACCGGTCATACTTGTCATCGGGCAAGCTCGAAAATATATCGACGCCAGGAGCGGCAATGTCCACTTCCTGACCAGGATTCAAACCGCCGCATGAGAACGATGCCGGCGCGAAGGAGCGATCCACGGCGCTGACTCCCAGGATCGTGGACGCGTTGGCCGGAGAACCAACTGGATTAATCTGTTGAGGACGAGTACTTTCGTTCCCAGCGGCGGCAACAACTAAAGTTCCCGCATCTAAACATACCTGCCCAATTTGCTCGTAGTCGTCACTTGGCGCATCTCCAATTTGCGTTGCAGCGCCTAACGACATCGAAATAACATGGCAACCTTCATCCAGCGCCCATTCCATGCCGGCAATGATCGACCGGTCGGTACCGAAGCCATCGTCGCCCAGCACCTTTCCAGCATAGATTTCCGCCTCATAGGCGACGCCGTAACGTGGGCCGCTGGTCGGTCGTAATGGACCGCATGCCGTACCGATGCAATGCGTTCCGTGACCGTGAACGTCGCCTTCGGAACTACGTGTTGCAAAGAGCTTCTTGGTGACTGAACGGCCGACAAAATCCTGATGAGTTTCGTCAAATCCGGTGTCCAGTACTGCTACCTTGATGCCGGCCCCGCTCAGCTCACCTTCGATAGCCCTGACAGCCTGCAGTCCCCAGGTGTTGCCGGTCTCGTCAAAGGCGGCCCGGGCGACAAGCCCCTCTGCCCCCTTTTTGCCCAATAAGCGATCGACCAGTTCGTTCACGGCGTCACGATAGCCGAGCAGGTAATCACGGTCCAAAGGGGATGCAACGCCGCCCACCGTTGCCTGTGCGAGGTCTAGCCGCTTCGTCAGCGGGCCGCCGAGGGCACGATAGGATCGCTCCGGCCGAGCCGCGCTGACGACCTTCCGCTGCATGGCATTTTGCAACATGGGCTTCAGTCTCTCGCCGTCCCGGCGCACAATTGCGATTCCGAAACGTTCGAAGTACTGAACATCAGCGCCATCGAAATCATTTGGCACCGCCACGGCGCTGCGAAAATCTTTGGACGACGCGACACGGAAGCCACCTTTTTCGAGTTGCTGTACACCCTCGCTCCTTGCTTTGGGTGTAAATCGCACCACCATGCCAAGACCCGATGTGCCGTCGCCCGGTGCGTTGACCCTGCCTCGCGTTGATTTCGCCATGATACCAACTCTCCCCATCTTTCACGGTTTGAAAGCAATACAAAAGCCGCAAGCTCGGTGCGGCATACCCGTTAATCGAACCGAAACTCGCGGTCGGGACAGCGGCGGCCCCGCAGGTAGATCGATGCGGATTGACTAGATGTTTTTTCCGCTGACTTGCCGCGAGAACACAAAGCTTCGCCAACCGAAAATTGGAGCGTTCGGCAGGCAAGCATAATAAATTGTACCTTGTAGGTCGATTTCGGGATGTACTTCCCCTGGCCGAAATCTCGGCGGCAAATATACATCTTATTGTTGAGTTGGCAAATGAAAATTCTAGCGGTCGTTCGCCGGCGTTTCATTGCTTTTCAGGTAACCTATACTTCTACATCTCCTCCCCATTGTATTTCCTCGCTATTTTTGTGCCTGAGGCGGCTCTGTCCGATTATCGATACTGCCGTGCAATAACGGACTTGCCGCGAAAAGCGCCGGCGATACTGGCAATGGCACCGCTTATAGCGAGGCGCCAACCGCGGGGCAGGGAATACGATGCGCAAAAAACGAGTGCGCTGAATCCGCACAGACATCGACTGAGCTTTACCGGTAATTTACCAACTTTAAGATGAATAATAGCCCAATATGATTAGTTGACTTCGCGTTCTAGGTGTATGAATTATCCCGCGGGCTGGAAAACGGAGGGTGTTGCCAATGGCAATCGTTTTTCAATCGCACGGGGGTGCGGAGAAAGAGCGCGCAGTTCCAGGGCCGAGCATTCGGGCCGGGCGGCCAGCGACGGGTGACGTCGCGGTCGATGAAGAAGCTGACTTCGGTTATTTCGTACCGCCATTAGATGCGCCAGAGAATTACCTTCCCAACACGGCGGAAACGCTTGGGGAGCTCGATGAGCTCGGCGAAATGATGATCGATGTTGTCGCGACGCCGACGAGCGAGGATCCGACGGAAGATTCCGCGCTCCCGCCTGTCTTCACATATTGGGGACAATTCCTGGATCACGAGCTGACGGCCCGAACTGATCGCGAAGGGGCGATCTCGAGCATGGTCAACGCACACCCGCCTGTCGCCTCGTCGACAGTGGAGAGTCAGTTCAGGAATGCTCGCTCGCCCCGCTTCGATCTGGATAGTGTCTACGGCGGATCTGCCGTCGGCGAGGGGATCGATGCAGATGTTGTCAAAGTGATCTCCGGCCTTCGCCACCCGACGCTGACAAACAAAATGCGTGTCGGGACAGCCGTCGATCCGGGGCCGCTTCCAGACAACCTCGACGAACATCGCGACCTTCCTCGTTATGGCCAGGTCCAGTCGTCTGTCCGGGAGGCGGCTTTACGTCTGGCTCAGGCGGCGATGACTCCCGAGGCGTTTCAGAAATTCTCCGATAGCTTGCCCCAGCGGGCGATAATCGGGGATAATCGCAACGATGAAAATCTCGTCGTCGCGCAGTTCCATCTGAGCTTTCTCCGGTTCCATAACAAGGCCGTCGACTATCTTGCATCGCATGATACGGGCTGGATCGCCGATTTCAGCTCAGCGCAGGCTCTGACAAGACTCCATTACCAATGGTTGATTGTAGAAGGATATCTCAAGGGCGTTTGCGATCCGGTTGTGGTGGACCGCGTCGTCAAGGATCGGGCATCTCATTTCTTCAAATTCAGAGCCGAGTTCGATGCCCGGAGGCAGAATACCCGGCTCGGCAATGCTCTGCCGTTGGAGTTCTCCACCGCAGCCTATCGGTTCGGTCATTCCATGGTCAGAACCTTCTATGACTACAACAAGAACTTTGGGCGGCCGGGCACAGGTATTCTACCGCGCGCCACCTTGAGGTTGCTTTTCGAGTTCACCGGCGGCGGCGGCAGGCTGGATGACGAGAAGAAGCTGCCCAAGAATTGGATAATCGACTGGACGCGCTTTACGGGAGCCGATCCCCATGATGCGAGCGATGGGGAGCCGGCCCGTCTTGCCAGGAGGATCGATACGGAACTTGCTCCGCCATTGCATACGCTGTTCAAGGAAGGCGAAGACCAGGCCGACCAACAGCTCAAGGAGTTGTTCAAGAACCTGGCAAGGCGGAACCTTCGTCGGGGCTACAATCTCAGGCTCCCGACGGGTCAGGCTTTACACAAGCATCTCAACCAGACTGGCGCGGTGCAGTCCTCGCCGATCCAAGATGTTTCAGCATTGTTCGCCGCGAAGCCCGATCTGAAGAACTTCCTCGCCGGCACTGCATCGCGTTTCCACGAACGTACACCGCTCTGGTTCTACATTCTGGCCGAAGCCGAGGCTGCAGGCGGAAATCGATTGGGCGAAGTCGGGAGCTGTCTCGTGGCGTCGACCTTCGTGGGCGTGCTGCTTGCGGATCCGGACTCGGCTCTTTCGCGTGGGTTCACGCCCAGTCAGAGCCCTCTCAAGATGCCGGACAACTCACCGATCGACTCGATCGCCAAGTGGATGCGGTTCGCGGCGGTCATGCAATAGTGCTCGCAAGACTGTTGCCTCGCCGCACCGCGGCGAGGCAAAACGCCCTATCATCGGGGTTCACGAAGCCTTGGCTTCGAAAGCGGGGGCGAAATCACCCAGTGATTTTGCCTTGAGGATGGTGGCCTCGATATCCTGCTCCACGATCGCTTCCAGATCGGCGAAGCTGTCGATGACATAGTAGATTGGCTGGAGGATATCGATCCGGTAGGGCGTCCTCAGCACGCTCAGCAGATCGAACGGCCGGAATTCGCACGCCTTGCCTTCCATTGCTGCCTTCGCTTCGCTGGGCGATGAGACGAT
Organism: Rhizobium indicum; assembly: GCF_005862305.2. NCBI lineage: Bacteria > Pseudomonadati > Pseudomonadota > Alphaproteobacteria > Hyphomicrobiales > Rhizobiaceae > Rhizobium > Rhizobium indicum. Next base: position 721,553 of record NZ_CP054021.1, on the reverse strand, counting down.
GCCCGCACCGAAGCAGCGGCGACCTTGCGGCGTATTGATCAGGCCGAATTCGACGGTGAACCAGAAGATCCGGAACAGGTGCCATGAATAGCCCCTGCCGAGGCGGACGGCCGTTTCGCCGAAATGCCGGACGAAATTGGCATAGCTCTGGTTGGTCAGCATGGGGCAGTGGCCGAAGACCTCGTGGAACAGATCCGGTTCCTCGATATAGTCGATATGCTCGCGACGGCGCAGGAAGGTTGCGAGCGGGAATTTGCCTTGCGACAGAAGCTCATAAAAGCGCGAGGGCGCAATGAGCGCCGGCACGCCTTCGACGCCGAAGCCGGTTGTCTCATTCAGGCGTCTGTTCACGTCGAGAAGCTGAGGCACCTTACCCGGCTTCAGCCCCAGCATTTTGACGCCGTCCAGATATTCGCGGCAGGCGGTATCCGCGAGCAGCTTCATCTGACGCCGATAAAGTTCGCCCCAGATCGCATCTTCATCCGGGGTGTAGTCATAGAGACCGTCCGGGCCGGGTAATTTGGCGGTGTAGCTGCTTTCTTTGGTCATAAGCTCATCCTCCCAGATGCGGCGATATTCCTCCAATTATCCCCCGTCTCAGCTGGATTTTCTTTTCTTTCGTGCCGGAAATTGCCATAGTGATGGCAAATATTCTCGGAAGCGACGCAGAAAATGAAAGAACCTGGGAATTTCCGCCGCAAGCTTCTGCAGCTTGTCCAGGCCGACGGCAGCCTTTCGCTGGCCGATCTGGCGGAAAAGGCCGGCATGTCGCAAAGTTCGGCATGGCGGAAGATCCAAGAGCTGGAAGCCGACGGCGTCATCCGCAAGCGCGTGACGCTGCTCGATCCTGGAAAACTCGATCTCAAGCTCTGCGTCATCGCGCATGTGACGCTGGAGGATCACCACGAAGAGGCGGTCGCATCTTTCGCTTCGGTGGTACTGGAGCGGCCGGAGATCATGGAATGCTACGCCCTGTCAGGCGCCTTCGATTACATGCTGAAGATAAGGGCAAGCGACGTGGAAAGCTACGAAGCCTTCATGACCCGCTATCTCATGCGCAACCCGCATGTGCGCACGGTGGTCTCGAGCTTTGTGCTGCGCGAGCTGAAATTCTCGACCGAACTGCCGATCTGATTAAGATATCTGCGCAGGGCGATGCCGTCGGCATCATTGTCGCGCTGTCGCCATGTCAATGGCCCGGCATCGTCACCGGAAAGCCCTCGAATGTCTTCAGCGTGTCGAGGACAATTGATGTCTTCACGTGCTGCACCGACTCGTGGGGCAACAGCACGTCGTTGACGAATTTGGAGAGGTCGGCGAGGCCGCGGGTCGCGACCGTCAGGTGATAATCCATTTCACCGGTTAGCGCATAGGCTTCGAGAACTTCCGGCAACCCGTTGATCAGCTGCGAAAATCGGCGGGCATTGTCTCTATTATGGGTCGCAAGCGTCACGGAGATGACCACCAGCATATCGAGACCAAGCTTCTGCCGATCGAGGTAGGCGCGGTAGCTGCGGATATATCCTTCAGCCTCCAGTCTCGTTCGCCGGCGCGAGCATTGCGACGGTGAAAGCGCAATCCGCTCGCCCAATTCGTTGTTCGTCAGCCTGCCGTCTTTTTGAAGTTCCTGGAGCAGACGCAAATCCAATTTATCGAGCGGCTCATCCATTGCACCAAATCTCCAAAACACTCACGGATCGTGCATAATCTCCTCCTGAAGCATAAAGAATGCAAGAACTTTGCACGCGTTTTGGGCCACACTTTGCATATCAAATGCAATCTCCTCTGGAGGAAAGAAAATGGGTCCTTTCCCGCATGATGCGCCGCCCTCGGAAATCACCGCCGACAATCCGGCCGGCACCGACGGCTTCGAATTCGTCGAGTTCGCCCATCCTGAGCCCGAGACGCTGCGCGAGCTCTTCACACGCATGGGCTATGTTGCGGTCGCCAAGCACAAGACGAAAGACATCACCGTCTGGCGCCAGGGTGATATCAACTATGTCCTGAACGCCGAACCCGGCAGTCATGCCGCGCGTTTCGTCGCAAATCATGGTCCCTGCGCCCCATCGATGGCCTGGCGCGTCGTCGACGCCAAGCACGCCTTCGACCAAGCGGTGTCAAAAGGCGCTGTTCCCTATGAAGGGGACGACAAGACGCTCGACGTCCCGGCGATTGTCGGCATTGGCGGCTCGCTGCTCTATTTCGTCGAGACCTATGGGGCAAAGGGATCGGTTTACGATGCCGAGTTCGATTGGCTAGGCGAGCGCAACCCGCGGCCCGACGGGATCGGTTTCTACTATCTCGACCATCTCACCCACAACGTCTTCCGCGGCAATATGGACAAGTGGTGGGATTTTTACCGAAACCTGTTCAATTTCAAGCAGATCCACTTCTTCGATATCGATGGGCGCATCACCGGTCTGGTGAGCCGCGCCATCACCTCGCCCTGCGGGAAAATCCGCATTCCGCTGAATGAATCGAAGGACGACACCAGCCAGATCGAGGAATATCTGAAGAAGTACAAGGGTGAGGGCATCCAGCACATTGCCGTTGGAACGGAGGATATTTACAACGCCACCGACAGGCTGGCCGACAACGGCCTGCGCTTCATGCCGGGTCCGCCGGAGACCTATTACGACATGTCCTATGAACGCGTGAACGGCCATAGTGAACCTGTCGAACGCATGAAGAAACACGGCATCCTCATCGATGGCGAAGGTGTGGTGAATGGCGGCATGACGAAAATCCTGCTGCAGATCTTCTCCAAGACCGTCATCGGCCCGATCTTCTTCGAATTCATCCAACGCAAGGGCGACGAAGGCTTCGGCGAAGGCAATTTCCGGGCGCTTTTCGAGTCGATCGAGGCCGATCAGATCAAGCGTGGTGTCATCGGGACTGCAGCGGAGTAAACTCACTAGCGCCGCGCATCTTTCAGACGCGCGGCGCTGGAGTGTTCGGGGAGGAGTGAGCATGGACCAGACATCGATCCAGACGTCGGATGGTGAAGCCGCGACGGCAAACACGCTGAAATATATGCCGGGGTTCGGCAATGACTTCGAAACCGAGTCGCTCCCCGGCGCCTTGCCGCAAGGCCAGAACAGTCCGCAGAAATGCAATTACGGTCTTTATGCGGAGCAGCTTTCCGGCTCGCCGTTCACCGCGCCGCGCGGGACCAACGAAAGGTCCTGGCTTTACCGCATCCGCCCGAGCGTGCGCCACACCCGCCGCTTCTCCAACGCGTCCTATCCGCTCTGGAAAACGGCGCCATGTCTCGACGAACATTCGCTTCCGCTCGGCCAGCTTCGCTGGGATCCCATCCCCGCACCCTCGGAGAGACTGACCTTTCTTGAGGGGGTGCGGACCATCACGACGGCAGGCGATGCCACCACCCAGGTGGGGATGTCAGCCCATGCCTATGTCTTCAATGAGGACATGGTCGACGACTACTTCTTCAACGCCGACGGTGAACTGCTGATCGTGCCGCAGCTCGGCGCCATCAGAGTGTTCACCGAAATGGGCATCATGGATGTCGAGCCCCTGGAAATATGCCTCATCCCGCGCGGCATGATGTTCAAGATTCTGAAGGGCGGTGAGCAGACTGTCTGGCGTGGATACATCTGCGAGAACTACGGCGCGAAATTCACACTGCCGGACCGCGGACCGATCGGCGCCAACTGCCTAGCAAATCCGCGCGACTTCAAGACACCCGTCGCCGCTTTCGAGGATAAGGAAACGCCCTGCCGCGTGCATGTGAAATGGTGCGGCAAGTTCTATGTCACCGACATCGGCCACTCGCCACTCGATGTGGTGGCATGGCACGGCAACTACGCCCCGTTCAAATACGACCTGCGGACATTTTCTCCGGTTGGAGCGATCCGCTTCGATCATCCCGATCCGTCGATTTTTTCGGTACTGACCGCGCCGACCGAAGATGCGGGTACGGCGAATGTCGATTTCGTGATCTTTCCGCCGCGCTGGCTGGTCGCTGAGCATACGTTCCGTCCGCCTTGGTACCACCGCAACATCATGAGCGAGTTCATGGGGCTGATCCACGGCCAGTATGACGCCAAGGAAGAGGGCTTCGTGCCGGGCGGCATGAGCCTGCACAACATGATGCTTCCCCACGGGCCGGACGCGCTTGCCTTCGAAAAGGCATCAAATACCGAGCTCAAACCGGTGAAGCTCGATCACACCATGGCCTTCATGTTCGAGACCAGGTACCCGCAGCAACTGACGAAATATGCAGCCGAGCTCGAAACGCTGCAGGATAATTACCTGGAATGCTGGGACGGCCTGGAACGCAAGTTCGACGGAACCCCCGGCATCAAATGATGCATCAAGTGAAGTCATCCTCCGGCACGGGATTTCGGACATGAAGCTTGCGACGTTAAAGGACTCTACGCGGGACGGTCGGCTCGTCGTCGTTTCCCGCGATCTGACCCGCTGTTCCGAGGTCGGTCATATCGCCCGCACCCTGCAGGCGGCACTCGACGATTGGGAGCATGTGGCTCCGAGGCTCGCGCTCATTGCCGAAGGCGTCGAGACCGGCGCCCAGCCGACAATCCGGTTTCACGAACATGACGCTACGTCACCTCTGCCGCGAGCCTATCAATGGGCCGACGGCTCCGCCTACGTCAACCATGTCGAACTGGTGCGCAAGGCACGCGGCGCCGAGATGCCGGCAAGCTTCTGGACCGATCCGCTGATCTATCAGGGCGGTTCGGACGCTTTCCTGGCACCACGCGACCCGATCGTGGCGGCCGACGAGGCTTACGGGATCGATATGGAGGGCGAGGTCGCCGTCATCACCGGCGACGTTGACATGGGTTGCAGCTCGGAAGCGGCGCGCGGCGCCATCCGCCTGCTAATGCTCGTCAACGACGTGTCGCTGCGCGGTCTGATCCCGGGCGAATTGGCGAAGGGATTTGGTTTCTTCCAGTCGAAGCCGGCATCGGCATTTTCTCCGGTCGCGGTGACGCCGGACGAGCTCGGAGACGCCTGGGACGGCGGCAAGCTACATCTTCCGCTGCTGGTGAGCTTGAACGGCAAGCCATTCGGTAAGGCGAACGCCGGCATCGACATGACGTTCGATTTTGGCCAGTTGATCGCCCATGCCGCCAAAACCCGCAATCTCGCGGCCGGTACGATCATCGGCTCGGGAACGGTGTCCAACAAGCTGGACGGCGGCCCGGGCAAACCGATGGAAGAGGGAGGAGACGGCTACTCCTGCATCGCCGAACTCAGGATGATCGAGGCCATCGAGACCGGATCGCCGACGACCCCATTCATGAAATTCGGCGATCAGGTCCGCATCGAGATGAAGGATAAGGCCGGCCATTCGATCTTCGGGGCGATCGAGCAGACGGTCGAAAAACACAGCGGAGCCGGGCCGCAATGAACGAGGTCGTTCTCTACGACTACTGGAGATCATCGGCGAGCTATCGCGTCCGCATCGCGCTCAATCTCTTGGGCGTCGATTATCAGACCGTTTCCATCAACCTGTTGGAAGGCGCGCACAAGACCCCGGAATATCTGGCGGTCAACCCGCAGGGGCTGGTGCCGACATTGGTGATCGACGGGAAAACACTGACGCAGTCGCTGGCGATCGTCGAATACCTCGCCGAGCTTCGGCCGGAATACGGATTGCTGCCATCTGACATTGCCGATCGCCAGAAGGTCCGCGCCCTCGCATATGCGGTCGCCATGGATATCCATCCGATATGCAACTTGCATGTCGTGTCACATCTCATGAGCATGACTGAGAAGGCCGATGCCCGCGAGGAATGGATGAAGCATTTCATCACCGACGGACTGCGCAAACTGGAAGCCATGATCGGCGAAGCCGGCGCGTTCAGCTTTGGAGATGCGCCGACGATGGCGGACCTCTGTCTTGTTCCCCAAGTCTACAATGCCCGCCGCTGGGAAGTGGATCTGACCGCTTTCAAGCGCATCAGCGACATCGATAGCAAATGCGCCGAACTTCCGGCCTTCCAGGCGGCACATCCCGACCGCGTGAGACCGTAGCGGCAGACCAGCCGGGACGAAATCCGAAGACGCACTACCTTTTCTGCGGCTCTCGCACCAGCTGCCGGCACCGTATCGGATCGCGTGGACGGGGGACCTCACGATCGCGGCGAGGAGCCGCCGTTTACCTTGTATCATCACTTCTGATTGTGCCGCTTGCCAGAAGATTGGCCCTTGTGCATTGATTATATGCTGTTGGGGTAAGTCTAAAATGTTCTCGTTAAAGCTGTTGATCTTCGCACCCGTGATTGCCACGGGCTTAGGCGCATTTGAAGGCTGACGAGCTCATCGCAAAGCATTCGATGATTGCCCCCGGCAATACATACGTGCGCAAGATATGCTGCGAGTGACGACAGGAGAAATACGTGCTCGAAGGCTGGAGAAGAATGCGGAAATCCCTCTCGTTCATATCGATGCTGCTGGCGTTCGTCGCCATGGCCGGAGAGGGGCATGCAGCAATTTCCTACCAACGTTTGGACGGCGTCCCGGGAGAGCGTGGTCTGGTGATAAAGGGCGTGTTTGAATTCTCCGACGATCCGACGCAGCTTGTCGACGAATACACGCAGTACCAAGCGGACTACATCAGCTTTGACTCGCCCGGCGGAAACGTGGTCACCGCGATCATGTTCGGCCGCGCCATCCGCGCACTGAATGCAAGAACGCTCCAGATCAGAGCCATGAATGTGCATCGGCTTGCGCCTTCGCCTTCGTCGGTGGCGTCGAAAGGTTCGCCGAGCCGGGCTCAATCGGCGTGCATCGGATTTCCCTATCCGGCGATATCCCCATGGACAACAAATTGGCAGTCTCGACCGTTCAACTAATGACCGGCGAGATCATCGGCTACCTCACCGACATGGGGGTAAGCCCCAATCTGCTGCAGCTCAGCCTGTCGGTCGACAGCACCGATATACGGTATCTCACCGCTGCGGAAATGCGAGACTGGAACATCAACACGCCCGAGGATATGCCCTCGGCACAGGAAAGCGCGCCGCCCCCGCCAGGCGCCGCACCGCAGGAGAGCGCAACACCCGCCGACATGCCGTCAGACCCCAGCGCTTCCGAGGAGGTGGCCGCCTCCGAACCCGGCGACCTGACCACGGAGGCGGTTGATTTCGTCAACCGATACAATGACGAATGGTCGAAAGACAGTGCCTCGGCGTTGGCCTTTATGACGGGCGTCTATGCCGACGAGGTCTCCTTCTTCGGAAACTCGGTCGACAAAGACGCCGTCCTGAAGGAAAAGGCAACCTTCGCCCAACGCTGGCCGGAGCGCATCTACAGCGTCAAGCCGGGCTCCGTGACTGCCAGCTGTGCCGGAAAATGCGAAATGTCGGGAATTGTCGAGTGGTTTGCCGGAAACAGGGACACGGGTAAGACGTCCGCCGGGATGGCGGAATTCTCTTTCGTGTGGAACACGGCCTCTCTGCAGATCGAGTCCGAGACCGGAAAGGTGCTCGCCACGGACAAGGGGGCCAAGGCACCGGATCGGTTGATCCATCAGTGGACAGGACTGGACGACATCTGCCGCACGAGTGTCGATCGCGAGGGGCCCGAGACGCTACGAGCATGCAAACGGCGCGACGAACTCGGCCCGCTGCTCAATCGCGCCGACTGGTGTTATGGCCATAAGGACGAAGCCGGAATAAACTGGGAGTGGCACAAATGCGATGCCAACTCCCGCCGATATACGAGTAAGTAGCACACAGGCCCAAAGGCGAGCGACCGTTGGTTTGCCCGGCGGAAGAAATGTTGGGAAACTCAGATTCCTGAGTGAGGCCGAGCATGTCGGAAAACGAACATTCCCGATCGAACACTGTCCTGCCGGGTTCTGACGAACCCGACAAGCCGGCCGAGCGCTACCAACTCGGCCTTTGCCTTTCGGGCGGCGGCTATCGGGCCATGCTTTTCCATGCGGGATCGCTTGCCAGGCTCAACGAGGCCGGTCTTCTGGCGAAACTCGATATGATCTCGTCGGTCTCGGGCGGATCGATCGCATCCGGCCTGCTGGCCTATCTGTGGCCACGGCTGGTCTTCGAGAACGAGGTCGCCGTCAACTTCAAGACCGAATACCTCGATCGCATTCTGGCCTTCAGTCAGCTATTCGCGGATGGGCCGAGCTTCCTGAAGGGCGTGTTCAACCCCTTCTCGAGCGCGGCGGAGGAAGCCGCGAAACTCTACGAGCGGCATCTCTTCGACGGAAAATCACCAAGCCTGAGCGATCTTCCGAGATCGCCCTGGTTCGTATTTTGCTCCAGCAATCTCAGCACCGGTTCGCTCTTCCGGATGTCGAACCGCTATCTCGCGGACTACAGGATCGGGGTGTCGTTTCATCCCGCGCTTTCGCTTGCGACCGCGGTTGCCGCTTCGGCGGCATTCCCGCCGGTGCTGTCGCCGCTGCGATTGGACCTGTCGCAGTTTTCCTGGAAGAGGGAAAAGCTCGACGACAGCGTTGGCGAACCGGTTGCTCCGGGCAGGGCGATATTGAGCGACGGCGGCGTCTATGACAATCACGGCATCGAGCCGGCGCTGAAACGCTGCGATTGCCTGCTCGTCAGCGATGCCGGAGCGCCCTGGCGCTCCTCGACCCACGGATACTGGAACTATCTCTCCCAGCTCAAGCGCGTTCTCGATACCACCGACAATCAGGTGCGGTCGTTGCGGCGCCGAGACCTGATCGGCGGCTTCAAGGCTGCAAAACAGGCCGATCAGCTTGGCCTCGACGATCTCGCGAAATCGGCTCTGCGCGCAAGAACACGCGGCGTCTATTGGTCGATCGACAGCAAGGGCGTCGAGCTCAAGCCCTACGCGTCCTACACGCTGCCGCCGTCATCGGTCGTTCCCTCGGAGGTCGGCACCTATCTCCATTTTCTGGGCGCGAAAGAGACGGAGCATTTAACGAACTGGGGGCACTACGTCTGCGACGCGATGCTCAACCGGTTCTATCAATCGCCGCTGGCGCCATCGTCCGGCCCGCCGTTTATTGCCGGAACCGTGAAGCCGTCTTGGGCGGCGAGGTTGAGCAAGCGCCTGTTCGACTTTCTTCCCTTTTAAACGAAGGCCGGGGGCCGGCTAAAGCGAGGCCAGCGGGATCCGGCGAGATTGCCCCAGCAGTCGAAAATCCTACATTAAGCCTGAGGAAGAACGAACGTATCGACCGGTACGATGATCGGCTGTTGCTGGCTCCCTTCGGCCGCGAAGCTGAAGGGGCCTCAAAGTTCCAACTTCAATATTTGTTTATGAAAGTATGAGAGGCCCGGATGCCCGGACCTCCCACGATCTTTTTCAGAAGCGAAGAGTAGGCAGCCTACTCAGCTGCACCCACTCGTAGCACCGCAAGTATCGCACTTCTCACAAGTCCCATTCCGCACCATCGTGAAGTTCTGGCACTCCGAGCACATGTTGCCGGTATAGCCCTGCATGATCGAGCGCTGGCGGCGTTCGGCTTCCCGCTTCTTGGCTTCGGATTTCGCCGTTGCCGCGTCTGCCGCCGCCTTGTCGGAGAAAAGGGCCGTTGCGTCGCTGGTGATTTCCTCGGTCACTTCTTCGGCGATCTCTTCCGCCAACTCCTTGGCGCGCTCCTCGTAATCGCGCTTGAAGGCGACGATTTCGGAGGTGGAGATGGCAACCGTCGGCTCCAGCTTGCGGGCAGCACTGCCGGCAAAGGCGGTCACGGTGCCGGTGGAAGCGGCGCGGGCAGGGGCGGCGGTCGCCGCACCCTTGGGTTCGCCTGCCTGGCGTTCGCCGCCGGTGCCGGACACCAGCGTCGGCTTGTAGCCGCGGGTCCAGCCGGTGGAGAGCAGGTTGGTCTTGCCTTCCTGGATGCCCTTGCCAAGTGCCGTGTTCGAGAAATCAGACGTATCGACATGCGCCAGGTCGTGGCGGCCGAGATAGGAGACGGCAAGCTCGCGGAAGACATAGTCGAGGATCGAGGTGGCGTTCTTGATCGCGTCATTGCCGATGACCATGCCGGCCGGCTCGAACTTGGTGAAGGTGAAGGCCTCGACATATTCCTCGAGCGGCACGCCATATTGCAGGCCGAGCGAGATGGCGATGGCGAAATTGTTCATCATCGCACGGAAGGCAGCGCCTTCCTTGTGCATGTCTATGAAGATCTCGCCGATGCGGCCGTCGCCGAATTCGCCGGTGCGGAGATAGACCTTGTGTCCGCCGACGGCGGCCTTCTGGGTATAGCCCTGGCGGCGGTTAGGCAGCTTCTCGCGTTCGCGCGAAACTCGTTCGATCACCCGCTCGATGATCTTCTCGGTGACGGTGACGGCCTGGGCGGCGAGAGGCGCCTGCAGCAGTTCCTCCAGCGCATCCTCGTCGTCTTCGTCTTCAATCAGCGAGGAATTGAGCGGCTGCGACAGCTTTGAGCCGTCGCGATAGAGCGCGTTGGCTTTGAGGCCGAGCTTCCACGACAGCATGTAGGCGTTCTTGCAATCCTCGACGGTCGCCTCGTTCGGCATGTTGATCGTCTTGGAAATCGCACCCGAGATGAAGGGCTGGGCCGCCGCCATCATGCGGATATGGCTTTCGACCGAGAGGTAGCGCTTGCCGATCTTGCCGCAGGGATTGGCGCAATCGAAGACCGGCAGGTGCTCCGCCTTTAGGAAGGGCGCGCCTTCGAGCGTCATCGCACCGCAGACATGGATGTTGGCAGCTTCGATATCCTTCTTCGAGAAGCCGATATGATCGAGCAGGCTGAAGCTGATGTCGGCGAGTTGTTCGTCGGAAACCTTCAGCGTCTCCTTCAGGAAGTCGGCGCCGAGCGTCCACTGGTTGAAGACGAACTTGATGTCGAAGGCGCTCTTCAGCGCGGCGTTGACGGCTTCGACCTTCTCGTCGGTGAAGCCCTTGGTCTTCAGCGTCGACGGATTGACGGCCGGTGCCTGGTTCAGGTTGCCGTGGCCGACGGCATAGGCCTCGATTTCGGCGATCTGGCTTTCCGAATAGCCCAGCGTGCGCAGCGCGTCCGGCACGGCGCGGTTGATGATCTTGAAGTAGCCGCCGCCGGCGAGCTTCTTGAACTTGACGAGAGCAAAGTCGGGTTCGATGCCCGTCGTGTCGCAATCCATGACGAGACCGATCGTGCCGGTGGGCGCGATGACCGAGACCTGGGCATTGCGGTAGCCATGCTGTTCACCAAGTTCGAGCGCCTTGTCCCAGGCCGATTTGGCGTGGGCGACGAGATCCTGGTCTGGGTTTTCCGAATGGATCAGCGCGACCGGGTTGATCGACAGCGCCTCATAGCCGGAGCTCTCGCCATACGCCGCACGGCGATGGTTGCGAATGACCTTGAGCATGCTCTCGCGGTTCGGCGCGAAGTTCGGGAACGGCCCGAGCTCGGCGGCCATTTCGGCCGAGGTCGCATAGCAGATGCCGGTCATGATCGCGGTCAGCGAGCCGGCAATGGCGCGGGCCTCAGTGGAGTCGTAGGGAATGCCTGATGACATCAGCAGGCCGCCGATATTGGCGTAGCCGAGGCCGAGTGTGCGGTATTCGTAGGAGAGTTCGGCAATGCGCTTCGACGGGAACTGCGCCATCATGACCGAGACTTCGAGCACGACGGTCCACAAGCGAACCGCATGTTCGTAATCGGCGATGTTGATGCGCTTGGTGGCCTTGTCCTTGAACTGCAGTAGGTTCAGCGAGGCAAGGTTGCAGGCGGTGTCGTCGAGGAACATGTATTCCGAGCACGGGTTCGAGCCGCGGATCGGGCCGCCGGCCGGCGAAGTGTGCCAGTCGTTCATCGTCGTGTTGAAGTGGATGCCCGGATCGGCCGAAGCCCAGGCAGCGTAGGAAATGGTTTCCCAGAGATCGCGGGCCTTCAGCGTCTTCATCACTCGGCCGTCCTTGCGGGCGGTCAGGTTCCATTCGCCATCATTCTCGACGGCGCGCAGGAAGTCGTCCTTGATCGAGACGGAGTTGTTGGAGTTCTGGCCGGATACCGTGAGGTAGGCTTCGGAATCCCAATCCGTGTCGTAGGTCTTGAATTGGAGATCCTTGTAGCCCTGGCGGGCGAACTGGATGACGCGCTGGACATAGTTCTCGGGAACCTGGTCCTTTTTGGCGGCGCGAATTTCGCGCTTCAGGGCAGGGTTCTTGGTGGGGTCGTAGCAATCGCCGTTGTCGCCGCCTTCGCAATTGAAGCAGGCCTTCATGATCGCCTTCAGATGCTTGGCGACAACCTTCGAGCCGGTCACGAGAGCCGCAACCTTCTGCTCTTCCTTGACCTTCCAGTTGATGTATTCCTCGATATCGGGATGGTCGATGTCGACGACCACCATCTTGGCGGCGCGGCGCGTCGTGCCGCCCGATTTGATGGCGCCGGCGGCGCGGTCGCCGATCTTCAGGAAGCTCATTAGGCCGGAGGAGCGGCCGCCGCCGGAAAGCTTTTCGCCTTCGCCACGCAGCATCGAGAAATTGGAGCCGGTGCCGGAGCCGTATTTGAACAGGCGCGCTTCACGCACCCAGAGGTCCATGATGCCGCCTTCGTTGACGAGATCGTCCTCGACAGACTGGATGAAGCAAGCATGCGGCTGCGGGTGTTCGTAGGCCGACTTCGACTTGGTCAGCTTGCCGGTGAAGGGATCGACGTAGAAATGGCCTTGGCCGGGGCCGTCAATGCCATAGGCCCAGTGCAGGCCGGTGTTGAACCACTGCGGCGAGTTCGGGGCGACGCGCTGGGTGGCGAGCATATAGGCAAGCTCGTCTTTGAAGGCCGAGGCATCTTCCTCGGAGGAGAAATATCCGCCCTTCCAGCCCCAATAGGTCCAGGTGCCGGCAAGACGGTCGAAGACCTGGCGCGCATCGATTTCGGAGCCGGTCTGCTCGTCCTTAGACAGGGTCTTCAGCGCAGCATCGTCGGGAACGGAGCGCCACAGGAAAGAAGGAACATCGTTTTCCTCGACCTTCTTCAGCCGGGTGGGAACGCCGGCCTTGCGGAAATACTTCTGCGCCAGAACGTCGGTCGCGACCTGGGAGAACTGCGCGGGAACGTCGATGTTCTCGAGGCGGAACACGATCGAACCGTCGGGGTTCTTGATCTCGCTCGTCGCCTTGCGGAATTCGATATCCGCATAGGCGCCTTGGCCGGCCTTTGTGAAACGACGTTCGATGCGCATGGTCTTGACCTCGTGTTGGCGCCCGGTCCCCGCGACCTCGGCGCAAAATTCCTATCCGGCGGCACTTTGTCGTCGCGCAGCCAGTCTCGTTTCCGTATCGTGACAGGGGTGTCATCCGGAGATGATCTTCCTGTATCTTGTGGTGATGGTGGCTGCAAACACTAAATATAGTATTAACAGCTTATTATCGCCAGTCCCAATGTCACTTTTTTTGGAGGCTGAAAACCTCGCAGAAATCCTGTCGGGCATGAACCGTTCCCGGTCCATCGCCCTGATTCCGCGTCCTAATTTTCAAAAGGGAACCGGGCTCGTTACCTCCGGTCCTGTCGCCGCCGCAACATCAGGATCAGTAAAGTTTGAAACAGCTGATTCCGTCAAGGGCTGGCTTTTAATTGATTGCTAACCACAACATGTTGTGGATGCGCCTGTGGAGATTGGGGAAAGCCGGGGAGCGCTGATATTACAATGGCTTGCAGGAGTTGCCGGCTAAGGAAAAGGTCTGAACGGCAAAAAAGCGTCCTGCGGCAAATCTTGTGATGGCATTTCCGGCCCAAATGCGCATGGCGATTCGCCGGTGCAATAAGAGCTTTAAAGCGCATCGATGGCGATGGTGACGATGGCGACGCCAATCGGCCTGTTCTCTTCGTCCATCACGACGAAGCTCGCCTGCGTTTCCAGATTCTGGGTGGAGTCGTTGCGTTCGGCCCGGTCGATGAAGATCTCCCGGGAGCTGTTGGCGAAGGTTCTGAGATATTTCTCCTCGTCGCCCTGCCAATAGTCGGCGGTGATGGTGCTCTGCCCGACATTCAGCCCGTGGCTGTCGGTGACGAAAAATTCGATGATCGCGCCCTGCGAGGCGTCCTGCTTGGCTTTCAGGTAATGCGACACGGATTTGTCGAGCAGCAGCTTGACCATATGCAGGTGGTGCTGATCGACCTCCGACCGGTAGGTCTCGTCGAGCACCCGCATATCCATTTCGCTGACATCGCCGAATTTCGCGTTCTGCTCGGCAATGGCTTTCAGCACCAATGGCGTTTCCACTATTGGCCGGATCCGCTTCTCGACATAGTCCCGCACGAGGGGAATATAGGCAGGTTCAGCGCGGACAGGCGCCAGCGGCAACAGAAAGGCCGCCAGCCCGGCAGTCACAACCGCTCTTACATGCCCCCACCGCGCCATCTTGTTTCCTTGTACCGTATCGATCGTTGCACGCTTTAAGCGCAATTTGACACGATTCGCACGCCCTGCAGCGCCGCGCGTCTTTTCGAGAGCCGCAAAGGACGCTGTATCACTTTGAATTGCTGCATAATTTCATCCTTGAATCGATTCCGATTGAAGGAATTAGACAGCAGTCTATGAGTAAAAGATAAAATAGATGTGCAGATCCCGATAGCGGATTCAGGAAACCTCGCTGACAAAATCTGGAACAATTTCAAGTGGTAAATACGAGGGGTGCGCGCCGTGATCGGTGGCGATCAGCCTGCGCCCTTGGCGATCGGCTCCTGATAGGTGAAGCCCATGTCCCAGGGGAAGTAGATCCAGGTATCCTGGCTGACCTCGGTGATGAAAGTGTCGACGGTCGGCACGCCCTTCGGCTTGGCGTAGACGCAGGCGAAATGTGCCTTCGGCAGCATGGTGCGCACCTGTGCGGCGGTCTTGCCGGTATCGGTCAGATCGTCGACGACCAGCACGGTTTCGCCGCCATTCTCCATAAGTTCGGGCGCGATTCCCTTGAGCAGCACCATGTCGCCCTGGTTCACATAGTCATGATAGGAAGCGACGCAGACGGTCTCGATCAGCCGGATGTTCAGCTCGCGCGAGATGATCGCAGCCGGAACGAGGCCGCCGCGGGTGATGCAGACGATCGCCTTGAACGTCTGATTCAAGCCGGCAAGCCGCCAGGCAAGGGCGCGCGCATCGCGGTGGAACTGATCCCAGGAAACGGGAAAGGCTTTATCGGGAAGGGACATTGGGCTGCTCCGCGGCATGAAAAAACGACACGCCGTTTGCCGGCGACCGGATGGGCTTGAAGCGGCGATTGGCAAAACGCAAATCGCGCAGCCGGAACTGCGCGAGATGGGGCCGAGGCTCGAAGCTGTCATCGGTCGCCGCAATTAGCGGGATTTGCCGGCAAAAGGCAAGAGCAGCCAATCAACGCGATAACAGGGTCAGCGCCGTCATCGATTGCAGCAGGGTCTTCGTCGTGCCGCCGAAGATCATCTGCCAGAGCCAGGAATGCGTATAGGCGCCCATGACGAGAAGATCGATGCTGCTGTCCGAAAGCCGGTTCTCGATGACATGCGATGCGCTCTTATCCACACTCTGGGCCGTCGAAAGCGTCGCCTTCACGCCATGACGTGCCAGCGTCGCGGCGATGTCGGCGCCAGCGGTCAGCGGCGATTGCAGCGCCGTGTCGGCCGGATCGACCGAAAAGATCTCCACCTCGTCGGCGGCTTTGAGGATCGGCAGTGCGTCGAAGGTCGCGCGCGCCGCCTCCTTCGAGCCGTTCCAGGCGATCAGCACGCGCTTGATCGGCTTCGGCTGGCGGATGATATAGGGGATTATCAGCACCGGCCGGCCGGTTTCGAAAAGGAAACTGTCGACGTCGACGTGGCTGTCGGAAGGTTTGGCCGGGTCGGCCTGCGAGGCGATCAGGAGGTCGGCGCTGCGCGCACTTTCGATCAGCGGGGCGGAGCCGTATCCGGTTGATGTGGCAAAGCTGCGCCATTCGAAGGAGGCGCCGGATGCCTCCGCTTTGGCCCTGAAGATGCGCTCAACCGCAATCGTTTCACTGTGCGCCATGTCCTGCAGCGCCTGCACGGCAACGGGATCGGGAATTTCCATCGGCGCGACCAGCGGCACGGCGGAGATGATTTCGGCATGCAGGCCGATCACATGGGCGCCGCTTTCGGCGGCGATGGCAAAGGCGAAATCGGCAACCGCAGAACTATTGTCGGATGTATCGAGAATGGCGAGAATGGTTTTGTAAGACATATCAATTCTCCTTGCGCTGAAATGGCTTGCGCGAGGGAAGGAATGCGCCGGACCGTTCGCCTGTTCCTTGATCGGGATCAAGGATGGCCTTGAGTTCCGGCGTTGCCCTCAAGCCTCGGCGGAATGGTTTTCGGCGATGTCCTTCCTTTGGCGGATGGAGTCGATCATCGCCTGCACCTCGGCGCCGGCCGCATCGATTGCCGCCTGCGAGCGGCCGCGCACGACGATCTCGGTCGAAAATTTCTGGCCAATATAGCGCGGGTAGGAACCGATGCTGGTGTCCGGATGTGCCTTCTGGATCGCGGTCAAGGGCGTGCCGATCTCGCCTTCGCCGTAAGGGCAGGCGATAGCGAGCGAAAGCACCGGCGTGCCTGTTCGAAGCATCGGCAGCACATTGTCGACCATCGCCTGGAACACCTGCGGCACGCCGGCCATGACATGGACATTGCCGATGATGAAGCCAGGAGCCGTCGAGACCGGATTGGCAATATGGACGGCCCCGCGTGGCATGCGCGCCATGCGCTGGCGCGCCTCGGTGAATTCCATCTCGCGGCGGCGGTACATCTCGGCAAGCAGCGTCATTGCTGTTTCGTCGTATTCGCAGGGCACGCCGAAAGCCTTGGAGATAGCATCGGCGGTGATGTCGTCATGCGTCGGCCCGATGCCGCCCGAGGTGAAGACGTAATCATATTTGCCGCGAAGCGCGTTCAACGCCTCGACGATCGCGTCCTCGTCGTCGGCGACGATGCGCACTTCCTTGAGGTCGATGCCGGAAAGCGTCAGCAAATCGGCGAGGTGGCCGATATTTTTATCCTTGGTGCGGCCGGAGAGAAGTTCGTCGCCGATGGCGAGCATGGCGGCGGTGACGACGATGTCTTGGCTCATGAGATGTTCCGTGATCTGAGGCTGGTGAATAGGTAGCGCCGTTCGCTCGCTTTGCAAACACCAGAGCATGATGCCGAAAAGTGCAGGCGATTTTCGGACGACATCATGCGCTAACTCCTTAATTCGGGCGATGCGTCATTTTTGCCGAAATGAAAATCGCAAGCGAATTTTCGTCTCCGGGTGGTGAACACTGAGTTCTTGAGGGCAGGGCTGTGTTCGCCCAGACGCGCTGATAGAAATCGCGTCGGGCACGAAATTCAACCCGATGTTTCAAGGAAGATAGAAGATGGCGAAGGTTCTCGTCCTTTATTATTCGGCTTATGGCCATATCGAAACCATGGCCTATGCGGTCGCCGAAGGCGCGAAGTCGGCCGGTGCCGAGGTCACTGTCAAGCGCGTTCCGGAACTGGTTCCGGAAGACGTCGCCAAGGCTTCCTATTACAAGGTCGACCAAGCCGCTCCGATTGCCACCGTCGACGAACTGGCGGACTATGACGCGATCATCGTCGGCGCCGGCACCCGCTTCGGCACGGTCGCCTCGCAGATGCGCAATTTCTGGGATCAGACGGGCGGCCTCTGGTTCGCGGGCAAACTCGTCGGCAAGCTCGGTTCGGTCTTCACCTCTTCGGCCACCCAGCACGGCGGCCAGGAATCGACCATCCTCGGCTTCATCCCGACCTTCCTGCACCAGGGCATGGTCGTTGCCGGCCTGCCTTATGCCTTCCAGGGCCAGATGGGCACCGAGGAAGTCAAGGGCGGCTCGCCCTACGGCGCCTCCACCATCACTAACGGCGACGGCTCGCGCCAGCCTTCCGAGATCGAGCTGGAAGGCGCGAAATACCAGGGCGCCCACGTTGCCAAGCTTGCTGCCAAGCTCGCCTGATCTTTGACGCTGGAATGATAAAGGCGCGGCGGGCATGGGGCTCGCCGCGCCTTTTCTGTTTTTTCCCACGACAGTCTGGGCAGCCTTCATCGGCGAGGGCTTTCGGGAGGGAATGCCTCGCCGATCATTCGTCGGTGCTGCCGGCAAAACAGGCATGATTTTTACGCCTCGCGGCTCTTCCCATCGCCCATGACGCAAGATATTGAAAATGCCGCAAGCGGGCGTGGCGAAACTGGTAGACGCAAGGGACTTAAAATCCCTCGGCCTTGGCTGTACGGGTTCGACCCCCGTCGCCCGCACCACCTTCATAATCCTGTTTGAATATGCCTGTATTGAATCTGCTTGTATATTGTGCATAAAAGCAAGTTATCGCTTGACAAAGGAATTTCCGGCGTAACGATTGCGCCGCGACAGTTAAGTAAGGGTTGTCTTGTGGGAGTAAGACGATGGTTTACGATTGGAATGGGACTAAGGTTCGGCGCATCCGCATCTTCAAGACCAGTGTTGCACTTGTTCTGGGGACTGCGATAGCCGCGATACCGCTGTTCTTCTGGGCAATGCATTTGCGCGGTTTCTAGAGCGTCCTTAGCGCGTCCAAGAAGACGCGCTAAGGACGCTCTATTACTTTCGATCTGGACAGATGCCGAATTCGATTTTCGGGACTATGCGGTCTGTTCTGATAGTGTTCATCGCTCTGTGAGCGGAAGCGCGTTTGGCGCTTTGGTCTCGCGCCACCTGTTGATCAGCCAGCCAGCCAGCAGCCCGAGGGCTGCGCCCGCCGCCTTGATGCCGGCATCGTGCAGGCGCGGATGGCGTGTTGGTGTGAGATACTGCAGATATTCGATGGCGACTGCACCGGCAATCAGCAGCACCGCCACCATCTTCCACTGTTTCGGATAGGCGAGCGCGAAGGCGAGGCCGACGAGAACAAAGGCGCCCCCGCGGTCGGTATCGACCGTCGTGACCGTTTCCGGCCTCAGCCCGATCGGCGAAACCGTGACGAAGAGGATGAGGGCGAGTAGCAGCCAGGCGAGCGGCCTTGCAAATTTGAAGATCATCATGGCTTCATATTAGTGGCTTGGCTTTTCATTGACAGTTAAAATCAGTTCATCTGCCGCCGATTTCGCGATTGGCTTAAGAAAGGCTTTCCCGAGAGAGAACCGGAAATGGCCGAAACGGGCTTTCTTTTGCCGGTTGGCCTGTGCCATAGCGGCAGCGGCTACTCATGAGAATGGACCACGCCCGTGACGAGACTTGATGTCGAAAGCGCCGAAGAGGCAATGCGCAGCCTGTTTCCGGCAACGCCGCTACAGCTCAACGACCATCTGTCGGCCCGCTACGGAGCCGATATCTGGCTGAAGCGCGAGGATCTGTCGCCGGTGCGCTCCTACAAGATCCGCGGCGCCTTCAATTTCTTCCGCAAGGCGATCGGGCAGGGTGCTGCCGGCAAGACCTTCGTCTGCGCCTCGGCCGGCAACCACGCCCAGGGCTTTGCCTTTGTCTGCCGCCATTTCGGCGTGCCGGGCGTCGTCTTCATGCCGGTGACGACACCGCAGCAGAAGATCGACAAGACCCGCATGTTCGGCGCCGAATTCATCACCATCCGCCTGTTCGGCGACTTCTTCGACCAATGCTACCAGGCCGCCCGAGAACATGTTGAAGCGGTCGGCGGTGTCATGGTGCCGCCCTTCGACCATGCCGACATCATCGAAGGCCAGGCAACCGTCGCCGCCGAAATCATGCAGCAGTTGCCGGAAGGAACCGTGCCCGACATGGTCGTCCTGCCGGTTGGCGGCGGTGGACTGGCCGCCGGCATCACCGGCTATCTCGACGGCACCGTGCCGAAATCTGCTTTTGTCTTCACCGAACCAGCAGGCGCGCCGAGTCTTAAGCGCAGCATCGAGGCAGGCAAGGTGACGACGCTTGCCAAGGTCGACAATTTCGTCGATGGCGCTGCTGTCGCCCGCATCGGCGACCTGAATTTCGCCGCTCTTCGCGATTTTCCGACCGAGCAGGTGCAACTCATGCCGGAGAACGCCATCTGCGTCACCATTCAGGAAATGCTGAATGTCGAGGGCGTCGTGCTGGAGCCGGCCGGCGCCCTGTCGCTGACGGCGATCGCCGCGATGGACGGCCAAGCGATCCGCGGCAAGACCATCGTGGCTGTCGTCTCCGGCGGCAATTTCGATTTCGAGCGTCTGCCTGACGTAAAGGAAAGAGCCTTGCGTTACGCAGGGCTGAAGAAATACTTCATCCTGCGGCTCGCCCAGCGCCCCGGTGCGCTCCGGGATTTCCTCAATCTGCTCGGCCCTGACGACGATATCGCCCGCTTCGAATATTTGAAGAAATCGGCGCGCAACTTCGGCTCGATCCTGATTGGCATCGAAACCAAGGCGCCGGAGAATTTCGCCCGGCTGATCGGAAATTTCGAAGCAGCCGGCATGGGTTACGAGGATATCACCGAAAACGAGATCCTCGCCAACCTGATCATTTGACTTGGCGACAGCGATACGGTCGTGCTAAAGGCGGAGCATGGCTTCGTTCATTTCAAATATCTTTTCGATGTTCTCCGGCGGCGGCAAACCGGCTTCGGAGGCGGCAGGCCCTTCCGGCGAGCCGCAGCTTTACGGCGATTGCACGATCTATGCCGAGCCGCGCAAGGAAGGCGGCCAGTATCGCCTTGCCGGCCGCATCGAAAAGAAGGTTGGCGACGAGGTACTGGTGCGCAATTTCATCCGCGCCGATCTGTTTTCCTCCTCCGATGACGCGCTCGAATGCACAGTGCGCAAGGCGCAGCAGATTATCGATCAGCATGGTTCATCGCTCTTTGGCGACGGCGAGAAGCTTCGTCAGGTCTGAATCGGGATCCGGGCATAGGTCCTAGATACCGGCTGCAACTATTCCTGTATGTGACCCGGCTGCGCTCCAGCGAGCGCGTTCTCACTCACGCAATCTTAAAGGATTGCGGTGAAAGGTATCGCCTGCAGGATTTGCAGGACACCCCCGTGTTTGACTGTTTCGGACGATTGACCAAAGGATTCGCTGTCGCGATCACCGCGCCAGCAGGAGGCCGAACGTCCGGAGCCGAGGTCTCATGATGGAGACACTCAACCTCCTTCTCTTCGTCGTCGAAGCCATCGCCTATTTCGTGCTGATGGTAACCCTTCTGCATTTCCGTCATCGGCTCGGTCTCGGGGTTTTCCTGACGGCGCTCGGCGTCATGCATTTCATGGAGACCTATCTGGCGGCGGTCTTCTATGTCTCGCTGCCGTTCGGGGATGTGTCGCCGGGCTCATCCGTCTTCTTCTCCGGCAAGCTGATGATGATCCTGATGCTTTACCTGCAGGAGGATGCTGCGACGGTGCGCCAGCCGATCTACGGCCTCTTCCTCGGCAACCTGCTCACCGTCGGTATTGCCTGGGTGCTGCAACTGCACCAGCCGCTGCAGATATCAACCAACCACACGCCCGACGTCGACTTCCTCAAGGAGATGGGCTGGCTGATGGTCTGGGGCACGGCGCTGCTCTATGTCGATTCGCTCGGCATCATCCTGCTTTACGAAAAACTCGGCGATTTCTTCCGCCGCCGCGTCGTCCTGCGTTTCCTGATTTCGGGCTTCGTGCTGCTGACCTTCGACCAGATCGGTTTCTTCGCCGCACTGCATTACTTCCTGGATGTGCCGATCGCCGCATTCTGGGGCGGATGGAAGGCGAAAATGCTTGCCGTCTGCCTCTACGCGGCGATGTTCGCATTCTATGAATATCGTATTCGCCGTATCGGCGCAGCCGGGGCCGCACGTTCGATCAGCGACGTATTCGGTGACCTGACGTTCCGCGAGCGCTACAACGATCTGCTGGAGCGCACCGGCCGCGACATGCTGACCGGTGTCTACGATCGGACGCGCATGGAAATGGAAGCGCCGCTGATGCTGCTCGAGGCACTGAAGCAGGGGTCATTCGCCACCGTCCTCATTATCGACGCCGATCACTTCAAGGATGTCAATGACGGCTACGGTCATCTCCAGGGCGACGAGGTGCTGAAGGCGATCGCCGCCCGATTGGGCACGACGTTGCGCTCGAGTGATCGCGTCTTCCGCTTCGGCGGCGAGGAATTCGTTGCCGTCTGTCCGGGCACCGACCACGAGGAAGGTCTGCTGCTTGCCGAGCGCCTGCGTTGGACGATCGCGACCAGCGTCAAGACGCCGGATGACAGGCCGGTCACGGTCAGTATCGGCGTTGCGACTGCCGATGAGGACGGCGTAGATTTCACCGCCGTGCTGACGGCTGCCGACGGCAGGCTCTACGCAGCCAAGAAGAGCGGCCGCAACTGCGTCGTCGGCCGCTCCGGCGTGGTGAAACTCAGCTGAAACTCATTCAGGCAGCGCGGAAGATCTTGGCGCCGGATGGCGCGCTCGTCATGCCGCCGTCGACGGTGATCTCGATGCCGGTGACATTGGCCGAATCATCCGAGGCCAGATAGAGCGCCGCCTTGGCGATTTCGTCGGCTTCGCTCATGCGGCCGAGCGGGCTCATGCCGCCGATGCGGGCCTCGAGCGCCGACATGGCATCTTCCGTCTGGGCCATCGGTGACCAGATCGGCGTCTTGGTGCCGCCGGGCGTTACCTGATTGACGCGGATGCCGCGCGGCGCGAGCTCGGATGCCATATTGCGCGTCATTGCCCGGACTGCCGCTTTGGTCGCCGCATAGGCCGACCAGCCGGGAGCGCCGAGTACGGCATGCACCGAACCGTTGAGGATCACCGAAGCGCCGTCATTGAGATGCGGCAGGGCTGATTGCACGGTGAAGAAAACCGCCGTGAGATTGGTACTGATGATCTGGTTGAACTGCTCTGGCGATGTCTCGCCGAGCGGCGTCGCGCCGCCGATGCCGGCATTGGCGAAGACGATGTCGAACTTGCCGACCTTTGCGGCGGCTTCCGCAAACGCCTTCTCGGTGGCGGCGGCATCGGTGACGTCGACCTTCAGCGCCAGCACGCCTGACCCAAGCGCCTTTTCGGCAGCCGCGAGCGTTTCCGGGTTGCGGCCGGTGATCACCACCTTGGCACCCTCATCGATGAAGACCCTTGCGGTCGCAAGACCGATGCCGCTGTTTCCGCCGGTAATCAGGGCGACCTTGTTTTTTAGACGCATGATTCATGCTCCTCTTGGAATTGGCAACGATCTGGATTATGATCGTTATCTATAAGGATTATGATGATAATCCACATGAGTCAAGAGGAGCATGATGCCGAAAAGTGTAGGCGGTTTTCGGCCGACATCATGCTCATTCGATTGGTGCCGGGGAGATGTCCGATGGGGCGTTCGCAGTTGGAGAAACAGAAGACGCACGAGAAGATTGTCGACATCGCGTCGAAGCGGCTGCGCGAGGAGGGGCTCGACGGTATTGGCGTCGCCGATCTGATGAAGGAGGCCGGACTGACCGTCGGCGGCTTCTACAAGCATTTCGCCTCCCGTGACGATCTGGTTGCCGAGGCGATCCAGTCCGCTTTCGATTCATGGGGACGCAAGCTGGAGGCCGAGGGGGTGAACCCGGCGGAGATGACGGCTGCCGATGTCGCCGATCGCTATGTGAGCGCGTATCATCGCGACAATCCAGGTGAGGGCTGCCCTTTTGCCGCGCTGACCTCCGATATATCCCGTAGCGGCGAGACGGCGCGGGGGATCGCCACGGACGGGCTCAGGCGCAATTTCGCGTCACTGGCGAGCAAGGCTGCGGGAACGGACGATAGCGAACGGCGCCGCAAGGCGATCATGGCCTTCGCGATGATGGCCGGCGGCGTCGGCCTTGCCAGGATTTCGTCCGATGAAGAACTCTCGGCCGAAATCCTGGCGACGGTCCGGGATTTTGTCGCCGATATCGACAAATGAAAAACGGCCGGCAAAGGCCGGCCGTTCCGTGAAGCATTTGGGAGCCAATCAGGCCGCCAGTGCGATTTCCTGGACGCGCGACTTGGCGGCGTCGATCGCCTTTTCGGCAGCTTCCGGACCGAAGGCCAAGCCTTCGACATAGATGGTCTCGATATCGCTGATGCCGAGGAAGCCGAGAACCGACTTCAGGTACGGCACGGCATGGTTCAAGCCGACGGCCGGGCCCTGTGAATAGACACCGCCCGAAGCGAGCACCACGTAAACCTTCTTGCCGGTTGCGAGGCCAACCGGACCGCTTTCCGTGTACTTGAAGGTCAGGCCGGCACGGGCAACGTTGTCGATCCAGGTCTTCAGCGACGAATAGATGTTGAAGTTGATGAGGCCGGTGCTGATGACGATCGTATCGGCGGCGAGCAGTTCGTTGACAAGCTCGTCGGAGGTCTTGACGGCCACGGTTTCCTCAGCGGTGCGGGCCTCGGGCGGCTTGCGGATCGCGCCGGTGAAGAGGTCATCGATATGCGGCAGCGGGTTGGCGGCAAGGTCGCGGCGAATGACGACGCTGCCCGGATTCTGGCTCTTCAGCTTTTCGGCGAGATCGACAGCGATCGGCGTCGAGAGAGAATCGGCACGCGGGCTGGACGTCAGAAGCAGGATGGACGACATGGTGCATTTCCTTTCGAATGGGATTTGACGGCCCGTTGCTGGGAGGTGAGCCGTAGTCTCGATGAGGAAAATAGGTCTGGCCTGCTATCGAAAAAACGGTGATAATGTAGATCGAAACTATCGATGGAATGGATAGAAGATGCTGCCAAACCCCACTCTGGACCAATTGCAGGTGTTTCTGACCGTTGCCGAGACCGGTAGCTTCTCGGCCGCTTCGCGGGCGCTGAACCGGGCGCAGTCGGTCGTCAGCTATACGATCGCCAATCTGGAGGCGCAGCTCGAAGTCCCGCTTTTCGAGCGCTCCGGCGCGCGTCAGCCGAAGCTGACGGAGGCGGGCAAGGCGATGCTGGAGGATGCGCGGCGCATTCTGGGCGATCTGCAAGTCATGCGGGCGCGCGTCAAGAGCCTGAGAGAAGGGCTCGAAGCGGAGGTTTCCGTCGCCATCAGCGTTATGGTGCCTTCGCGAGCCCTGGTGGACGTCCTCCGCGAATTCCGGGAGATGTTTCCATCCGTTTCGTTAAGCCTCAATGTCGGCGAGCTCGGAATGGTCATGGATCTCGTCCTCAGCGGCAAGGCGACGATCGGGATTGGTGGCGCGGTCGTCAAGCAGGACGATTCGATCGTCACGGAGCGGATCGGTCATTCCTTCATGTTGCCCGTTGCCGCGCGCAACCACCCGCTTGCCGGGATCGGCCGGCCACTGACGCTCGGCGACGTCCGCGAGGAAGTGCAACTCGTCGTCACCGATGCATCGGGACGGACGAAGGGGCGCGATTTCAACGTTCTCTCCTACAAGACATGGCGCGTCAGCGATATTGCAACGAAGCACCAGCTCATCAGGGCCGGCCTTGGCTGGGGCGGCCTTCCGGCTTCCGTGATTCATGACGATCTGACGAGCGGCAGGCTCGTCCATCTCGATCTGGATGCCTACGAACAGGGGGAGTATCCCATATATTCGGTCCGTCAGCTCGCTAACCCGCCCGGACCTGCCGCCACCTGGATGATCGACGCGTTCCGCACGCGGCTTTCCGCCTGCCCGAGCCAAGTCGATTTCCATGCTCAGATAGCGGAACTGCAGGAAGCTGGTACGCCGCTTGCGGCCGAATGACGAAGGCGCGAGTGCCGCGCCTTCGCTGATATTGTGCTCGGCCTAGAGCGGTTCAGCTTTTAACGGAAGCGCAGAACCGCTCTATCCTTTTGTTTTTACGAATTTCCGGACGGAAAACCGCTTCGCACTTTTCCTGGAATTGCTCTAAAGAACCAGCCTAAATTTCGAGAAACCGTCTGCCCCTTCGCCGGCATCCTCGATCTTGACGCTCTTGAGCTCGGCGAGGAACTGTTTCGCCTTCGGGCCGCTTTCAAAGGTCGCGGTCGTGCCGGGGAGCGGCTTGAAGGTCCAGTTGGCGTCGGCAGACGGATTGATCGTGCCCTGATCATGGATATAGCGGACGATGACGTCGCGGTTGGTATCCGGCGCCTGGAAGATCACCTTGTCCGCGGTGATCTCAGGGAAATTGCCGCCGCCGCCGGCGCGGTAGTTGTTCGAGACGACGACGAACTTCTGAGCCGGATCGATCGGCTTGCCGTTGAAGGCGAGGTTCTGGATGCGGTTGGCGTCCGGATGGATCGGCTTGCCGGATGAATCATATTTCGGCGGCTGCGACAGGTCGATCTGGTAGGTGACGCCGTCGATCACGTCGAAATTGTAGGACGGAAAGTCATTGTTGAGCAGCGCTGCATCCTTCGAGCCGGCCTCGATGTGATTGAACATGCCGGCCGACATTTCGAGCCAGTTTTTCACCTCTGCGCCGGTGATGGCAACGGCCTGCACCGTGTTCGGGTAGAGATAGAGGTCGGCTACGTTCTTGATGGCGATATCGCCGGCCGGCACGTCGGTATAGTAGTCGGCGCCGCCGCGACCGCCGGCCTTGAAGGGGGCCGCCGCCGAAAGCACCGGCAGGTCCTTGAACTCGGTGTCGGCGAGCATCTGCTTGATGTACCAGGTCTGGGCTTGGCTGACGACCTGCACCGAGGGATCGTCGGCAACCAGCGCGAAGTAGGAGTAGAGCGGTGCGGAGGTCTTGCCGACCGGGGTGCGGACATAGGCAAGCGTCGCCTCGTGCTCGGCCTTGGCGGCCTCGACCACTTCCTTCTTGTCGGCGTAGTCGGCAACCACTTTCTTCTTGTCGTCGCGATGGAAGATCGGCCGTGCTTCCGCGGTGAAATCGACGATCTTCCAGCTGTTGCCGTCCTTTTCGAGCAGCAGGTCGATAAGGCCGAGATGTGAGCCC
Organism: Rhizobium indicum; assembly: GCF_005862305.2. Taxonomy (NCBI): domain Bacteria; kingdom Pseudomonadati; phylum Pseudomonadota; class Alphaproteobacteria; order Hyphomicrobiales; family Rhizobiaceae; genus Rhizobium; species Rhizobium indicum. Next base: position 694,801 of record NZ_CP054021.1, on the reverse strand, counting down.
CAGAAGCCGGCCATCACGGCGGGCTTGCCGTGCAGCGTGCCCTTGACTGGGTCGGCATTGGCCACACCGTCCCAGCTCTTCGGGCCGGGGAAGACGAGGTGCTGGTGGCCGGTGAAGATCGCGTCGATCCCATCGACGGCGGCGAGATGCAGCGAGGCGTTTTCCATCTTTTCGGACGGTGCGCTGCCGTCGATGCCGGAATGCGAGAGCGCAATGACGATATCGGCGCCGGCTTCCTTCATGGCGGGAACCCAGGCCTTGGCGGCCTCGACGATGTCGCGCGTCTGCGCCTTGCCTTCGAGGTTCTTGATGTCCCAGAGCATGATCTGCGGCGGCACGAAGCCGACGAAGCCGATCTTGACGGGGCTTTCGTTGCCGGCGCCGTCCTTGATCTGCTTTTCGACGATGATGTAGGGCTTGAAGAAGAGATCGTCCTGCTTCGGGTCCGAGGCGAGCTGGCCCTTGGTCAGGTTGGCGCAGACGAAGGGGAAGTTTGCGCCTGCCAGTACCTTGAACATGAAGTCGAGGCCGTAGTTGAACTCGTGATTGCCGAGCGTGCCGACCGTATAGCCGAGCGTGTTCATCGCCTTGATCACCGGATGGACGTCGCCGTCCTTCATGCCGTGCTGATAGGCCATGTAATCGCCCATCGGATTGCCCTGCAGCACGTCGCCATTGTCGATCAGCAGCGAGTTGACAGCTTCCACGCGGATGTTGTCGATAATCGTCCCGGTGCGCGACAGGCCCATCGTGTCGTTCGGCTTGTCGGCATAATAGTCATAGGGGAAGACGTTGACGTGAATGTCGGTCGTTTCCATCAGCCTGAGATGGGCCTGGTTGGCGCTGGCGCGCGCGCTGAAAGGGTGCAACAGCACCAAGGCGGAAGTGGCGGCGAGGCCGCCGAGCAGGGAACGGCGGCTCATCGCGCCAACATCGAAAATGGAAGACATGGAAATTCTCCTAGTAGGGATCATGCATCGTCCGGCCCGTCAGAATTAGGACGATTTGCCGAGGAGTACACCGTGAAAATGACAGAACGGCAAAACAATCCAGCGGGAAAGCGGCATGGTCGTGAAATGCAATTTATGGTACAGTGGTAACAGCTAGAACCATTGGGGAGATGGCATTATGAACAAGGTCGTTATCGCTTTGGTCGGAGGTTTCGGAGGCATCGCACCCAGTCTGGTCGATAAGGCGCAGGCGCTTTACAGCGGCGATGTGGAGAAATGGCTGACGACGACGGCAAACCCTTGGATTTCGGTTGCCTGCGCGCTTGCCGCCATCGTCGTCTTCTTCATTATCGGCGGCGCTATCGCCCTGATCTATCGCGAACAGCAGTTGCAGAAGGCGCTTCTTCTTGGCATCGGCGCACCGGCTCTGATCATGGCCGCTGCACAGGGGAGTGCAGCCAACCCGAGGCCGATCGAGGTCAGCTCGGCCGCCAGCCTGTTCGGCATCGTCGGCGTCGCCCATGCTCAGGATGGCACTCGCTCGCTGCCGCCGCGGGTCGAGTTGAAGGTCAATCCCGGCTGGACGCAGGGCGAATGCCAGACCTGCGATATCAAGTTCCTCGGTGGAGACGGCCAGATCATATCAAGCGAGCCGCTCCCCAGCAGCCAGGCGCCTGGCGCAGTCAACGTGCCGCTCGGCACGGAAACGATCCTGCTGTCTGGCGCCAACGCCAATACCGCCACTGTCGACGTCAGGGACCTCGGTGCCAGGCTGCCGCAGACGCAAGGGGCGGTCACCCTCGACGTCAACGTCAACCGCAGCTACTGGAACGATCTCAGCCGCTCCTTCGGGGCAAAGGCGGTGCAGCCCTACGATTTCAGTGTCGATGTCGCCAAGTGAGGCGTCCGGTCGCCTTTGGCACCTGATATAGTCAACGGGCGGGTCGCCAGCACGGGCCGTACTTCCTTATGGAAAAAGCGGAAATAGGAGGAGATCTGCGCCCGTGCATTCGAATTCACGTCGAACTGGATGCCGACGCGGCCATTATGCTTCCAGCGGATGATGCCTTCGAGCAGCCCGAGGTTTTCGGCCTCGATGCGCACCTTGCTGCCTGAGGCGGCATGGAGCGGCCCCTTCATCTCCAGGGCGGCACCGGTCGGCGATAAGTCGAGGATGCGGGCATCCACCTGGCTGTTCAGATATTTGACATGGCCGAAAACGCGGCAGTGTTTCCGATCGGTCTTCCGGGCCGTGATTTTCAAGTTGCGGGTCATACTGTCTCCCTTGGTATAGCGAGGGAGCATAGCGCCGGAAAATTGAAATGGTTTTAGGGGCTTGGCTAAAATTGCAGTGAAACATCAATTGGCAGCAGTGACCCTGCTTCCGACCATATGCTCGCGCCAGACGGTGAAAATGCCGGCAGCAACCACGATGATCGAACCGATGATCGTGTTGAGACTGAGCGTTTCGTCATAGACCGCCATGCCGATGACCGAGGCGTAGACAAGTGACAGATAGGTCAGCGGCTGGACGGCGGCGGCATCGAGAACATCATAGGCGCGGATCAGGAAATAATGGCTGGAAATGCTAGTGACGCAGACGAGCGCCATCCAGCCCCAGTCACCCGACGACATCCAGCTCCAGTAGAACGGTCCGATGAGCGTCATCGTGACGCCGCCGACAACGCCGGTATAGAAGAAGCTGGTCATCGACGAATCGTCGCGGCTGACCAGACGGGTGGCGATAACGTAGAAGGCGAAGTTGAAGCAGGAAATGACGGCGAGAAGCAGCTTCACGTCGAAAAATTCGCCTTCCGGCTTGAGGATCAGCAGCACCCCGAAAAGTCCGGCGCCGATCGCTGCCCATCGCCGCCACCCGACCCGCTCGCCGAGGATCGGCATAGCCAGCAGCGCGATCAGGATCGGCGTCGCGGAAAAGATCGCCTGTGAACGGGCAAGGCCGATCATCGCAAAGCAGGTGATGGCCAGAACCACCTGGACGGCAAGCAGCACGCCGCGGGTCACCTGCAGGAGAGGTCGTTTGGTGCGGGCCGTCGCCTTGATGCCGCCGCGCATCTTCGCAGCGAGGATGATTGTGAAAAGCGCAAAGGCCCAGTAGCGGATCATCGTCACGAAGATTGGCGGATAGGCCGTCGCCAGATGTTTCGAGATGGCATCCTGCAGGGAGAAGATGGTGATCGCCAGCAGCGCGAAAATATAGCCTTGGGTCTTCGATGTCATGATTTGCCATTACTGCATAATTTCACCCTTAATCGATTCCGATTTAAGGATGAAATTATGCAGAAGTCCAAAGTGTTACAGCGTCCTCTGCGCGTCTGAAAAGACGCGCAGCGCTGTAGTGGGGAAACGCTTGCGCGCATCGAAAGTCTGGGCAGGCTTTCGGCAAAGATGCAAGGCCTCAAAGGCCGACATTCGGCTTGTCGATGATTTCTCTGAGCGCGAAGCTCGAATTGATCTTGACCACGTGGGGCAGAGCCGACAGCCAGTCGCGGTGAATGCGCTCATAGTCCTCGAGGTCGCGGGCTGCGACCCTGAGGATATAGTCGTATTCGCCCGACATCAGGTAACAGACGAGCACGTTCGGGCAGAGCTTCACCGCTGCCTCGAATTCCGCCAGGGTCTTGGCGAACTGGCCGGAGAGCGAGATATGCACGATGGCGATCATCTTGTAGTCGAGCGCCTTGTGTGAAAGCCGCGCATGGTAGCCGCCGATGACGCCGCTTCTTTCCAAGATGTCGAGCCGGCGCGAACAGGCCGAAGGCGACAATCCGATCCTTTCGGCAAGCTCGGCATTGGTGATGCGGGCATTGGCCTGCAATGCCCGGAGAATCGCAAGATCGATGGTATCGAGATTGGCCATTCGAAGAACCTTCGAAGAAAGGTAGAAGAAGCGCAATAATCACCGAAAAATCGCGTCTTCGCAAATCGTCTTTGCAAGGACATTTCACTGTCTTGATGGTTGGATTCCTCATCTGAAAAAATCCGCGGCCGCGGAGATAAAATGAGAGGAACGCGCATGCGTGTCGGTTGCCCGAAGGAAATCAAAAATCATGAATATCGCGTCGGCCTGACGCCGGCTTCGGTGCGCGAATATGTTGCCCACGGCCACGAGGTCTGGGTGGAGACCAAGGCGGGCGTCGGTATCGGCGCTGATGATGCCGCCTATGCCGCGGCCGGCGCCAAGATCGCCGCCTCCGCCAAGGATATCTTCGAAAAGTGCGACATGATCGTCAAGGTGAAGGAGCCGCAGCCCGCCGAATGGGCGCAGCTCCGCGACGGTCAGCTTCTCTACACCTATCTGCATCTGGCGCCGGATCCCGAACAAACCAAAGGCCTTATCGCCTCCGGCGTCACCGCGATCGCCTATGAGACGGTGACCGACGAGCGCGGCGGCCTGCCGTTGCTGGCGCCGATGTCGGAGGTCGCCGGACGCCTGTCGATCCAGGCAGGAGCGACCGCGCTGCAGAAGGCCAATGGTGGTCTTGGTGTCCTGCTTGGCGGCGTACCCGGCGTGTTGCCGGCCAAAGTCGCGGTCATCGGTGGCGGCGTCGTCGGCCTGCATGCGGCCAGGATGGCTGCCGGCCTTGGCGCCGATGTCAGCATCCTCGACAAGTCGCTGCCGCGCCTGCGCCAACTCGACGATATCTTCGCAGGCCGTATCCACACGCGTTATTCCAGCATCCAGGCGCTGGAGGAGGAAGTCTTCTCGGCCGATCTCATTATCGGCGCCGTGCTGATCCCGGGTGCTGCCGCTCCGAAGCTCGTTACCCGCGAGATGCTGTCCGGCATGAAGAAGGGCTCCGTCATCGTCGACGTCGCCATCGACCAGGGCGGCTGCTTCGAGACCTCGCATGCGACGACCCATTCCGATCCGACTTACGAAGTCGACGGCGTCGTGCATTATTGCGTCGCCAACATGCCGGGTGCCGTGCCGGTCACCTCGGCGCACGCGCTGAACAATGCCACATTGGTTCATGGCCTGGCGCTTGCCGATCGCGGCCTGCGCGCCATCGCCGAAGACAAACATCTGAGGAACGGCCTCAACGTGCACAAGGGCCGCATCACCAGCAAGCCGGTCGCCGACGCGCTGGGCTACGAGGCCTTCGCGCCGGAAAGCGTGCTGAACGTAGCGTAAGCTAGCTGACTATAGGTCAGGCACCGGCCTCCACCAGGGCCGGCGCCTTTACCTTGTCGATCCGGCATTGGAAGCAGTTGTTGCGCGCGGATCGCACATGCACATAGGCCATATCAGGCCGGGCCAGCAGATCCTCTCCATAGGCTGGAATATCGCCGATAGCAGTCACCGCGCCGGTGCCGTAGACGATGCGGTCGTTCTCGCTGTAGCCGCGGACGATGAAGTCACGGCTCGTCGTCAGTACCGGCGGCATGATCTCTTCTGCGGCATAGCGTGCACAAGCCTGCTTGTGCAGGAAGACCGGGCCGGTTTCGGCATAGGGCTGCAACTCGGGGAAGGGCCGGTAGGCGAAGACCAGCAACGCCTCGCCGACATCGATATTTTCAAGACAATGGCGGCAGGGATGACCGGGACCATCGGAAACGATAGTCTCGGGCCGCCTGTCATAGGCGTCGCGGCCGCCGTTCCAGAGGTGTTCGGCGTCGGCCGTCGGCATCGCGACAAAACGAATGGCGGTCATGGCAGATCTCCTTTGTGATTGCCATGACATGCACCTCGACCAACGCGCAAGCCACCCGATTCTTGCGCGCCGCAGGCATTGGGCGATCGAGCGAAACGCGGAATATGCCTCCTTCGCAACCGCACGCTTCCACCCTCCGCGTAACCTCAGACACTGCGGGAGTGCGCCAAAAGCGGGTCACCACGGGTCGCCCCCAAGCGGGTCGACGCCTGTCATGGACCAGCTTTCTTCTCGTTGCTCGTCGGCTCGATCGCGTCTCTCGTCGCCGCGCCGGGTATGTTTGGCGTCTTCATACCGTGGTACACGATCGGGTGGCACAGGGTCGGGCCGCTGCTCGGTTTTGAGAGGGTACGTTGGGTGGCGGCCTCACGAATTTCGGTTTGGAGGACAGATGATGGCTGAAGAAGCAGCATTGAACTTCGCGGACTTCTATGATGCCGAGCTTGCTCTCCATAACGCCCATTTTCGGGTCGCTGCCGCGGTCGGGCGGTCTGATCGTGTGCTCGATATCGGTTGCGGCGCCGGACAAACCACACGTGACGCCGCTCGCGCTGCGGAAGCAGGACGGGCGCACGGGATAGACCTGTCCGCCACGATGCTGGAGATTGCCCGCCGACGCAGCGCCGAGGAGGGATTACCCAATGCGACGTTCGAACTGGCGGATGCACAGAACCATGTCTTCGGAGATGCGGAATTCGACCTTTGCATCAGTCGATTTGGCGTCATGTTCTTCGCCGATCCGGCGGTGGCTTTCGCCAACATCGCCAACGCCGTACGCCCGGGTGGGCGTTTCATTTTCATGGTCTGGCAGGGCAGAGACCACAATGAGTGGGCGACCGCCATACATGAGGCGCTTGACCCGGAGTCAACCGGTCCGGTTGCGGCCAGCAAAGCTTTTTCGCTAAGCGAACCCTCGGTAACGTCTGGACTGCTCGAGACGGCAGGGTTCACTGCCATCGAGTTTCATGAAATCAACGAACCCGTGTTCTACGGTCCGGATCCCGAGACTGCATTGGCGACGATTCAGACATTTGAAAATGTGAAGAACGCCCTCGATCGTCCCGCCGCGACAGCGGAAATACGGGCGCGGCTGCTCGACATGCTGGAGGCGCACCAGACACCTCACGGAATTCAATTCGATTCGCGCGCATGGCTGATCACCGGTCGCCGGTACGGCGACAGTCCCCCGTGCTTTATTGGTGATTTCCGCTCAGCGTGAATGTCGGCTTTGGGCCAAGCCGACATGGCTGGCATTTGCTATCGGATTCCGCAAAACTGCATGACGAAAAGGAAAAAGCCCATGCCCGATGTCGATCTCGCGCTGCTGGCGCAACAGAATGCGGAAATACTGGAAGAGCTCAGGGCTCTGCGCCGGGAAGTGGCGGAACTGAAGGAACAGTCGGGCCGCACCCTCGATTTCGAGCGTCGCAACGACCCGCGCCGCCCGAATAGCCTGACGCAGCGTTAACTCTGCCTACGTCAGGAAGGCATCCGTCAGCTTTTCCGCGCAATCTCCAGAAGCTCCTTGTCGCTGAGCGGCCGGACGATGCCGGTGCCGGTCGAGACGGGGGAGAAGCCGTACATCTGGTAGAGCTGCAGCGCACGCGGATGGTCGAGGTTGTTGGTGGTGGTGGTGACTCGCTTCGGATTGAGCGACCAGATGGCATAGAGAGCCTGCAGCAGGAACCATTTGCCGATGCCGAGACCGAGCGCATGTTCGATCAGGCCGAAATGGCTGAGCTCGATCATATCCTCGTCTTCGCAGAAATATTCGTAGAACCCGGCGGGCGCGCCGTTCACGTAGAGAACGCTGATATTGTTGCGCTTGTCGTTCAGCGTCTCGGCAAGCTGCTCGTCGCTCATGCGCAACCGGTCCACCCATTGCCAGCGCGCGCCCACCTGCCGGTAGAGATAGCGGTAGAAGGGCAATGGGATCTCGGGAGCGCGCATGATCGCCGTCTGGATATTGACGGGCACCGGCATGCTCGCCTTCGGCGGCGAAGTCATTTCGAGCCGGGTGATGTGAGCTTTCAGCGAAGCGGGTGCCTTTCCCATGGCGATCAAACTTTGACCGGCGTCGGCGGACCGGTGACGATGGGCGTATCGTCACGGCTGCCCCATTCGCTCCACGAGCCGTCATAAAGCTTGTTGTCGTGATGGCCGAGCGATTCCAGCGCCAGCGTAATGATCGCGGCGGTGATTCCCGAGCCGCAGGAGGTGACGACAGGCTTCGAAAGATCGATGCCGGCATCCTCGATCGTCTGCCTGAGTTCGGGCAGCGACTTGAATCGGCCCTGGCTGGCGAAGACGCCGGAGGGCAGGCTGCGGGCGCCAGGCATATGGCCGGAGCGCATGCCCGCACGCGGTTCGGGCTCGGCGGCGGCGAAGCGGCCGGCGCTGCGGGCATCGGCGATCTGCATCGCGCCGCTGGAGACGATGTCGCGCATCGTATCAAGCGTCACCACGCGGCTCTCGTCGAAATGCGGCGTGAAGGTCGCCGGCGCAGGATTGGGCGCTTCGGTTTCAAGCGGACGGCCCTCGGCCTTCCAGCCGTCGAGACCGCCATCGAGCACGAAGACATTTTTCGCGCCCATCACCCGAAACAGCCACCAGACGCGCGGCGAGGCGAACAGACCGATACCGTCATAGACGACGATCCGATCATTCTCGCTGATGCCTAGCCGGCCGGCCTCAGTGGCGAAATAATCGGGCGAGGGGATCGTGTGCGGCAGCGACGTCGAATGGTCGGCGATCTTGTCCTGATCGAAGCGGATGGCGCCGGGAATATGGCCGGTTGCATATTCGGCATCGGCATCGCGCTTCTGCGCCGGCAGATAGAAGGAGGCGTCCAGCACGCGCAGGTCAGCTTTGCCGAGCTCGGACTGCAGCCAGTCGGCCGAAACGACGAAACGGCTCTTGGTCTCACTCATGATGGTCTCCCTTGATGGTCAGGCTTCGTCGCCGGGCGTGCCGAAGCGGATGCGGAAGCGCCGGTTCTCTTTGCCCTTCTTCTCGATCTTGGCGATATGGATCCGGCCGACTTCCTGAGTCTCGGAAACATGTGTGCCACCGCAGGGTTGGCTGTCAATCGAGGAGTTCTCGCCGATGCAGACGAGGCTGACGCGCCCGAGCCCCATCGGCGGGCGGACGTTCTTCGATTTGACGATATCGGGATTGGCCACAAGCTCCTCGTCGGTGATCCATTGCAGAGTGACCGGATGGTTCTGGCCGACCAGTTCCATCAGCTTGGCCGTCACCGCGTCCTTGTCGATCGTCTCGATCATGTCGAAGTCGACGCGGCTTTCCTCCTCGCCGACGGCAGCCCCGGTGATCGGATAGGAGCAGACGACGGAAAGCAGGTGGCAGGCCGTGTGCATGCGCATCAGCCTGTAGCGGCGTGGCCAGTCGACATGCAGCACCAGCGTCTCGCCGACCACGGGCCGCGGCGCACCTTCGAGCGGCACGTGGATGATCACATCCTTGCTCGGACCATGTTTAGTCTGGCCGAGCGCGATCTTGCTGCCGTCAGCGCGCTCGAATTCTCCGGTGTCGCCGGGCTGGCCGCCTGATGTCGCGTAGAAGCAGGTCTGGTCCAGTTCGATGCCCCCGTCTTCGTGAACGGCGGTGACGACCGCCTCGCACGTCGAGAGATAGAAGTCGTCACGATAAAGGGCATTGACGGGCATGGGGTCTCACACGGGCTCGTAGGGAACGTGGATATCGGGCGACTTGGCCATCCAGCCCGGAACGGGCAGTCCCTTCGACGTCAGGAAATCCGGGTTGAAGAGCTTCGACTGATAGCGGTTGCCGTAATCGCACAGGATCGTCACCACCGTGTGACCAGGTCCAAGATCCCGGGCGAGGTTGACCGCGCCGGCAATGTTGATCGCCGTCGATCCGCCGAGGCAGAGGCCCTCGTTCTCGACGAGGTCGAAGAGATAAGGAAGCGCTTCGGCATCGGGGATCCGATAGGCATAGTCGGGCGTGAAACCTTCGAGATTGGCGGTGATGCGGCCCTGGCCGATGCCCTCGGTGATCGAGGATCCCTCGGATTTCAGCGCGCCGTTCTGGTAGAATTCATAGAGTGCGGCGCCATCGGGATCGGCGATGCCGATCTTGACGTCTGCCTTGAAAGCCTTGAGGCCGGCAGCCACGCCTGCCAGCGTGCCGCCGGAGCCGACCGAGCAGATAAAGCCGTCGACCTTGCCGTCGGTGTCTTTCCAGATTTCTTTTGCCGTCGTTTCGACATGCGCCTGCCGGTTGGCGACGTTATCGAACTGGTTTGCCCAGATCGCCCCGTTCGGCTCGGTCTTCGCCAACTGCTCTGCCAGCCGCCCGGATACCTTCACGTAATTGTTCGGGTTCTTGTAGGGAACTGCGGGCACTTCGACGAGTTCGGCGCCGAGCAGCTTCAGCGCGTCCTTCTTTTCCTGGCTCTGCGTTTCCGGGATGACGATGACGGTGCGATAACCGAGCGCCTTGGCGACCAGCGTCAGCCCGATGCCGGTATTGCCGGCCGTTCCCTCGACGATGACGCCGCCCGGACGAAGCAATCCCTTCCGCTCTGCGTCGCGGATGATGTAGAGCGCGGCGCGATCCTTGACCGACTGGCCGGGGTTCAGGAACTCCGCCTTGCCGAGAATGGTGCAGCCGGTCGCCTCTGAGGCACCCTTGAGTTTGATCAGGGGCGTGTTGCCGATGGCTTCAAGGACGGAGGGGTGGAAGGTCATGGAATCTGCCTCTATTCGAACTCTTACTTTAGGAACGGTCTTTTCCCTTCACAAGGCTGAGTTGGCAAGAAAAGCTATTCCACACCTCTGTCGGCCGCGATAAAATTTGGCTTTCCTCCTCCGAAATGACGCATGGCCCGCAATCCCGCCGTGTGAGGGGTGATCCGAAGATTGACTTTCCCCGTACGGATGACGACAAAGCGAAAACGGAGCGCGGCAACAGGGCGTGACCGAAACCGACATGGTTCACGAGCAGATCGACACGATCGATGCATTGATGGCGCATTATGTTGCCGGCTCCTTGCCCGAGCCGGCGCGTGTGCTGGTGCAGTCTCATCTCGAAATGAAACCGGACAATCGCAGCCTGGTGAACAGCCTCGAGCTGCTGGCCGGCGAAGCTCTGGAAAACGCGCCTGAAGCCGCCATTGCCGATCGCGACGGGCGGCTTGCGGCGATCTTTTCCTCCGCGTCTCCCGTCTCGGCGCCGCAGACGGCCGCGCGGCCAGAAAATGCGCTGTTTCCGCAAGCGTTGCGCGCTCTCTTGGGCTTCGAGGCCGAGGATGTGCCCTGGCGCCGGCGATTGCCCGGTTTCAGGGAATATTCGCTCGACATGGACGGCTGCGAGGTCAGCCTGATGTGGATTCGGCCGGGCCGCGCCTTGCCGGCGCACACCCACAAAGGCATGGAACTGATCCTCATTCTCGACGGCGCCTTCAACGATGAACGCGGCCGTTTCGGCCCCGGCGACATCTCCATTGCCGACGAGACGGTCGACCACCGGCCGGTCGCCGAAAAGGACAGGCCTTGCATCGCCTTTGCCGTCTCGGACGGACCGGTCAAGCTCACCGGATCCTTCCGCCAGATGATCGGCGACCTGATCGGCTGAAAGCAGCCACAATAGTGTGATAGAGCCGTAAATCCGGAGGGGTTGAGGAACTTCCGGACCTGTTTTCGCATTGATCAGGCAGCCCGGAGGAACATGTCATGCGTGATTTCATTGCCCATCCCGAACATGGAATCGTCTGGATTTCGGGTGCGAGTTCAGGCATCGGCCGGGCGCTTGCACTGAGGCTCGCCGGCGAAGGATACAAGGTCGCCGTCACGGCCAGAAGCCACGAAAAGCTGGTCGAACTGCAAGCCGAAGCCAACGGCCTCTCGGGCAGTATCATTGTGCTCGACGGCGACGTCACCGATGCCGAGGACATGGAACATGTCATGGCCTCCATCGAATATGAGCACGGCACGCTCGCCATGGCGATCCTCAATGCCAGCGTCTACCTGCCTGTTCATGCCGAGGATCTGAACCGCACCGATTTCGAGAAGAGCTTTGCCGTCAATCTTTCCGGCGTCGTCAACTGTCTGCTGCCGGCGATCCGCCATATGAAGGCGAAAGGGCAGGGACAGATCGCCATCGTTTCCTCCGTCACCGGCTATGGCGGCCTGCCGACGGGGGCTGCCTATGGCGCCACCAAGGCGGCGCTGATCAATATGGCCGAAAGCCTGAAATTCGATCTCGACAAGATGGGCATCCGCATCCAGCTCGTCTGCCCGGGCTTCGTCGATACGCCGGCAACGAGGAAGAATGCCTTTCCAATGCCGGCTCTGGTATCGGTCGAGGAGGCCGCCCGGGAGATTGCCGCCGGGTTGAAATCGCAGGCCTTCGAGATCACGTTTCCGAAGCGCTTCACCACCATGCTGAAGCTTGCACGCCTGCTCCCCTATAGCGTTTATTTCACGCTGGTGAACCGCGTGACCGGCTGGCGGGAGCGGCCGCCATCGGCTGGTCGCCATCCGGTGACACCGCATGCGGCGGAATGATCAACGGCGAGAGAACACGACCTGGCGCACATCGATATTGCGGGCACGGAAGCCGGCCTCGCAATAGAACAGATAGAATTCCCAGAGCCGCTTGAAACGCTCGTCGAAGCCCATCGGGCGGATGCGTTCCCAGACCGACCAGAAGCGCTCGCGCCATTCGGCCAGCGTGCGGGCGTAATCGAGCCCGAAGCCGAAGTCCTTGACCAGCGACAGATCGACCTTGCCGGCAAGTTCGGCCAGATGATTGCGCGTCGGCAGCATACCGCCGGGAAAGACATATTTCTGGATGAAGTCGGGGTTGCTGCGATACTGGTCGAAGGACTCGTCCTTAATCGTGATGATCTGCAGCCCAGCCTTGCCGCCCGGCTTCAGACATTGCCTGAGCTTGGAGAAATAGGACGGCCAGTATTTCTCGCCGACCGCTTCGAACATCTCGATCGAGACGATCCGGTCGTAGAGCCCTGCCTCATCGCGGTAATCCTGAAAGCGGAATTCCACGCGGTCATCGAGGCCGGCTTTGCGAATGCGCTCCTCGGCAAAGGCGAGCTGCTCGCGGCTGATCGTCAGCCCCGTCACCTTGCAGTTCAGCTCACTCGCCGCAAATTCGGCAAACCCGCCCCAGCCGCAGCCGATCTCCAGCACGTGATCGCCAGGCCCGATGCCGGTTGCCTCGGCAAGCGCCCGGTATTTGGCATTCTGGGCCGATTGCAGATCGTTGGCGCCGGTCGAATAGAGTGCAGAAGAATAGGTCATGCTCGGATCGAGCCATTCCCTGTAGAAATCGTTGCCGAGATCGTAATGAGCGGAAATGTTGCGCTTCGAGCCCGTCTTGGTGTTGGTGTTCATCCAATGGCGGACGCGCTCGAACAGGCGGCCAAGACCGCCCTTGCCATGCGCATAGCTGTATACGGCCTCGCCGTTGACGAGGAAGAGTTCGAGGAAGGCGGCGATGTCCGGGCTGTCCCAATCGCCGTCCATATAGGTTTCGGCGACCCCGATCGTGCCGCTCGTCAGCGCCCGATAGGCAAGGTTCCAGTTGTGGAGGCTGAGCGCCGCCTTTGGTCCGGCCTTCTTGCCCTCGACCAGCAGCCTGCGGCCGTCGGGAAGGGTAACGGCAAGCGAACCGTGCTGCATATGCAGAAGTCCGCGCAGAGCCAGCTTCGCCTTGAAGGGCAGACCCTTCACCATGCGGGACATGTTTTCGGCCGTCAGCGTCACCGCATCACGAGCCAGCAGATTCCAGTCCTGCGCCTTGCTCATTTCTCCTCCTCCAGCATTTTCTTGCCGGTTAGGGACGAAGCACCCTTGATGATACGCGCGGCCCCCCGACCATTGCATCGAACGCTAATGTCATTCCGCCGCTTCCGCAAGCGGGCGGGTTTGGCGGACGCTGACTTCAGGTGGGGGCGCAGGACGCCTGACATACCGCGCGCCCTTCAGCCACAATTTGAGTGCTTCCCAATGGATCCCGGTCATGATCTTGAAAGTGAGGATGGGTATGCGCGCCGTCAAGCCCAGCAGCGAAGCGTTTGTCAAAGGCACCTGCCGTCCGGAAAATGTCGCCGAGAGCAGCGGTCCTTCACTATCTGTTTCAAGGATGCGCCAGCGGATCTCTTTACCGGGCGGCAGCATGCGGAAATGATAGCGCGCCGTCATGCCGATAAAGGGCGAGACGTGGAAGAGCTTGTCGCAGCTTTGGCGAAGCCCGCCTTCCGACATCTCGCCACGGCCGACGGGGCAGACATAGCTGTGCCGCTCGCCGAAAGTATTGCGCACCTCGTAGATCATCGCGACGAGCACGCCGCCGGCATCATAGGCGTAATAGACGCAGAGCGGATTGAAGACATAGCCGAGAATGCGGGGATAACAGACGAGCAGGATCCTGTCCGCGCGGTCGAGCCTCGCCTCGGCGAGCAGCCCGTCGACATAGGTGCGCAGCGACGTATTTCTGGTATCGGCGTGGTCCTTTTCCTGGAACGAGACGAGATTGCGCCCGTTGACGGAAAATAACGTCGATAGCCGGCCAGCCTCGTCCAGCCTGTCGAGATCGACAAGCAACGAGAAGACACGGTAGCGGAAGCGATGGCCGAACGGTTTCATGCGTTGATGCATGATCTCGCCGACATAGAGCGCTGCGGCGGCATCCGGTGGGGCGCCGTTGGCTGCCGCGTCCATGCCACGTTTTTCGCCGCCCCCTGTCATGTCGCCGCATCCGGTTGGGGGTGTCGGGAGGTTCGGACAGTCCGCCAGGGTATGATCCCGCCAAGGGCCTCAGCCGCCGCCAGACCGGAAACGAGACCATCCTCGTGGAATCCGTAGCCCGTCCAGGCACCCGCGAAATAGCAATTATTCTGTCCTTGAATGGTCGCGAGCGCTTGTTGCGCGCCCATGGCTTCCGCCGAAAATTGCGGATGCTCATAGGTGAATTCGGCAAACACCTTACGAGGGTCCGGCTCACGGTCAGGATTAAGGGTCACAAATAGCGGGAATTTCTCGTCGATACCCTGCAGCCGGTTCATCCAGTAAGTCGCGGCGACGTCCGCGTTTCCGTCTTCACGGCTGGAGCGCAGATAGTTCCATGAGGCCCAAACCTTGCGCCGCTGCGGCATCAGCGATTGGTCGCGGTGCAGGACGATGCGGTTCGGCTGGTAGGGAATGGCAGCAAATAGCCTGCTTTCCAGATCGGTGGCATCGACGAGCAGGCGGGCTGTCTGATCGCTGTGGCAGGCGAAGATTACCTTGTCGAACGGGTGTTCGTCGCCCGTTTCGTCGATGATCGTGACGCCGCGCTCGGAGCGGATGACCCCGCGAACGCCGCAGGAGAGTTTCACGCGTTCGCCGAGCGGCCGAAGCAGCCGGTCGAGATAGGTGCGGCTGCCGCCGGTCACAGTGCGCCACTGGTGCTGGCGGCGATAGATCAGCCGGTGATTGTCGAAGAAATTGACGAACTGCTCGGCGGGAAACTGCAGCATGCGTGCTGATGGTGTCGACCAGATCGCCGCCGCCATCGGCACGAGATAGTTGTTGGTGAAACCGGGCGAGAAGCCGCGCCAGTCGAGATAATCGCCGATCGAGCGCGAGGCGAGATGACCGGCGGTGCGGTCTTCGAGGCAGGTGCGGTTGAAGCGGAGAATCTCGCGGATCATCCACAAGAACGAGGGCCGCAGCAGGTTGCGCTTTTGCGCGAAGATCGAGGACAGTCCGCCGCCGCTCCATTCCAGTCTGCCGCGGTCGAGCGAGAGCGAAAAGCTCATATCGCTTGCATGCGTCGCGATGCCGAGCTCGGCAAACAGCGCCGTCAGATTGGGATAATTCTGTTCGTTATAGACGATGAAGCCGGTATCGACGGCAATTTGAACCCCGTCATAATCCACGTCGACTGTCGCCGTATGGCCTCCGGCCCGCGCCTTGTTTTCATATAGCGTAACGTCATGCACCTGACACAGCGCCCAGGCTGCGGAGGCGCCCGAGATGCCGGAGCCGATGACGGCGATCCTCAGCCGGCGTGGAGCGGGACGGAAGTGTGCGTTCATGCGGCATCCCTTGTTGCGTTGTAGGCGGCGAGCGCCCGGTTTCGGGCGTTCGCGTGATCGACGATCGGTTTTGGATAGGTTTGGCCAAGCGTGATGCCGGCCTCGTCGAGCATGCCCTTCGGCGCCTCGAACGGCCGGTGGATGTATTTTGCCCCGAGCTCTCGAAGCTCCGGCACGTAAGTCCTGACATAGTCGCCGTCGGGATCGAATTTTTCGCCCTGCAGCACCGGATTGAAGATGCGGAAAAATGGCGAGGCATCGGCTCCCGAGCCCGCCACCCATTGCCAGCTTGCGGCATTGTTGGCGGGATCGGCATCAACGAGCGTATCCCGGAACCAGGCTTCGCCCCGGCGCCAATCGATCATCAAATCCTTGATGAGGAAGGAGGCGACGATCATGCGCACGCGATTGTGCATCCAGCCATGGCGCCAGAGCTGGCGCATGCCGGCATCGACGATCGGATAGCCGGTCATGCCGCGGCACCACGCCTCGAAATCTCCGCTGTCGTTGCGCCATTCGAAGCCGTCGAAACGATCGTTCCAGTTGGCAGAAGCAAGGCGCGGGAAATGGAAAAGCAGGTGATAGGAAAATTCGCGCCAGGCGATCTCCTTGCGAAAATGCACGATGTCGGCTGCCGGCACGCGTTGCGACAGGCCGCGTGTGGCATCCCACATGCGGGCAGGGGATATCTCGCCCAGCGCCAGATGCGGCGACAGCATCGACGTCGCCGGCCTCGCTGGATAGTCTCGGTTTTCCTTGTAGCCGTCGAGCGCGTCTTCGACGAAGGCACGTAACTTTTCGTGCGCGCCATCTTCGCCGGGTGTCCAGAGATCGGTGAAATCGCCTGCCCAGTCCGGCTTCGTCGGAAGCAGCTTCCAGCTCTCCAGCATTTCCGATTTCGGAAGTTGCGATGTCAGCCGCAGTTTCGCCGGCGCCTCCAGCGGTGGCTCCGGTTCGCCGTCGCCCTCCAGTGCGCGCCAGAATGGCGTGTAGACGCGATAGGGCGTGCCGTTGCCGGTCATCAGCCGGGAAGGTTCGTGCAGCAATTGGCCGCCGAAGCTTCTCGCCTCGATCGCCTGCTTTTCCAGTTCGTGCTTGATACGGATGTCGATCGACGTTCCTGATGGATCGTAGCGGCGGTTCCAGAAGACGGCTTCGGCACCGCTCTCCCTGATAAAGGCGCAGAGCACTTCGAGCGCCTCGCCGCATGCAAGCACCAGCCGTCCATGCCGCTTGCGCAGCGACCTGTCCAGCGCTTCCAGCGAATGATGCAGCCACCAGGCCTGTGCAGCCCCCAGCGGACCGGTGCCTGCTGCCTCAGGCTCGCTGATATAGAGCGGGATAATCGGCCGCCCGGAGCGATGGGCGGCGGTAAGTGCCTGATTGTCGTCAAGGCGCAAGTCCTTGCGAAACCAGAGGATAACAGGTTTTGCCGCGTCCGTTGCCAATAAAACCGTTCCCCGCCTGTGTTGTTTGCAATCTGCTACGGATGTACGGAACGCCCGGATCAAAAGTTTCATCCGGCGGATAAAAAGCTTTCACGGCGGTCGGCGGCATGAAAAAGGCCGGTGTGAACCGGCCTTTTTCTGAGAGCGGGAGTCTGTCGCTTAAAGCATGTCGCGCAAAAGTGTGCCGCGGTTTTGCGACAACGACATGCGTAAAAACAAAGAGCTAAAGCGCGACAAGCGAATGTGAAAGATCGCGACGCGCTTTAGTTGTCGTATTCGCGGCAGGCTTCGCTGATCGATGCGCCGCTCTGGCCGCCACGCGTATCGACGCCGGACATCTGTTGCGGCATGCCGGGGCACTCCATCGTCGGTCGGCCGATGCTCTGTGTCGTCATCGGATCGACCGGCGAGACGGGTACCGGACGAATGCCGTTGTCATCGTTGGTGTAGTCGGATGAATAGGTACCCGAACTCGGATCAGTCGAACCGCCATTCGTCGGCCCGATTGGATCGGGGTTCGACTGGGCAAAGGCTGACGACGCCATGCCGATCGCAAGCAGCGAAGCGGCGATAAGGGACTTAGACATGGGATATCCTCCTTTGATTTTCATCTTGGATGACCCAGGGGTAACTGCCTGATGGAATCATTGTTCCGAAATTTGCCGACAACCTGCATTCAAGCCTCGCGGCATACCCGGCATGGTTATGCGTAAACCTTAACGGGCGATGCCGCTGGATCGGCGCCAGCACATGTCCTACTTGCATGCGGAGATACTAAAAAAACGTGGCATGAGGCCGCTATGTTCATCTCCTTTCGCGAAGCCGCAGATCTCGGTCTCCAGATCGTACTTGCACTCACCTTGACGATGAGTGGCATGGCGATCGCCTCCTACGCCGTCAGGAATGACAAGGCTAAAATTTCTGCAATCGACGTCAGCCGTCCCTCACTTTGGACCGCCGCTCCCGTGCGTGTCGACTTCACGACGCAGACCTACCTGCGTGCCAACGCTCCAGCCGGACCCGAACTCGCCGGCGGCGCCGATGATCTGTGCAACGACCCGATCGGTCTCCGGCTTTCCTGCGACTTGATTGCAACATCGAGCGCTGCCGCTTTCTAGGCGAAAGCAGTTTGGGGCGGTCACCCGTTGAGTCGAAAGCTTGCAAAACACAACGATTTGCCGTTTCATCAATCGATAGCGACCATCCGACATCCCTCCTTAAAAGGATCCGCCTTTGTCCCTGCCGATGCCCCGCGGCTTCGAGAAGCCTTATGCCGCCTTCCTGTTCGATATGGACGGCACCATCCTCAATTCGATCCATGCGGCCGAGCGTGTTTGGAGTGACTGGGCAAGGCGCCATGGGCTCGATGTCGCCACCTTTTTGCCGAAGATGCATGGATCGCGCGGCATTGACACGATCACCCGGCTGAACCTGCCGGGAGTCGATCCCGAACATGAATCGAAGCTGGTGACCGAAGCCGAAATCGCCGATGTCGGCGACGTCGTTGCCATTCCTGGCGCCGCGACCTTTCTGAGTTCATTGCCCCCGGATCGCTGGGCGATCGTCACCTCCTCGCCGTTGCGCCTTGCTCACCGGCGGCTGGAGGCGGCAGGCTTGCCGGTGCCGAAATTCATGGTGACGGCGGAGGACGTGAAGGTCGGGAAACCCGACCCGCAATGTTATATTCTGGGAGCTGAGCGCCTCGGCGTCAGTACGCAGGATTGCCTGGTGTTCGAGGATGTCGCAGCCGGCATTACCGCCGGCGAGGCGGCGGGTGCCGATGTCATGGTCATCACGGCAACACATCACCAAACGATGGAGACGCCGCACCCGACGCTTTCATCCTATGACGAGATCTCGGTCCGCATCTCCCCCGATCACAGGATGCTGATCGTCCCGAACGCGGCCTGACAGTGCTCCGGCTGCGTCCTGCTTGCCTTTGCGCGGTTCACTCCGCGGCTGCGGCAAGACGCGGTTCACTCCGCGGCTGCGGCAAGACAGCGATCGATGATGCTGCCGATTTCGCTACGGCAGGAGCCGCAATTGGTTCCAGCGCTGGTTTCCTTGCCGACCGCCTCGACGCTGTGACATCCGCCGCGCACGGCAGCCGCGATCTGGTTGACCCCGACACTGTAGCAGGAGCAGACGGTGGCGCCCGGATCCGGCCTGCCTGCGCCGGGACGACCCGCAACGAGCGCAAAGCGTTTCCTGAGGTCGCCGTGCGAGGCGGAGAGCTGCGAGATCGCCCAGTTGCGCGCGACAGCGACGGGTTCGCGGGCGAGAAATAGCGCGGCAAGCAGGACCTCGCCATCGAAGAAGGCGAGCCTGAGGTCGCCGGATTGCCGGTCGGCATAACCAAGCGGTTCGATCTCGGCCGGAATGGCGAAAACCGCGCGGCACCAGGCCGTCCAGTCTTCGACGGTTTCGGCGAAGGCAAGCTCCAGCCGCCAGCCGCCGGCGGCTTTTGCCAGCGCCCAATAGGCGGCGTCGGGCGTGGCGGGTTTTGTGGCGGAGACGGCGAAACCGTAATGGGTGGCGCGGAAGGGCCGGACGGCGACGGCAACGTTCTTCGATGCCGGCTGACCGGAAATGGGATCGGTTATCGGCGAGACCACGGCGTCGATTCGTGCTTTTGCAGCAAACTGGTCGTTCCAGTGCATCGGCGCAAAGATGCCGCCGCGTGCCTGGCGATCGGTCACCAGCGCCCTGACGATTGCCTTGCCGTGCGGGCTGTCGATCTCGACGAGGCCCGCGCTTGATATACCGGCCTCGATCGCGTCGCGCGGATGGATCTCGGCAAAGGGTTCGGCGATATGGGCGGAAAGCCGCGCGCTCTTTCCGGTTCGCGTCATCGTGTGCCACTGGTCGCGGATGCGCCCGGTATTCAGGGTGAAGGGGTATTCGGCATTGGTGCGATCAGTTGCGGGCGGTTTGACCGCGACGAAGCGCGCCTTGCCATCAGGATGGAAGAAACCACCCTCGGCGAAGAAACGGGTGATGCTGGGTTCTGTCCCTGCCGCCTGCGGCCACTGGAAGGGCGATAGTTCGTCGTAGGCGCCGCCGTTTATGCCGGCGCGCGCGCCGATGTCGAAGTCGCGGCTGCCGTTATTTTCGAAGGCGGAAAGCGCGGCGTGCTCCGCAAAGATTGCGTCCGGCGCATCAAATTCGAAGGCGGCGGCAAATCCCATGCGGCGTCCGACCTCCGCAAGCTGCCACCAGTCGGCCCTTGCATCGCCGGGAATGTCGAGAAACGGCCGTTGCCTTGAAATGCGCCGTTCGGAATTGGTGACGGTGCCGTCCTTCTCGCCCCAGCCGAGCGAGGGCAGAAGCACATCTGCGTGCCGGGTCGTATCCGTCTCTTTGAGGATGTCCGACACGACGACGAAGGGACAGGCGGCGATCGCGCTTTCGACGCTGTCGGCATCCGGCATCGAGACGACGGGATTGGTGGCCATGATCCAGAGCGCCTTGATGCGTCCGTCGGCCACGGCTTGGAACATGTCGACCGCCTTCAGGCCGGGTTTCGCGGCGATGACTGGCGAGTTCCAGAAGCGCTGTACACGGTCCCGGTCTTCGGCATTCTCGATCGCCATATGGGCGGCAAGCATATTGGCGAGACCGCCGACTTCGCGCCCGCCCATGGCGTTCGGCTGGCCGGTCAGCGAAAACGGTCCCATGCCGGGGCGGCCGATGCGGCCGGTCGCCAGGTGGCAGTTGAGGATGGCATTGACCTTGTCGGTGCCGGAGGAGGATTGGTTGACGCCCTGGCTGTAGCACGTCACGACTTTCGGCGTCGTCTCGAACAGGCGGAAGAACTCCCTGATCTGCATGGTGGGCAGGCCGGTCCGTTCCAGGAGATCATTGATATCAAGCGCGGCGGCGGCCGCAAAAGCGTCGCCGAAACCTTCGGTATGGGCGCCGATATAATTCTGGTCGATTGCCGGACTAGTCGCGAGATGGGCAAGCAGTCCCATGAACAGCGCAACGTCGCCATCAGGACGGATGGCGAGATGCAGGTCGGCGATGTCGCAGGTCATCGTCCGGCGCGGATCGATGACGACGATCCGCATGTTTGGCCGTGCCGTCTTTGCGGCGGCAAGCCGCTGGTAGATGACGGGATGACACCAGGCAAGGTTGGAGCCGGTCAGGATCACCAGATCCGCAAGTTCGATATCCTCATAGGTCCCGGGCACCGTATCGGCGCCGAAGGCGCGGCGATGCCCCGCCACGGAAGAGGACATGCAGAGCCTTGAATTGGTGTCGATATTGCCGGAGCCGATGAAGCCCTTCATCAGCTTGTTGGCGACATAGTAATCCTCGGTCAGCAACTGGCCCGAGACGTAGAAGGCAACGGCGTCAGGTCCGTGTTCGGCGATCGTTTCAGAAAAACGGCGGGCGACCAGGTCAAGCGCCTCGTCCCAACCGCTCTGTTTGCCTTCGATCTCGGGATAGAGAAGCCGGCCATCGAGATCGATGGTTTCGGCAAGGGCTGAACCCTTCGAGCAGAGCCGGCCGAAATTCGACGGATGCTCGGGATCTCCTTTGACGCTGACTGCGCCTGCCTGGTCGACCGTGGCGATTACGCCGCAGCCGACACCGCAATAGGGACAGGTGGTCTTGACCTCCGCCGCCATCTATTCCGCCGCCATCATCAGGCTTTCCAGAGCAATGAACAGCCTGCCGTCTTCGTTCAGCACCTGGATCGTCCGGACCTCGCCTTCATCGGCGCCGAGCGCCTTGCCTGTTTCCAGCGAGATAACCCAGTTGTGCAGCGGGCAGGTGACTGACTTGGCGTGGACGATGCCCTGGGAGAGCGGGCCGCCCTTGTGCGGGCAGTGATCCTCGATGGCGAAGACCTCGTTTTCGGCCGTGCGGAAGACGGCGATCTTGCCTTGCGGCGTCTTCACGCAGCGCGCCCCGCGCAGCGGGATGTCGGAGATGTCACCGATTGCGATCCAGTTCATGTCCATCTCCTTACTCAGCAGCCTGTGGATAGCCGATCGTCGCCATCGGCTTGAACTCATGCTTGTCCTTGCCGGAAACACGCTCCGACCAGGGGTCGACCTGAGCAAATTTTTGGCTGAAGACGAAGCGCTCGTAATAGGCTTTGCGCTTTTCGGCATCACCCATGATCTGGCGGCGGATTTCCTCCAGGCCGACGCGCTTTGCCCATTTGTAGATGCGCTCGAGGTAACGGGCCTGCTCACGGTACATCTGCGTCAGGGCCACGATATACTCCAGCGCCTCGTCCTCGGTCCGGACAAGCCCGAGGACCTCCGTGCCCTTGATGTCGAGACCGGCCGCACCGGCGAAATGGATTTCGAAACCGGAATCCACGCAGATCACGCCGATGTCCTTGCAGGTTGCTTCCGCGCAGTTGCGCGGGCAGCCGGACACGGCCAATTTCAGCTTGGCCGGCGTCCAGGAGCCCCACATGAACTTTTCGATGCGGATGCCGAGACCGGTGGAATCCTGGGTGCCGAAGCGACACCAGTCAGAGCCGACGCAGGTCTTCACCGTGCGCAAGCCCTTGGCATAAGCCTGGCCGGAGACGAAACCGGCCTTGCCAAGATCGGCCCAGACGGCGGGCAGGTCTTCCTTCTCGATGCCGAGCAGGTCGATGCGCTGGCCGCCGGTGACCTTCACCATCGGGATCTCGAACTTGTCGACGACATCGGCGATGGCGCGCAGCTCGTTCGAATTGGTGACACCGCCCCACATACGCGGAACGACGGAATAGGTGCCGTCCTTCTGGATGTTGGCATGCACGCGCTCATTGATGAAACGCGACTGGTAGTCGTCGGCATATTCGTCCGGCCAGTCGCTGACCAGGTAATAGTTGAGCGCCGGCCGACATTTGGCGCAGCCGCACGAAGTCTTCCACTCGAGCTCCTGCATGACGGCAGGGATGCTTTTCAGCCCCTTGGCCTTGATCAGCCGGCGAACGTCGTCATGGCCGAATTCGGTGCAGGTGCACATCGGCTGGACCGCAGTCGGATTGTAGCTGTCGCCGAGCGTCAGCGCCATGAGTTGTTCGACGAGGCCGGTGCAGGAACCGCACGAGGCGGATGCCTTCGTGTGGGCGCGTACGTCGTCGAGCGACGTCAGCCCTTTGCCTGAAATCGTCGAAGTGATCTTGCCCTTGCATACGCCGTTGCAGCCACAAATCTCCGCGTCATCCGGCAAGGCTGCAACGGCCGCCATAGGGTCCAGCGGCGACCCTCCCTGATAGGCTTGTCCGAAGATCAGCGTCTCGCGCATCTCCGAAATATCGGTTGCCTTCTTCTTCAGGTCATTGAACCAGGCGCCATCGGCGGTTTCGCCGTAAAGCACGGTGCCGATGATCTTATTGTCCTTGAGCACCAGGCGCTTGTAGACGCCGGCGCTGGCATCGCGCAGCACGATCTCCTCGCGGTCGTCGCCATCGGCGAAGTCGCCGAGTGAATAAAGCTCGATGCCGGTGACCTTGAGCTTGGTCGGCGTATCCGCGTGAACGAAGGCGGGCGAACGATCGCCGGAGAGATGCGCGGCGGCGATACGGGCCATTTCATAGAGCGGCGCAACGAGGCCATAGACCATGCCGCCCACCTCGGCGCATTCGCCGAGCGCGAGAATATTGCCGTCCGAGGTCTGCATGCCGGCATCGACGACGATGCCGCGATTGACCGCAAGGCCGGCGTCCTTCGCCAGGCCGACACTGGGACGAATGCCGACGGCCATGACGACCAGCGTTGCCGGGATGATGCGGCCGTCGTCAAGCTCTATGCCCTCGACCTTGCCGTTGCCGACGATCGCCTTGGTATTGGCCTTGCAGATGACCTTGATGCCGCGTTCTTCGACCGCCTTCTGCAGCAGATAACCGGCGGCGGGGTCGAGTTGGCGCTCCATCAGCGTCGGCATGACGTGCAGGACGGTGACGTCCATGCCGCGCTGGGCAAGGCCGGCCGCCGCTTCCAGGCCAAGCAGGCCGCCGCCGATGACGACAGCCTTTTCGCGCGACTGAGCGGCAAGCAGCATCGCCTGCACGTCGTCGAGATCGCGATAGGTGATGACGCCGGGCAGATCCTTGCCGGGAACAGGGATGATGAAAGGCACGGAACCGGTTGCGATCACCAGCTTGTCGTAGCTTTCGGTGACGCCGTGGTCGGAGGTGACGGTCTTGGCGGCACGATCGATGTTGACGATCTTGTGGCCCTTGTAGAGCATGATGCCGTGCTTGATATACCAGCCGTCACCGTGAATGATGATCTGCTCGTAGTCCTTTTCTCCGGAGAGAACCGGCGACAGCATGATGCGGTCGTAATTGACGCGCGGCTCGGCATTGAAGATCGTAACTTCATAGCGTCCCGGCGCCTGCTCGAAGAGGTGCTCCAGCATGCGCCCGGGCGCCATGCCATTGCCGATGATGACGAGTTTTTCGGTCATATTTCCAGGTCCTTAGATCAGGTTGCAGCCATGGGCGCCGAATGCCCTTGGCGCGACAGTTGCTTTACGGACAGGTGCATCCAGATGAGAGAGATTACGACGATCGCGAAGAGCAGCAGGAAACAGCTGGACCAAAGGCCGGTCATGTCTTTGAGGAGGCCAAAGGCAATCGGAAGGATGAAGCCGCCAAGGCCGCCCATCATCCCGACGACGCCGCCGACTGCGCCGACGTTTTCGGGGTAGTAGGCCGGAATGTGCTTGTAGACGGCGGCTTTGCCGAGGCTCATGAAGAAGCCGAGCACGAAGATGACGACGATGAAGATGACAGGGGTGATGCCGAACGCCGGACCCGTCCCGGACGCAGAAACAGCCGGCAGCGAAAGGATGAGAGTGGCGACGGCCGACACGGCAAGCATCGTATACATCACGCTACGCGCGCCCTTTTTATCCGAAAGCACGCCGCCGAAGGCACGGAAGATGCTGCCCGGGATGGAATAGGCGGCCGCGACCATGCCGGCGGTTTCCAGGTTGAAGCCGTAGACGCCGACCAGATAACGCGGCAGCCACAGCGACAGGGCGACGAAGCCTCCGAAGGCGAAGAAATAGTAGAGCGAGAAGCGCCAGACCTGAACGTTCTGCAGCGGCGCGAATTCCTGCGCGAAACTCTTGGAGGCAGCGCGGCGTTCGCGGCGCAGACGAAAGGCCGGATCATCGGTCGTGGTGAACCAGAAGACGATTGCCATCAGCGCCAGACAGACGGCCCAGATCTCCGCAACCGCCTGCCAGCCCCATGCAAGCAGCACGAAGGGAGCGGCGAACTTGGTCACGGCCGCGCCGACATTGCCGGCACCGAAGATGCCGAGCGCGGTTCCCTGCTTCTCCGCCGGGAAGAAAGGCGAGACATAGGCGACACCGACTGCAAAGGAGCCGCCAGCGAGGCCGACGCCGAGGCCGGCGATCAGCATCTGCGTATAGGTCTGGGCGTAGGAGAGCAGAAAGGTCGCCAATGCGGCGGCCAGCATGGTGAGCGTGTAAACGAGACGGCCGCCGTAACGCCCCGTCCAGATGCCAAGAACGATGCGCACCAGCGAACCGGTGAGCACGGGGGTGCCGACCAGCAATCCGAACTCGGCCTCGTTCAGGCCGAGATCCTGCTTGATGCGAATGCCGATGATCGCGAAGATCGTCCACACGGCAAAACAGAGGGTGAAGGCTACAGTGGAGATCCACAATGCCTTGGCTGGTTCGCCGGCGGACATGGACTGTGATTTCTCGATGACAGACATAACTTCTCCGAGGCCCGACAAGGTCGTGCCGATCCATCGCTGAGGGTTAAAACAAAAAGCCGCTGGCCAGGACGCGCATACCCGAGGCGCGCAAAATATCCTGATCAGCGGCTTTGCTGGTGGCGCCCGCCGTTGGACGCCGAATTCTTGAGCCTTCTGGCCCACTTGCCTGGAAGCAATCCGTTGGCCGGATTGCTCAAGCTAAAACCTACCTCTTCAATCTGAAGAGCAGTCTCTGTATCTTCCGCGAGCGTCTATCACTCACTCTGCGCTGATCGCCATTGACCGGTGCAATAAAGATGATGCAAACTGCGTGCCAGTTTTGTAATCTTTGTTCAAGCCACTGAATACAAATAATATTTTTCGAAACGCGTCGCCTGCTTGTTTTTCGGGCGGCCACCCGCTCATGCAAATATTTTGTGCGCTTGTCGTGAGGCGGGCAGATACTTGCTGGCGTTTTGTGCAGGCCGGCATCGGTTAAACCTCGTCGTCGCAAACGAAGGCGAGGGCGCTTTTGACTGCAAAACCTGCGACATAGTCCGGCAGCCTCGCCGGGTCGAAGACGTGGCCGTCCATGAAACGGTCGCCCTCGTCACTGCCTTCGATGCGGATATCGGCATCTTCAGGCGCGTTGGGGTCACCGAGAGCCGTGCGATAGAGATCCGGGCGGTAAGCGGATGCTGCGGCCCTTGCCATGTTAAGACTGATCTCGGCCTGTCCCCAGCGGATCATCTGGCTGTAGATCCAAAGAGCATGGCTTGGCCGGGGATAATTGGCGAAGCCGGAATGGAACATGAAATAATCGGCGATGATGCGGCGGTTGCCCTTTGCGTCGAGGCTGAATTCGCCGGCGAGCACGCGGCGAATGATCTCGACGGGGGCGGCGATATAGCGCGGGTCGGCAAGAGCTGCCGCCAGCGCGTCGTGATTTTCCGGCCGATCGCACCACTGGGCTGCCGCGTCGAGGGCCACGATCAGCCGGGATACGGTTTCCGGATGGCTTTCCGCCCAGTCCGGCCGCATGCCGATCACCTTTTCCGGTGCCGACGGCCAGATATCCTGTTTGGCGGCGACGATGCGGCCGACGCCGCGCTCCGAAGCGACCATGTTCCACGGCGCGCCGACGCAGAAGCCGTCGATCGCACCGGCTGCCAGCGCATCCGAAGTCATGGACGGCGGCACGACGACGAGCTTGACATCCTTGTCGGGATCGATGCCTCCGGCCGCTAGCCAGTAGCGGAATTCGTAATTGTGCGAGGAGAAGGGGTAGGTGACGCCGAAGGTTGGCAGCGGCTCGCCGCGGGCCTTCATCGCCGCCAATGTTTTTGCCAGTGCATAGGCATTGTCGAGCGCGCTTGCCGTTTCCGGCAATCCTGCGTCATCCCGCATCCTGTCGAAGAGCCGCGTCGACAGAGTGATCGCGTTGCCGCCGCGCCCCAGCGAAAACGGCGTGATCGTCGGCGAGGGATTGGAGCCGAGACCAAGCATGGAGGCAACGGGCATCGGCGACAGCATGTGGGCGATATCGAACTGACGGAATGCCAGGCGGTCGCGCACATTCGCCCAGGAGACGTCCTTGACCAGCTCGAGCGTCAACCCTTCCTTCCGCGCGAAGCCGAATTCCGCCGCCGCAATCAGCACCGATGCATCGACGAGCGGAATGAAGCCGGCCCGCAGCACTTTCGGTCCTTCGGTGTTCACGCGCACGGGCGAGGGCAGCTCGCCGCCAGAATTGGCGATCTTCGTCATCATATCCACTCCGGTTTCCTCCGGAAATTCATCAGGTCGGCCATTACATCAACAGCCCCGCGGCAGTGACGACGCTCTGGGCGATTTCCGACATCTTCTTCTTTTCGTTCATCGCTGTCTGGCGCAGCAGGGCGAAAGCCTCTTCCTCCGACAGGCCGCGCATCTTCATCAATATGCCTTTGGCGCGCTCGATGAGCTTGCGTTCCTCCAGCGCGGAGCGGGCATCGGCAAGCTCCCGCCGCAGCCGGCTGAAGGCATTGAAGCGGCTGACGGCCATGTCGAGGATTGGTTTGACGCGTTCCTTCTTCAAGCCGTCGACGATATAGGCCGAGACGCCGGCATCGACAGCTGCCTCGATCGAGGCCGTGTCGGACCGATCGACGAACATGGCGATCGGGCGGCTGACCGTACGCGTCAACTGGAACAGGTGCTCCATCATGTCGCGGTTGGGATTTTCGATATCGATGATGATCACATCGGGCATCAGCGTTTCGATGATTCGCGCGATGCCATTGACCTCATGCACGACGGTGACGCGCGTATGCCCTGCCTCGCGCAGGCCTTCTTCGATGATGGAGGCGCGAATGGCATTTTCGTCGATCACCAGAATTGTCAGATCGAGATGCGTCATTGCTCTATTCATGACGCAGTGCAGCAAATTTAGCAAGGCTCCGCCTGAAAAATGTGCA
The DNA here is from genome assembly GCF_005862305.2 of Rhizobium indicum. Lineage (NCBI taxonomy): Bacteria > Pseudomonadati > Pseudomonadota > Alphaproteobacteria > Hyphomicrobiales > Rhizobiaceae > Rhizobium > Rhizobium indicum. The sequence goes on along the minus strand of NZ_CP054021.1, from coordinate 666,497 downwards.
AGAATAAGTATGCGTAAAAACTAATCAAATTGCCGAAATTTCGAGCGGGATCAATATACAGCGTCGCGGCAAGGTCTTCAGGGCTGCGGTATTTCGGATGTGAAAAGGGGAACGTCATAGCCGCGCTTGAGCTGTGGCCGTGCCGCAAGCCTGAGATACCATCGTTTGACGTTCGCAAATGCATTCAGGTCGATCTCGTGGCGTTTAAAACGGGAAACCCAGGGCCAGACCGCCATGTCGGCGATGGAATAGTCGTCGACGAGATAGTCGCGGTCTGCGAGCCGCGCGTTCAACGTCTCATAGAGGCGGCGAGTGTCCCTGCGAAAGAGATCCTCTGCGAACGGCGCTTCGCCTGCATTGTAAGTCAGGAAATAATGGGCGTTGCCGAGTGTCGGCCCGAAGCCGCCCATCTGCCACATCAGCCATTCGATCGTGTGATGCCGGGCGGCACCCTGCCGGGGCAGGAAGCGGCCGGTCTTTTCGGCGAGGTAGAGCAGGATGGCGCCGGATTCGGCAAGCGTGATCCCGGTCTCGTGATCGACGATAGCCGGAATCTTGCCGCCCGGATTGATGGCGAGATAATCCTGCCGGAATTGATCTCCCTTGGTAATATCGATCGTGTGGGGGCGGTAGGAGAGGCCGAACTCCTCGAGCGCGATGGACACTTTAAGCCCGTTCGGCGTGATCCAAGTATAGAGGTCGATCATCGGGGGTTCAATCGAACATCATTTCGTCGACCGGCAGCTTCGTCATTCCGAAGCGCCCGGTGACATCGTCGAGGCCAGAGAACATGTCCCGCAGAGTTTGCACGATCGTCTCGACACGCGGGTCAATGACGCGATAGACGATCGCTTTGCCGTCGCGGCGTCCTTCGATCACGCCCGCCTCGCGAAGCTCGCTCAATTGCTGGGAAAGCGTCGGCTGGCGGATACCGAGCTCGTCCTCCATCCCAGAGACCGAGGCTTCCGTCTCCATGAGGTAGCAGACGATCGCCAGGCGGTTGGCGTTGGCGATCAGCTTCAGCAATTCGCTTGCTGCGCCGACATCGCGGCAGACTCTTGAGGAAACGGGCTTCGTCAACGGTATCGTCCTTGAAGGTTCTATAAAAAAGTAAAGTGACGGCGCCGAATTTTCAACTCCGGCGCGCTCACTTCGCTCGATCTGGTAAAAGATTTCATTGCCTATCGATTTTATGGGATTTCAAAGGCGATTTTCTCCCGCTGACGACAATCGCTTCCTCGCAATCAATTTATAAAAAAGTAAATTGATTGCCATGAGCCACGTCATCGGTCGCACAGAATGAAAATTGGTGTTCATCCCAACAATCTGCATCTGCGTCTCGCGCGCCTCTGGCCCGGCGCCTTCGCGGATCTGCAGCCAATATTCGTCTCCTATGCAGAAGGCCGCGATACGGCGGCGCTGCTGGAAAATGGCGACATCGATCTCGGCGGCACCGGCTCGACGCCGCCGCTTGAGGCGGACATACGCGGCCTCGGCGTCGAATATGTCGCCGCCTCCGCGCCGCGCCCGGCCAATGGCGCCATTTTCGTCAGGAGCGACAGTCCGATCGGCTCCGTCGCTGAGCTGAAAGACCGCCGGATCTCGCTGATCGACGGTTCGTTTCACACCTATCTCCTGGCCCGCAGCCTCGAAGGTGAGGGGATGAGCCTGCCGGATGTCGAGCGGGTCGAAAGCGGAGCGCGCGATTCGCTCGCCGATCTGCTCGAAGGGCGCGTCGATGCCTGGGTCGCCATGTCGCCGCGTCTCGAAAAGGCACTGGAGCGCGACGACGTCAAGCCGATCGTCCGCTGCGGCGCGGCCATTCCCAACCGTTCTTTGTTCTGGACATTGGAGCGGAACGGCCTTTCGGCAACGGAGATCCGGGCGATCGTCTCCGAACTCAGCCGGATCGGTAACGGGATCGCCGCTGATCCACGCACCGCCGCCAGACTTCTTGCATCGGGCGACCGCGGCGGACCTGACGACCGCGGCGGACCTGACGACCGCGGCGGACCTGACGACCGCGGCGGATCTGGCGACCGCGACGGAACGGATATCGATGCCTGGGAAAAGGTGGTGCGCTCGCGCGACTTCACGGTGTTCCCGATCGACGAAGAGATCATTGCCGAACAACAGGAAGAGGCCGACACGTTGCTGCGCCACGGCCATTTCACCAACCCCATCGTGCTGAAACGCCCGGAAACGACGAGATAACGAAGGAATCAGGCGATGAACGTTTTCTGGTACATGTGCGCGCCCGACGGCGCCTATCCCTGGCAGCCGGAAGGCTCACGTCAGGTCGATTACGGTTACTACAAGCAGCTTGCCCAGGCCTATGACCATCTGGGCTACACCGGCGCGCTGTTTGCGACCGGCGCCCACGACGTCTGGGTGCTGGCGAGTGCGCTGCTTGCTCACACCGAGCGACTGCGTTTCCTCGTCGCCGTCCATCCCGGCCTCGTCGCGCCGACACTGCTTGCCAAGATGGCCGCCACCTTTCAGGAATTCGCCCGTGGCCGGCTGCTCATCAATGTCGTCTCCGGCGACGCCAAGATGCTCGGCGCCTATGGCATGATGCTGCCGCATGACGAGCGCTATGACATGGCGGAGGAATATCTTCAGCTTTGGCACCGGCTCTTTGCCGGTGAGAGCGTTACCCATCAGGGCAAGTATTTCTCGACGGACGGCGCCAAGCTCGCCTTGCCGGTCGGCGAGAGCATCGCACCACCGCCGCTCTGGTTCGGTGGCTCCTCGGATAAGGCGCTTGAGGTCGCGGCGAAACATGTGGACACCTATCTCTCCTGGGGCGAGACGCCCGCCCAGATCGGCGAAAAGGTCGAAGCGGTGAAGGCGCGTGCCGCCCATTACGGTCGTGAACTGGAATATGGCATCCGCCTCTATGTCATCGTTCGCGACACCGACGAAAAAGCCTGGGAGGCGGCGGCCGACCTCTATGACCGCATGGATGATGCGGCGATCAGCGCCAACCAGCGCTTCGTTGCAAGAAGCGATTCCGTCGGCCAGCAGCGCATGACGGCGCTGCACGGCGGCCTCAAGCCGGAGAACCTTCGCGATCTCGAAGTCGCGCCGAACCTCTGGGCCGGCATCGGCCTGGTGAGGCCCGGTCCCGGTACGGCGATCGTCGGTTCGCCGGATACGGTTCTGCGCACGCTCGAAGCCTATCAGAAGGCTGGCGTCGACACTTTTATTCTTTCTGGCATGCCGCTGCTTGAGGAAGCCTATCGTTTCGGCGAAAAGGTGCTGCCGCGGCTCGATGTCAGCAGGGAAGTCTCGAAGGCGCGGAACTACACCTGGTCGACGCTCTTCGATCGCGATCTTTCGACCGTCAAGAGCGCCTGATCCTCTCGCCAGAAGGTAAGTTTTGTGGCCACCAGTGAATTTCATCCGATCGAACAGGCCGCTCCAGATAGCGGGGTGGCAGCGCGCCTGCTGCGGGTGATCGAAGCGATTCTCGGCATTGCCGCGGCAGTCGTTCTGGCCGTACTGCTCTTGATGGTGCTCGTCACAGTCTGCCTGCGCTATTTCTTCAGCGCCGGCTTCATCGGCGCCGAGGATCTCGGCATCTGGCTGCATGTTGGTCTGATCGCGCTCGGCGCGCCCCTCAGCCTCAACAGCGCGCTTGCCATGCGCCTCGACGTCTTCGTCAAGATGCTGCCGGAAAGCCTGCAGAAGGTCACGCCGATCGGCGCCGACGTCTTCACCGTGCTTTCGGCGCTGATCCTGAGCTTCGGCGGCAGCGAGATCATGACGATGCTCGGCGGCGTCTCGCCGACGCTCGGCGTGCCGGAATGGATCCGCTTCGGTTTCCTCGGCGCTGGCGGCGCGCTGATCCTCGTCGTGCTGCTTCTGCAGCGCATCGCCGAAGGCAAGATCGTGCCGGTTGTGATCTCGCTTGCCGTCGGTGTCGCGCTCTATGCCGGCATCCCGCATGTCGCGCTCGATCTCGACTGGCCGCCGAGCATCTTCCTCGGACTGATCGCCGCGGTCGGCCTCGTGCTTGCTGCGCCACTGCCGCACGCCTTTCTTGCCGCGGCCTATGTCGTCATCGCCTTCGGCAGCAGCCTGCCGGAGCCGGCGATCGTTTCCGCCACCGTCACCGGCATCTCGAAATTCCTGCTGCTCGCCATTCCCTTCTTCCTGCTCGCCGGCGGCCTCCTGACGGCCTCCGGAGTCGCCAACCAGCTCGTGCGCTTCGCCGCCGCCATGGTCGGCCATCGCCGGGCCGGGCTGGCGCAGACGACGCTTTTGACCAGCGTCCTGTTTTCCGGCGCTTCCGGCTCGTCGGTCGCAAACGCCGCCTTCGGCGCCTCGACCTTCCAGCCCGAGCTGGTCAAACACGGCTATCGGCCGGCGCAGGCGGCGGCGATCATCGCCTCGACATCGGTTCTCGACAATGTCATCCCGCCGTCGATCGCATTTCTCATCCTTGCGACGGCGACCAATCTTTCCGTCGGCTCGCTGCTCGTCGGCGGTTTCTTCGCCGGCGGCCTGATGGCCATATGCCTGGCGGTCGCCATCCATCTGACCGTGCGTGAGCAGGTGCCTTTGCCGCGCGCAAATGCGAGACAGCGCTGGCAGTCAGCGGTCCAGGCAATCCCGGCTCTCGGGCTCGGCGTCATCGTCGTCGTCGGCATCCGCATCGGTATCGTCACCACCACGGAAGCCGCTGCTCTTGCTGCTTTTTACACACTGCTACTCGGCATCGGTGCGCGCCTCGGCATTCTCTCGTTCTATGCCGCCTTTCGCCAAGCAGCAGTCGAAGCGGCGGCGATCGGCCTTCTCATCGGCACAGCGGGCCCCTTTGCCTTCCTGCTGGCGGTCGACGACGTGTCCGGGTTGATCTCGCATCTGACGACAGTGCTCGGCGGCAGCGCGCTTGCGGTCATCCTGCTGTCGAACGTCATCCTGCTGGTCGTCGGCCTCGTTCTCGATATCGGCGCTGCTATCCTGCTTTTCGGCCCGATCCTGCTGCCGGCAGCGGTCGCCGCCGGCATCGATCCCATTCAGTTCGGCGTGATCATCGTCGTCAACCTGATGATCCACGGACTGACGCCGCCGCTCGGCATGCTGATCTTCGTCGTCAGTGGCGTCACGCGCATTCCCGCCTCAGAGCTCTTTCGGGCGGTGGTTCCCTATCTGCTCGCTCTCCTGGTCTCGCTGGCAATCCTTTGCGCCTGGGCCATCATCTTCTCGTAAACAGGACAACCCCATGGACAATTTCAACCGACGCAATTTTCTGAAGACCGCCGCTCTCGCCGGAACCGCGCTTGCAGCGCCCGCCTTCGTCCGCACGGCCGCCGCCCGCACGACGACGATCACGATCGCCTCGCTGCTCGGCGACGACAAGCCGGAAACGAAGATCTGGGTGAAGATCGGCGAACTGGTCGAAGCGAAGCTTCCCGGCCAGTTCAAGTTCAATATCGTCAGGAATGGTGCGCTCGGCGGCGAGAAGGAAGTGGCCGAAGGCGTGCGGCTCGGCTCCATCCAGGCGAGCCTCTCGACGGTCTCGTCGCTCTCCGGCTGGGCGCCGGAACTGCAGATCCTCGATCTGCCCTTCCTCTTCCGCGATGCCGACCATGTTCGCAGGACCGTCGCCGGCGATGTCGGCGCCGATCTCAAGCAGAAACTGCAGGCGCAGAATTTCGTCGTCGGCGATTTCATCAATTACGGCGCCCGCCATCTCCTGACCAAGGAACCGGTGACGCGGCCGGAGCAGCTCAAGGGCAAGCGCATCCGCGTCATCCAGAGCCCGTTGCACACCAAGCTCTGGAGCGCATTCGGCACGACGCCGATCGGCATTCCGATCACCGAGACCTATAATGCGCTCGCAACCGGTGTCGCCGACGCGATGGACCTGACCAAATCGGCCTATGCCGGCTTCAAGCTCTATGAGGTGGTGCCCGACATGACCGAGACCGGCCACATCTGGGCATCCGGCGTCATCTATTATACCTCGACCTTCTGGGCCGGCCTCAACGACGAGCAGAAGGCGGTGTTCCAGCAGGCTTCCAGCGAAGGCGCTGCCTATTTCAACCAGCTGATCGTCGACGACGAATCCAAATCCGTCGAGACGGCGCTCGGCCACGGCGGAAAGCTCTTGAAGCCGGAAGCCTTCGACGAATGGCAGAAGGGCGCCCAGGGGGTGTGGGACGATTTCGCGCCTGTTGTCGGCGGCATCGACAGGATCAAATCCGTCCAGGCCGCCTGAGCGAGGGGCGGGCGGTTCTCCTGCTGCTTTTGACGGGACCGATGGAAAGCCATCGGTCTCTTCATCGCGCGCACTTGCCGGAAAAATAATGTCGGAGCAGGCCGGAAATCGAAAGAGCATGCCTTCGGTGATCGTGGTATATGAATTACTTAAAATCCTGGAATGGGAAGTTTTTACCTTCGGCCGGTGCGATCCTTTTGACCGCAATCTCGCGACCGCTTCCGGCGGACGGATCCCATGGCCTCGATTTGAGATAAACAACATTGAACACAAGGCTTTGGAGGGCCGACCATGAGCTTACGTATCAACGATATTGCCCCCGATTTTACCGCCGACACCACCCAGGGACCGATCAGCTTCCATGAGTGGATCGGCAGCGGCTGGGCCGTCCTGTTCTCGCATCCGAAGAATTTCACGCCGGTTTGCACCACTGAGCTTGGCGCCATGGCCGGCCTCGCAGGGGAGTTTACCAAGCGTGGCGCCAAGATCATCGGCATCTCCGTCGATCCGGTCGAAAGCCATGCCAAGTGGAAGAACGACATCAAGACCGCCACAGGCTTCGACGTCGAATATCCGCTGATCGGTGACAAGGACCTCAAGGTCGCCAAGCTCTACGACATGCTGCCGGCCGGCGCTGGCGAGAGCTCGGAAGGCCGCACGCCTGCCGACAATGCGACGGTGCGTTCGGTCTTCATCATCGGTCCGGATAAGAAGATCAAGCTGATCCTGACCTATCCGATGACGACAGGCCGCAATTTCAATGAGATCCTGCGCGCCATCGATTCCATCCAGCTGACGGCCAAGCACCAGGTGGCCACACCGGCTAACTGGAATCAGGGCGAGGATGTCATCATCACCGCCGCGGTTTCCAACGAAGACGCGATCACGCGTTTCGGCTCCTTCGATACGGTTCTGCCCTATCTCAGGAAGACCAAGCAGCCGACGGCCTGATTACTGCTTTCAAGCCATTCTCCAGACCGCCGCGGCCATATGGCCCGGCGGCTTTTTTGTGCAGGCATTCTGGAAGAATGTCGCTCCGTTGCGCCTTGTTGTTGGGCAATTCCGGACGCAAAACCGCTACGCCCTTTTGCTGCAATTGCTTGGGCTCAATCCGGAACGGGAAGGGCGCGCTGGTTGTAGAGGATCTTGCGGATGCGTGCCTGCTCTTCTTCGGAGAGCTTGCTGTTATCGGTGCCGAGATCGGCGCCGACCGCAAGGCCGCGCTGGACGCCGGGCCGTGCACTGAGCTCCTCGAACCATCGCTTGAAATGCTTGAATTCGTTGATGTCCTGACCCTGGGCCTGCCAGTTGACGGTCCAGGGATAGCTGACGATGTCGGCGATGGTGAATTCGTCACCGGCGAGATAACGCTGGTCGCGAAGCCGCATGTTGAGAACGCCGTAAAGGCGGTTGGCTTCGTCGGTGAAGCGCCGCACCGCATAGGACTGATCGCCTTCGCGATCGCCGAGGCGGCGGAAATGACCGGCTTCGCCGAGTTTTGGCCCCTGGTTCGCCATCTGCCAGATCACCCATTGCGTGACCTCGTATTTGCCACGCAGATCCTGCGGCCAGAATTTGCCGGTCTTCTCGGCGAGATAGAAGAGGATCGCGCCGGATTCGAACACGCTCAAGGGACCGCCGCCATCGGCAGGCTCGTGATCGACAATGGCAGGCATGCGGTGATTGGGGTTGAGCTTTAGATAATCGGGTCTGAACTGGTCGCCCCGCCCGATATTGACCGGCACCAGCCGATAGGGAGTGCCGGTTTCCTCCAGGAAGATCGAAACCTTCTTGCCGTTCGGCGTCGGCCAGTAGTGGAGATCAATCATCTGCGTATCCTCGTTTGCTCGATTTCCTGGTAAACAGGATGACGCGACGACCATGGCAGGTCGAATATGTTTGTTCCAAAATCGATGGCGAAATTAGAAACCTGTGACCAGTCCGTGCCAGCAACTCAGGTGCAGATATGGAAATGGGGAAGCTTCGTGCCTCGATCGATGATATCTAGAATCCAGCGTCGTGATGGAAGTTCAAACCTCATGAGATCCGATGACACGCCGAAAACGTCAGTCCGACATTGCGATGAGATCGGCCAAGGCCATGCTTTCGCTCTGTCTTCTGTTTTCCCAAGCGGACACTATGATGGCCCAGCCGGAAGGAAGCACTGGGGCGCCGGCATGTCTCTACTCAGGTCCTTCGGCGTCGGGATCGGGTGAGACGCTCTGCATCCGGAAAGATAGTTTCAACCGCGACCTTTGCGTCGCGATCGAGCATTTCGCCAGCGCCAATCAATTGCCGCCGGATTATTTCGCCCGTCTCATCTGGCGGGAAAGCACCTTTCGCCCCGATGCGGTCAGCTTCAAGGGAGCGCAGGGGATTGCGCAATTCATGCCCGGAACGGCGAAACTGCGCGGTCTTGAAGACAGCTACCAGGTGTTGGAAGCCCTGCGGAAATCGGCGCAGTATCTCGACGAATTGCGCAATCGTTTCGGCAATCTCGGCCTTGCCGCCGCCGCCTACAATGCCGGCGAAAACGGACTTTCATCTTACCTAGCGTCAGGGAGATTACCTTACGAGACGCGCGGTTACGTCCTGGCGATCACCGCGCATACGATCGAGGAATGGAAGGATAATCCCCCGGAAGATGCGGCCGCCCCGCTCGACAAGGACAAGCCGTTTCTCGATGGCTGCGTGGCGCTTGCCGAACGGCGGACATTGAAGGACACACCCTGGCGTCAGGAGGGTGAATGGGCGCCCTGGGGCGTCCAGCTTGCGGCGAATGCGAATGTCGCGGTGGCCCGGCGCATGTTTCTCGACGCCGTGCAGGATCTGCCGACACCCTTGAATGCCGAGCAGCCGCTGATCCTGCGCCAGCGCGACCGCAGCTTTGGTTTTCGCCCGCGTTATGCTGCCCGCATCGGCCGGCAGACACGCTTGGAAGCCAACGACCTCTGCAACCAGATCCGCAAACACGGCGGCACCTGTCTTGTTTTCAAGAATCGATAGCGGGCCTGGTTGAGCCGACTTGATCACGAAAAGTCTGCTTGCAGGATCACCTGAGCGCAGCATATTCAACACGGAAATTCCAAGGGAGGAACGATGATGCGGGTTTTGGTAGTCGGAGCAACGGGCCATGTCGGAACCTATCTCGTTCCCCGTCTGGTGGAGGCAGGTCACGACGTCGTCACGATCAGCCGAGGCACGGCGAAGCCCTATACGGCAAACCACGCCTGGGCTTCCGTCGATCAGCGTCAGATGGACCGGGCAGCCATGGAGCGGACGGGTGAGTTCGGCCCGGCCGTACGTGAAGTGAAAGCCGATATCGTCATCGACATGATCAGCTTCACGCTGGAAAGTGCCGAGCACCTGGTGACGGCGCTGCAGGGGCATGTCGGTCACTTCCTGCATACCGGCACGATCTGGACGCATGGCTACCCCACTGCCGTGCCGACGCTGGAAGAGGCGCCGAAGTCTCCTTTCGGCGACTATGGCACGCAGAAGGCTGCGATCGAAACCTATCTGCTGCAGCAGGCAAGGCTTCGCGGATTTCCGGCAACCATCATCCATCCCGGGCACATTGTCGGTCCCGGCTGGACGCCGCTCAATCCGGCCGGCAATTTCAACCTGCAGGTCTTTTCGACCCTTGCCCGCGGAGAGACCCTGGCGCTGCCCCATTTCGGCTTGGAGACCGTTCATCACGTCCATGCCGATGATGTGGCAGCGATGTTCATGGGCGCGATTGCCAACCGGAATGCCTCGATCGGCGAAAGTTTCCACGCGGTCTCTGAGCAGGCATTGACCCTTCGCGGTTATGCCGAATCCATGTCTCGCTGGTTCGGGCACGAGCCGAAGCTCAGCTTCGCCCCATTCGACGCCTGGGCCGAAAGTCAGACGGCCGAAGATGCGAAGGCGACCTGGGAACATATCGCCCGCAGCCCGAATTGCTCGATCGCCAAAGCCAAACGCCTGCTGGGATACACCCCGAGATACACCTCCCTGCAGGCGGTGCAGGAATCGGTCGGCTGGCTGGTCGGGCAGGGGCGGATCAAGACCTGATCCGCCATCTCCGCCACTTCCTAACTGATCAGGATCGCCCTGAAATCATTGACATTGGTTCCGGTCGGGCCGGTTTCGAACAGATCGCCGGTGGCCGCAAAGCCTGAATAGCTGTTATTGCCGTCGAGCAGCCGGCGCGGATCGAGTCCGGCAGCACGCAGGCGTCTCACCGTGCCGCCATCAGCAAAGGCGCCGGCATTATCCTCCGAGCCGTCGATCCCGTCCGTGTCGGCTGCCAGGACATGAATGCCCTCCTGTCCGTCGATCGCAAGCGCCATGGCGAGCGCGAATTCGCCGTTGCGTCCGCCCTTGCCACCCCTGGTTCTCAGCGTCACCGTCGTCTCGCCGCCGGAAAGGATGACGACCGGCTTCGGAAACGGCCTGTTCCGGCCCGACACCTCGCGGGCGATCGCCGCATGCACCAGCGCCACGTCGCGCGATTCCCCCTCGATCGCATCCGAAAGAATGGCCGGCTCGATCCCCTGCGATTTTGCCAGTGCCGCTGCGGCCTCCAGCGAGACGCCGGCGGAGGCGATGATGTGATGCGCGTGCATTAAGAAGACCGGATCGTCCGGCCGCGGCGCGTCGGCCCTCGGCGAGTTCAGATGGTCGAGTGCTGCCTGCGGCAGCTGCAATCCGTATTGCCTGACGATGTCGAGCGCATCGTGTCGCGTCGAACCATCAGGGACCGTCGGCCCGGAGGCGACATGGGCCGGGTTGTCGCCGGGAATGTCGGAGACGATCAGACTGACGACCCTCGCTTTGGTCGCTGCCGCAAGTCTTCCGCCCTTGATGGTGGAGAGATGCTTTCGCACCACATTCATCGCCGAGATCGGCGCGCCCGAGGCAAGCAGCATTTCGTTGAGCGCGATCTCGTCTTCCAGGGTCAGCCCCTCCGGTGGGGCGGGCAGCAGCGCCGAGCCGCCGCCGCAGATCAGCGCGATCACCAGATCGTCTTCCGTCAGCCCGTTCACCGTCTCCATCAGCCGCTTTGCGGCGGCAAGCCCCGCCGCATCCGGCACGGGATGGGCGGCCTCGATAATCTCGATGCCGCGTGTCTCGCAGCCATAGCCGTAGCGGGTGACCACCACACCTTCGAGCGGTCCGTCCCAGACGCTTTCGAGCGCCCGCGCCATCTGCGCCGCGCCCTTGCCGGCGCCGATGACCACGGTCCTTCCCTTGGGCCTTTCAGGCAGATGCGCCTTGATGCCGGTCAGCGGATCGGCGGCGCGAACTGATGCGTCGAACAGGCTTTTCAGGAAATCGCGGGGAGCGGTTATCGTCATCGGTGGTCTCTGCTGCCTCGGTGTCGATGGGGATGGGATTGTCCGTTATTCTAGGCCTGCAGGATCACCAGGGTGGGCTGGCCGCACCATAGCCTACGGCATAATTCCTTAAATCGGAATCGATGGAAGGATAAATTATGCAGCAATTCAAAGTGCTACAGCGTCAGTTGGCGAGGGTCGCCAGGATCCGGACCCAGGATCGTATGCCTTTATGAAAGCTGGAGAGATCATATTTTTCGTTCGGGCTATGGACGCGGTTGTCGAAGCGGGCGAAGCCGACCAGGAGAGCATCGCATCCGAGCCGGCGTTTGAATTCGCCGATGATCGGGATCGAGCCTCCCGTGCCGGCAAGGGCCGCTTCGCATTGCCATTCTGTCGAAAGCGCCTGAAGCGTCCTGGTGAGAAACGGACTGTCGATCGGCATGACGGTTGCCGTCGAAAGCCCGTAATCCCTGAAGCTCACCGAACAATCCTTGGGGATACGTGCGCGCACGTGCCGTTGGAAGGCATCGCGGATTGCCTGGGGATCCTGTCCTTCCACCAGGCGAAAC